>NZ_LT607575.1:41903-76291 GCF_900095275.1 Pseudomonas sp. UMAB-40
ACCAAGTTTCCCACGCAAAGTGGACAAATCCTCGGCCAACGTATTCACCGGCCCAACCAACGCCTTGCGGTCGTTCTCTTTCACCTTGTCATACGTCTCAAACCCACCATCCCTGGTTTTGTACTTGGCCAGAATCTTGTTCACGCTGGCGAAGTTCTTGTCGACCTTGGCAATAAACGCCGCGTCCTGCTTCTCGATCTGTGGACGGAACAAATCGACGATTTTCTTCGCGCCGTCGATGTTGCCCTGGAAGTCATACAGGTCGGTGTGGCTGTAGCGGTCTTCTTCACCGGAGATCTTGGTGGCAGCCACTTCTTCAAGCAAGGCAGCGGCACCGCCCACCACTTTCTCCGGCGGGAAGGTCAGGCCGGCGACGCGGGCTTGCAGGTCTTTGACGTCTTTGTTCAAGCCATCGGCCAGTTCATCGAGACCCTGGGTGCTGTTTTCCGAGAACAGCGAATACTCGATGCGGTGGAAACCAGTGAAGTCTTCGGCTTTCACGCCTTTTTCGTGATCATCGACGCGTGAGTCGATGGAGGCATCGAGGTCGCTGAACAGCTCGGCAATCGGCTCGATCGACTCGTAGTAAACCCGGGTCGGTGCGTAGAGTTTCCTGGCAGTGGCCAAGTCTCCTTTTTTCACTGCATCGGTGAACTGCTGTGTGTGGCTGGCCAGCTCATCCAGTTGCTCGGTGACGTAGATTTTGTAATCCGAAATCGGCTGCACCAACTCCAGCGGCGCCGTCGCCGCGAAAGCCGACAGCGGGGTATTGAGCAAGCCTAGGGTCAGCAATAACGCGAGTGGCGACTTTTTCATGGGACGGTTCCGTGTGGGGGTTGTTCAGGTGTTCGTTTTGGGTGAGGTAGCGTCAAGCAGCGAGCGACCGATGAAGTCCTTGTCGCCCGTAACACCCGGCAGGGTGAAGAAGTAACCGCCGCCGACCGGCTTGAGGTATTCCTCCAGCGGCTCGCCGTTGAGTCGGGTCTGCACGGCGATAAAACCTTTGTCCAGATCGGCCTGGTAGCAGATGAACAACAAACCCATGTCCAACTGCCCGTTCTTGTTCACGCCGTTGGAATAGTTGAACGGCCGGCGCAGGATCAGGTTGGCCTGAGTCGCAGCGGTGCGCGGGTTAGCCAGGCGGATATGCGCGTCGAGTTTGGTCAGTTTGCCTTCCGGGTCTTTGGCGTAGTCCGGGACCTGGGTTTCATGGTCGCCGCCCATCGGCGCGCCGGTGGCTTTGATGCGGCCGAGAATGCTTTCCTGTTCCTGCAAGGGTGTGCGGTCCCAGCGCTCGACGAAGTTGCGGATGATCCGCACCGCCTGATAGCTGCCATTGGCAGCCCACGCCGGTTCGTCGCTGCCCGGTTGCACCCAGACGATGCTGTCCATGGCCTTGGCGTTGTTGGAATCCGGGTTCGCCGAGCCGTCGCGAAAACCGAGGAAATTGCGCGCGCTCTGCGCCGGCACACCGGGTTTCGCTGGGGCTTGGGGCGGCACGCTGCCTTCCTGTTTCCAGCGCACCAGCAGCAGGTCCGGCAGGTTTTTCACAATGTCGCGCAGGGCGTGGATGTTGGTGTCGGTGGTGTTGGCGCAAAACTGCAGACTCAGGTCGCCGTGGCAGCAATCGGCTTCCAGTGCATCGTTGGGAAAACCGACCATGCGGATTAGGCGTTTCGGTTTGGCAGCGGCGAGGCCGAAGCGCTCGTCGAACAGCGACTCACCCACCGAGACGGTGATGGTCAGGTTGTCCGGCGTGACCACCGGGCCGAGGATGCCCGAATCCACCGGCGGCAGTTTCGGATCGACTTGCGCCACCGGGCCGCCCTGCATCAGGAACGTGATGCGCTCGTTGAGGGTGCGGAACAGACGCTCCAGGTCTTCACGATCACTGGCCAACACATCAAACGACACCAGCATGCCGGACGCCGGACGCGGGGTGACGATGCCGGTCTGGTGCTTGCCGTGGAACGCGTGGCGGTCTTCGGTCTTGTCGCTGCTCGGCGCTTCGGTGACTTGCGCGGGGCTTGCAGCCATCGCCGGGCAGCTCAGTGCGGAGCCTGCCAGCGCGACACCGGCGGCGCCCATGCCCATCAGTACCCGGCGACGCTGGAGGTTAAAGTGTTCTGAATCGTTCATCGGTTTGAGTCTTCTGCTTAAAGGCCGGAAAGGCCGAGGGCGGGATCGATTCCATCGAGTGCGTCGGCCAGCGCCTTGGCCTTGTCCGCGATCTGTTTGCGCTGCTCGGCAGTGACTGTGTCGTAGCTCGCGTAATCGTCCTGGACCTTCAATCCATTGAGTTCGGCGTCGAGGGCGGTGATCGCGCTGTCGATCTTCGGCAGCAACTCGGCGGCGGACTTAGTCAGCAACGGGCGCAACAGGTCGACGACTTTGCGCGCAGCGAAGAGGTTGCCAGCAAATCCGTTCAGGTCGGTGTGGCTGTAGCGTTCTTCTTCGCCGCTGCTGGCACGCACATCGGCGAGGCTGTGCAGATTGCGCACGACAATGCTCACCAGTTGCTCCGGTGGCAGCGATTGCGCGAGCAGTTGCTGTTTGAGGGTGGTGACATCGCTGCTCAGGCGCTGGGCAACCGGTGCCAGACCGTCGAGGTTGCGTTGCTGGAACAGCGCGTATTCGATGCGGTGGAAACCGCTGAAGGCAGGATCCTGCTCGCGTTTCTCGAAGTAATCGGCGCGGGCATTGATCGCGTTGTCCAGTTCAGCCAAACGCTGGGCGGCCGGGGCGATCCGTTGATAGGCCGCACGAGCGGGCACATACAGCGCTTGTGCCTGGCTCAGGTCGCCAGCTGCGATGGCTTGCTCAAGGGCGGCGACGGCTTTGATCAGCTCGCTGCTTTGGCTGCTCAGGTACACGCGGAATTCCGACAGCGGCCCGACGAACGCGACCATCGACGGTTTGGCCTTGGCGGCCGCGTCGGAAGCGGCGGTCGGAGTCACGTGCAAGGTGCCGCGCGGGTTGCTCAGCAGTCCGCAGGTGATCGCGTAGTCGCCGGGCAGCAAGTTGGCGTTGATGATCTGGCTCAGGCCCGGCGCGATGTTTTCCCGTTCTTCGACCACCAACACGCCGTCGAGGATTTCCCATTCCACCGCCCGATCCGAGCGATTGACGATGCGGAAACTGGCGCGGCCCGCCGGAACGGTCAGCGCATTCGGCTCGCAGCTGTGCGAGTGAATGGTCACCACCACTTCGTCATGGTTGGTCTGGCGCTTGGCTGCCGCCATTTTCGAGGCGTAGTAGAACAGGCCACCGGCAGCGATCATCACGATCACCGAACCGGCCACCGCCCAGCGCAAGGCGCGAGGAGGCGAGGCCTGGGGAGGGGCTTGATTTGGCATGGGTGCCCTTACTGGCTGGAAACGGAAGAAGGTTGTTTAGCGAGTGCGGGCGCAGGGAGAAAGAACATCACCAACGCCACCACCAGGTAAATCAGATAGGCCCCGAGGGTGCTGACCGTCGGCGCGTCCTGGTAACCGAACATGCCGGCCAGCACCGAACCCGCCGGGCCGTCCATCGGCAGCGTCGCACTGAAGTCGAAGAGCACGGTTTGCAGGTGATTCCAGATTCCGGCTTCATGCAGCGCCTGCACCGAGTTGGCGAGAATGCCCGCCGCCACCACCAGGATGAACAAGCCGGTCCAGCGGAAGAACGCGCCGAGGTTCAAGCGCATGCTGCCGGTGTAGATCAGGAAGCCGACGATGATCGCCAGGATCAGGCCGAGGAGGGCGCCGATCGGCGCCGCCGGGCCTTCGCTCTGCTGGAACACCGCGAGCAGGAAGAACACCGTCTCCAGGCCTTCCCGGGCCACGGCGAAAAACACCATGGCGATCAGTGCCGTGACCTGGTGTCTGGAGCCGGTCAGCGCGTGGTCGAGGGAGACGTGCAGCGAGTGCTTGATCGAACGCGCCACTTTGCGCATCCAGAAGACCATGGAGCTGAGAATGCCGACAGCCACCAGGCCGACCACACCTTCAAACAACTCCTGTTGTTTCTGCGGGAATTCGGCGCTCACCAGCTCCAGACCACCGCCCACCAGCAAGGCCAGCGCAACGGCAAGGAAAACGCCGATCCACACGGCGGGCATCCACTGGCCACGGCCGGTCTGCTTGAGGTAGCTGGCGATGATGCCAACGATCAACGCGGCTTCAATGCCTTCGCGCAGCATGATCAGAAAAGGAACAAGCATTCAGCACCGTCTCGGGATTAGATAGGGTGCTAATTTGTAACATAATGACACTCATTCCCAAATGGCATTCATTGACATTTACCTGAACCTAACCTGAACAGATTTAAAGATCACACCGTCCCCCTGTGGGAGCGGGCTTGCCCGCGATGGCGGAGTGTCATTCGACATATATTTTGAATGTGCAGCCGTCATCGCGGGCAAGCCCGCTCCCACAGGGATTTTTGGCTGCTCATAGGATCTGCATTGGGCTGACGGCTGCGCTAATATGCCGGCACTCAAACAAAAACAAGGCCCACCTCGCTCAATGTCGGAAAAAGACACCATCGCCATTCAACTGGTGCGCGAAGCCCTGTTGCAAAGTTGCGCCCCAGGAGCCGCCACCGACGAGGTATTGAACAAGGTCGGCATCGATCCGGCGCTGCTGCACACCACCCATGCCCGGGTCCCGGCCACTGCCTATGCGCGGCTATGGCGCTTGCTGGCCCGGCGCGGGGACGATGAATTTTTTGGCATGGACCCGCGCAAGCTCAAATCCGGCAGCCTTGAGTTTCTTTGCCGCAGTTCGATGATCCAGCCGAGCCTGGCTGCGGGCCTGACCTCAGGCCTGAGCTTTTTGTCGCTGATGCTCGAACGCATGCCTGCGCAACTGGTTCGTCAGCAAAGCCTGGCGGAGATCGTGTTGCTGGAAGACGACCAGGACCCGCGCCGCGCCTTCACCTATTTCACCTACTGGATGATCGTGCACGGCGTTGCCTGTTGGCTGGCGGGACGGCGCATACCGATTCTGGCCATCGAATTGCGCTGCCCAGCGCCGGATTTCTGCGATGACTATCAGGTGATGTTCTCCGAAAACCTGCGTTTCGACCGGCCCCGCACGCGGATGATTTTCTCGGCGGACTGCCTGGACCTGCCGATCAAGCGCAGCCCGGAAGAACTCAAGCGCTTCCTGGCCCATGCGCCGGCGAACATTCTGGTCAAGTACCGCGACCCGGAGAGCCTGGCCAGCCGGATCAAGCATGATTTGCGCCAGTTGCCTGCCGATCAGTGGCCGGAGACCGAGCCGCTGGCGCAGCAACTGTGCATGTCGGCCTCGACCTTGCGCCGGCGGCTGGCGGAGGAAGGGCAGACCTACCAGGGGCTCAAGGACAGCGTGCGCAAGGAATTGGCCATTGTGTGGCTGGCCGAGCCGCAGATCAGCTTCGCCGAAATCGCTACGCGGTTGGGCTTTGCCGATGCGAGTTCGTTCTACAAGGCGTTTCGCAAGTGGTCGGGGTCGAATCCGGGGCATTACCGGAGTTTGATCCTGAACGAGGCGAGCTGATCCATATCTTGTGTTGACAGATCCGGCGCCATCGCGGGCAAGCCTGCTCCCAAAGGATTTGTGCGTTTTCAAAATTGGCGCATGACCTGTGGGAGCGGGCTTGCCCGCGATGGCGCCAGTCCAGACAACAACCCTCTTGAACCTTGGCCAAACCAGTCAAACAACTTGATAGCTTTGACCATTGCCCCGATCCCCGCGCGGGGTGAGTATTTCTGTGGTTTTTACGGTTCCCCCAACCTAATAAAAATACAGAGGGATTCTGGCAATGCGCGATTACTTGTCTGCCACGTCACAGTTCAATTATCAGCACACCGTCGACGCCGCCCTGGCCGGTGATTTGACTGCCCTCAACGCCTGTGTCGAATGTTGCGACCGGCATGCCTTGCCGGGGCGCATTGCGCTGTTCTGGGAAGGCCGCGACGGCGCCAGCGCGACGTACACCTTCAAAGACTTGCAGGACAAAGCCGCGCGTTTTGCCAACTTCCTCCTGGCCCAGGGCGTGAAGAAAGGCGACAAGGTCGCCGGCCTGCTGCCGCGCAACATCGAATTGCTGATCACCGTCTTCGCCACCTGGCGCATCGGCGCGGTCTATCAGCCGTTGTTCACCGCCTTCGGCCCGAAAGCCATCGAGCACCGTCTCAGTTGCTCCGGGGCCAAAGTCGTGGTGACCGACGCGGTCAATCGCCCCAAACTCGCTGAAGTCGCCGACTGCCCGACCATCGTCACCGTCGCCGGTGCGAAAGGCCAAGGCATCGTTCGTGGCGATTACAGCTTCTGGGCCGAACTGGCCAATTATTCCTCCGAATGCGAACCGGTGTTGCTGACCGGCGAAGACCCGTTCCTGCTGATGTTCACCTCGGGCACCACCGGCCCGTCGAAAGCGCTGTCGGTGCCGCTCAAGGCCATCGTTGCCTTCGAAAGCTACACCCGTGACGCCGTGGACCTGCGCCCCGAAGATGCGTTCTGGAACGTCGCCGATCCGGGCTGGGCCTACGGCATCTATTTCGGCGTCACCGGGCCTATGGCGATGGGGCATCCGATCACCTTTTACGACGGCCCGTTCACCCTCGAAAGCACCTGCCGCGTCATCAACAAATACGGCATCACTAATCTCACCGGGTCACCGACGGCCTACCGTTTGCTGATTGCCGGTGGCGACGAATTCGCCAAGTCGATCAAGGGCAAACTGCGCATCGTCAGCAGCGCCGGTGAGCCGCTGAACCCGGAAGTGATCCGCTGGTTCGCCGACAACCTCGGCGTGGTCATTCATGACCATTACGGCCAAACCGAACTGGGCATGGTCCTGTGCAATCACCATGGCCTGGAGCATCCGATCCACATGGGTGCCGCAGGGTTTGCCTCGCCGGGCCACCGCATCGTAGTGCTCGATGATGAATACAAGGAACTCGGCGTCGGCCAGCCAGGCATCCTCGCCATTGACCGCACCCAGTCGCCGATGTGTTGGTTCGCCGGTTATGAAGGCGCGCCAACCAAGGCCTTCGTTGGTAACTATTACCTGAGCGGCGACACCGTCGAGTGGAACCCGGACGGCAGCATCAGCTTCGTCGGCCGCAGCGATGACGTGATTACCACTTCCGGCTACCGCGTCGGCCCGTTCGATGTGGAAAGTGCGTTGATCGAACACCCGTCAGTGATCGAAGCCGCCGTCGTCGGCAAGCCCGATCCGGAGCGCACCGAACTGGTCAAAGCCTTCGTGGTGATCTGTTCGCAATACCGCCCGACGCCGGAACTGGCCGAAGAGCTGCGCCAACACGTGCGCAAGCGTCTGGCCGCGCATTCGTACCCGCGTGAAATCGAATTTGTCAGCGAGTTGCCGAAAACCCCAAGCGGCAAATTGCAGCGCTTTATCTTGCGCAACCAGGAAATCGCCAAGGCTCATGAGGCCGCGGCGAAGAACGTTTAGCTCGAACCAAGGAAACAATGATGCAGATCGAAAACAAGGTTTTTCTCGTCACAGGCGGTGCGTCGGGCCTCGGTGCGGCCACCGCTGAAATGCTGGTTGCGGCCGGCGCCAAAGTGATGCTGGTGGACATGAACGCCGAGGCGGTTGCAGCCCAGGCTGAACGTCTCGGCGCGCAAAGCGTGGTGGCCGATATCAGCGACGAAGCCGCCGCCGAAGCCGCTGTGCAGGCGACGGTGAAAGCCTTCGGCGGCCTGAACGGTCTGGTCAATTGCGCCGGCATCGTGCGTGGAGAGAAGATCCTCGGCAAGAACGGCCCGCACGCGTTGGCCAGTTTCAGCCAAGTGGTTAACGTCAATCTGATCGGCAGCTTCAATATGCTGCGTCTGGCTTCGGCGGCCATCGCCGAAACCGAAGCGGATGCTGACGGTGAGCGCGGCGTGATCATCAACACCGCCTCGGCGGCGGCCTATGACGGCCAGATTGGCCAGGCCGCGTATGCCGCGTCCAAAGGCGCAATCGTCAGCCTGACGTTGCCCGCCGCCCGTGAACTGGCGCGCTTCGGCATCCGTGTGATGACCATCGCCCCAGGCATTTTTGAAACGCCGATGATGGCCGGCATGACCCCGGAAGTCCGCGCCTCCCTGGCGGCCGGTGTGCCGTTCCCGCCACGTCTGGGCAAACCTGGCGAGTATGCCGCGCTGGTCAGGCATATCATTGAAAACAGCATGCTCAATGGCGAGGTGATCCGTCTCGACGGTGCCTTGCGCATGGCCGCCAAATAAGGAGATCTGTCATGACTATTGCCAACGATCCCATCGTTATCGTCAGCGCCGTCCGCACCCCGATGGGCGGTTTCCAGGGCGAACTGAAAAGCCTGACCGCACCGCAACTCGGTGCTGCCGCGATTCGTGCAGCGGTTGAACGCGCCGGTATCGCGCCTGAAGCGGTCGAGGAAGTGCTGTTTGGCTGCGTACTGCCCGCCGGCCTCGGCCAGGCCCCGGCGCGTCAGGCCGCGCTGGGCGCGGGGCTGGATAAATCGACCCGCTGCACCACCCTGAACAAGATGTGCGGCTCGGGCATGGAAGCGGCGATTCTGGCCCACGACATGCTCGTTGCCGGCAGCGCCGAGGTGGTCGTCGCGGGCGGCATGGAAAGCATGTCCAACGCGCCGTACCTGCTGGACCGCGCCCGCAGCGGTTACCGCATGGGCCATGGCCGCGTGCTCGACTCCATGTTCCTCGACGGTCTGGAAGACGCCTACGACAAAGGCCGCTTGATGGGCACCTTCGCCGAGGATTGCGCCGAAACCAACGGTTTCAGCCGCGAAGCTCAGGACGCATTCGCCATTGCCTCGACCACCCGCGCGCAGCAGGCGATCAAGGACGGCAGCTTCAAGGACGAGATCGTGCCGATTACCGTGACTGTCGGAAAAGAGCAGGTGCTGATCAGCAACGACGAACAACCACCGAAAGCCAAACTGGACAAGATTACCTCGCTGAAACCGGCGTTCCGCGAAGGCGGCACGGTGACGGCGGCCAACTCCAGTTCGATCTCCGACGGTGCAGCGGCACTGGTGCTGATGCGCCGTTCCGAAGCGCAGAAACAAGGTCTGAAACCGCTGGCGGTGATTCACGGCCACGCTGCGTTTGCCGATACCCCGGGCCTGTTCCCGGTGGCGCCGGTGGGCGCGATCAAGAAGCTGATGAAGAAAACCGGCTGGTCCGTGGACGACGTCGAGTTGTTCGAAGTCAACGAAGCGTTCGCGGTGGTCAGTCTGGTGACCATGACCAAACTGGAAATCCCCCACGAGAAGATCAACGTGCACGGCGGCGCTTGCGCCCTGGGCCACCCGATTGGTGCGTCTGGCGCGCGGATTCTCGTGACCCTGCTCTCGGCCCTGCGCCAGAAAGGCCTGAAGCGTGGCGTTGCAGCGATCTGCATCGGCGGCGGTGAAGCCACGGCCATGGCTGTGGAATGCCTTTACTAAGGCTGCCACCAATCCCTGTGGGAGCGAGCTTGCTCGCGATAGCGGTGTATCAGTCGATAAATAATGTCGAATTTGAGTCCGCCATCGCGAGCAAGCTCGCTCCCACAGGTTTTGCGTTCAACCCAATTAAGGACTGGTCATGATTCCCAACGACGAACAACTTCAGATCAGCGACGCCGCCCGGCAGTTTGCCCAGGAACGGCTGAAACCGTTTGCCGCCGAGTGGGACCGCGAACACCGCTTCCCCAAGGAAGCCATCGGCGAGATGGCCGAGCTGGGTTTCTTCGGCATGCTGGTGCCGGAGGAGTGGGGTGGTTGCGACACCGGTTACCTGGCCTACGCCATGGCCCTGGAAGAAATCGCCGCCGGTGACGGCGCCTGCTCGACGATCATGAGCGTGCACAACTCCGTGGGTTGCGTACCGATCCTCAAGTACGGCAACGACGATCAGAAAGAACGCTTCCTCAAGCCACTGGCCAGCGGCGCGATGCTCGGCGCCTTTGCCCTGACCGAACCGCAGGCCGGTTCCGACGCCAGCGGCCTGAAAACCCGTGCGCGTCTGGAAGGCGATCACTACGTGCTCAACGGCTGCAAGCAATTCATCACCTCCGGGCAGAACGCCGGGGTGGTGATTGTGTTTGCCGTGACCGACCCGAGTGCCGGAAAACGTGGCATCACGGCGCTGATCGTGCCGACTGATTCGCCGGGCTATAAAGTCGCCCGGGTCGAAGACAAACTCGGTCAGCACGCGTCCGACACCTGCCAGATTCTCTTCGAAGACGTCAAAGTCCCGGTGGCCAACCGGTTGGGTGAGGAAGGCGAAGGTTATCGGATTGCCCTGGCCAACCTCGAAGGCGGCCGTGTCGGCATCGCCTCGCAATCGGTGGGCATGGCCCGCGCCGCGTTTGAAGCGGCCCGCGACTACGCCCGTGAGCGTGAGAGCTTCGGCAAGCCGATCATCGAACACCAGGCGGTCGCGTTCCGTCTGGCAGACATGGCCACCCAGATTGCTGTCGCCCGGCAAATGGTGCATTACGCAGCGGCATTACGGGACAGCGGTAAACCGGCCCTGGTCGAAGCGTCCATGGCCAAACTGTTCGCCTCGGAAATGGCCGAGAAGGTCTGCTCCTCGGCGTTGCAAACCCTCGGCGGTTACGGTTACCTGAACGACTTCCCGTTGGAGCGGATCTACCGCGACGTGCGGGTGTGCCAGATCTACGAAGGCACCAGCGATATTCAGCGCATGGTTATTTCGCGCAATCTTTGAGAAGGAAGCTACTTGTGAACTACGAAACGATTTTGCTGGAAACCCACGGTCGTGTGGGCTTGATCACCCTCAACCGGCCGCAGGCTCTGAACGCGTTGAATGCGCAGATCGTCAGCGAACTGAACCATGCCCTCGATGGACTGGAAGCCGATTCGAACATCGGCTGCATCGTGCTGACCGGCTCGAAAAAAGCCTTCGCCGCCGGCGCCGACATCAAGGAAATGGCCGAGCTGACCTACCCGCAGATCTACCTCGACGACCTGTTCAGCGACAGTGATCGCGTGGCCAACCGCCGCAAGCCGATCATTGCCGCGGTCAACGGTTTTGCCCTGGGCGGTGGTTGTGAACTGGCGTTGATGTGCGATTTCATCCTGGCTGGCGACAATGCGAAATTCGGCCAGCCGGAAATCAACCTCGGCGTGCTGCCGGGCATGGGCGGCACCCAACGCCTGACCCGCGCCGTGGGCAAGGCCAAGGCCATGGAAATGTGCCTGAGCGGGCGTTTGATTGACGCGGTAGAAGCCGAGCGCTGCGGGATTGTCGCGCGGATCGTGCCGGCGGATGAACTGCTGGAAGAGGCGCTGAAAGTCGCGGCGTTGATTGCCAAGAAGTCGCTGCCGATTGTGATGATGGTCAAGGAAAGCGTCAACCGCGCATTTGAAGTGAGCCTGTCGGAAGGCGTGCGCTTTGAACGCCGGGTGTTCCATGCGGCGTTTGCGACGCAGGATCAGAAGGAAGGGATGGCGGCGTTTATTGCCAAGCGCGAGGCTGAATTCAAAGGCAAGTAATGCGGCGCTTTCACTGACGCCATCGCGGGCAAGCCCGCTCCCACAGTGGATCTCCAGCGTTCACAGCTCTTGTGTACACCAGAGAACCCTGTGGGAAGGGGCTTGCCCGCGATGCTTTTAGGGCTTACACCAAATAATTCTTCAGCTCCCGGGCAATCACCATCCGCTGAATCTCGCTCGACCCTTCATAAATCTGCGTAATCCGCGCATCCCGGTAATAGCGCTCCACCGGGTAATCCTCCAGATACCCATACCCGCCATGAATCTGCATCGCCGACGAGCAGACTTTCTCGGCCATTTCCGACGCAAACAGCTTGGCCTGCGAAGCCTCGGACAGGCACGGCTTGCCGGCGCTGCGCAGTCGCGCAGCATGCAGAATCAGCAAACGCGCCGCGTTCAGCCGGGTGTGCATGTCGGCCAGCAGGTTGGCGATGCTCTGGTGCTCGATGATCGGTTTGTCGAACTGCACCCGATCCCGAGAATACGCCAGCGCCGCTTCGAACGCCGCCCGGGCAATGCCCAGCGCCTGCGCGGCGATGCCGATGCGGCCGCCTTCGAGGTTGGACAGGGCGATGGCCAGCCCTTTGCCGCGATCACCCAGCAGATTGGCTTCGGGAATCGTGCAGTTGCTCAAGGTCACTGCACAGGTGTCAGAGGCGCGAATGCCCATCTTGTGTTCGGTGCGGTCGACGATAAAACCGGCGGTATCGGTCGGCACCAGAAACGCTGAGATGCCGCGTTTGCCCAGGTCCGGATCGGTCACGGCAAACACAATCGCCAGTTTTGCCCGCTTGCCATTGCTGACGAATTGCTTGGCACCGTTGATCACCCATTGCCCGTCGCGCAGTTCGGCGCGGGTGCGCAGGTTGTGCGCTTCGGAGCCGGCTTGCGGCTCGGTCAGGCAGAAGCAGCCGATCGCTTGGCCGCTGGCCAGGTCCGGCAACCACGTTTGTTTCTGTTCTTCGGTGCCGTAGTTGAGTACCGGGCCGCAGCCCACGGAATTGTGGATGCTCATCAACGCGCCCGTGGCACCGTCGCCGGCGGAAATCTCTTCCACCGCCAGGGCGTAGGCGACGTAGTCGACATAGGTGCCGCCCCATTCTTCCGGCACCACCATGCCCAGCAGGCCCAGTTCACCCATCTTCGCCACCAGGCCGTCATCGATCCAGCCGGCCTTTTCCCAGGCTTGCGCATGGGGCGCGATTTCGCCGCGGGCAAAGTCCCGGGCCATGTCGCGGATCATGACTTGCTCTTCGCTCAATTCGATATCGTGCATGGCTCAGTTCCCGCTCTGTTTAAAACCGCTGAAGAAACTCGCGACGTGCTCGGCGTCCAGCGCCTGCAAGGTCGGCGGGTTCCAGCGTGGTTGCTTGTCTTTATCGATCAGCAAGGCGCGCACGCCTTCGATCAGGTCGCCGCGCGCGAACCACTGACGGTCCAGGTGCAGCTCAAGGGCGAAACAGTCTTCGAGACTCAAGTGCCGACCACGGCGCAGCATTTCCAGGGTGACACCCATCGCCAGCGGCGAACGGCTCTCCAGCAGGTCGGCGGTGGTCGTGGCCCACTCGTGGCTGTCGGCGACCGTGACTTCACGCAGTTGCTCAACAATACTCGGCACGTCGGGCAGGGCGAAGAAGTGATCGATGGCCGGGCGCAACGCTTCCAATGGCGCATCGGGCAGTTGTTGCACCGCGAGTTTCGCCAGCAGGCCTTGCAGGTCCTTGAGCGGCGTTTCGTGCCATTGGAGCTGATCGAGTTGCTCGTCGAGCGAGCTGAGCTTTTCGCTTTCCAGGTACCAGTCGGCCAAGCCGCAATAAAGCGCATCGGCCGCGCGGATCTGCACGCCACTGACGCCCAGGTAAATCCCCAGTTCACCGGGAACCCGTGGCAAGAAGTGGCTGCCACCCACGTCGGGGAAATAACCGATGGCCACTTCCGGCATCGCCAGACGGCTCTTCTCGGTGACCACCCGCAAGTCAGCGCCTTGCACCAGACCCATACCGCCGCCGAGGACGAAACCGTCCATCAAGGCCAGCACCGGTTTGCGGTAGTGATGAATGGCGAGGTCGAGGGCGTATTCCTCGACGAAGAACTCTTCGTGCAGCGTGTCGCCGCTTTTGAAACTGTCATACAGCGAGCGAATATCGCCGCCGGCACAGAACGCTTTCTCGCCCGCACCGCGCAAGACCACTGCATGAACCTGCGGATCCTGCGCCCAGGCGTCGAGCTGGCGCTGCAGGTGGCGGACCATGTCCAGGGTAATGGCGTTGAGACCGGCGGGGCGATTGAGGGTCAGGTGACCGATGTGGTTGCGGACCTCGGCCAGCACTTCGTTTTGCGTGGCATCCATGGACGAAGTCGCCTTCGATGAAACCTGAGCAGTCATCACTAACTCCCTGCTTTTATTGTTCTTTATAGAGAAGCTCGCGCGCGAGCGATGCTGGATCGTAACAGTGCAAATTTGTGATGTACAACCGGGATATATGCAGGTTCTTCCTGCATATTTGCATGGCTCTAAATGGGGGAGATTCTATGTTGCAGGGCAACTCTGCGACCTCAGTCCGGGCGAGATTTAAACAGCGATGTTTAATAGACATCTCCAGACACTCTCTCAGGCTACACATCCTTGCGCCGTTACCTACGACTGCGCCAGAATCCGCCGGCTTGTGCGCCTTCGGCCTGGGTTTTATCGTTTCCCCGTCGCTGAAAAACAGCGATGGGGGTTTGGTAGCCCCGGGTTTCATGTGAGGTGCTAAGCATCACCATTTACGGCGTTTGTTCGTCTCTGTTTTATGGTGGTCATGCACAGGGCGTCCTCGGGCGCGCCGGTCTCCTCACATCCCGGTCTACCAACCTGTGCATGGCCACCACCCGTCGTTTGGTAGCGAGGGCGGTGGCTCCCAAATACGATGAGAGGAGTTTCACCTATGTTCAAACCAACACCCAATCCACCCGAAACCGACGACGTTTCCCCCTACGAATCCACCGATTCCAAAAAACTCAACGACGCCGCCGAACGCGCGCTCGACTTCCACTTTCCGTCCAACGCCGACATCAAAGCCACCCCGCGAACACGCAGTACCCTGTTTTCCGTAGACCCTGAGGCCAC
The DNA here is from genome assembly GCF_900095275.1 of Pseudomonas sp. UMAB-40. Lineage (NCBI taxonomy): Bacteria > Pseudomonadati > Pseudomonadota > Gammaproteobacteria > Pseudomonadales > Pseudomonadaceae > Pseudomonas > Pseudomonas sp. UMAB-40. The sequence goes on from NZ_LT607575.1 coordinate 56,504, forward strand.
GACCGAAACCCTGGCAGTTTACTTGGTCGAGACGCTGGCCTCGGTCGATGTGATGGTGCACCAGTTGGTGGATCATCTGGAGGGTGAGTCGCGTTATGCGCTTTTGGGTATTTCCAACAGCATCATGATGGCGGAGATCACGGCGAACCGGGTGCTGGATAACATCGGCCCGCAGGGCTAAAGCAGATCCCGTAGAGAGCACATACCTGTGGCGAGGGGGATTGTCGGACCGCCGCACCGCCCCGTTCGGCTGCGCAGCAGTCGTAAAACCGGTATACACGGTTTAACTGACAAAACTGCGGTGAATGGTTTTGGGGTCGCATCGCAACCCAACGGGTGGCAAGCCCCTTCGCCACAGGGTTTCAGCGACTGTCTGGTTTGATTTGGGCCAAGGCATCCGCTCTGACCCTTTCTATATTCAATGGCGAAGGTGCTTTTGCAGAGACTGAGCGCAGAGCAGCAGCGCTCGCTTGGCATCATCAGACTCCGCCGGGTAGTTGATAAAGCCGTGGCACATGCCCGGATACTCTTTGTGGTGAACCGGCACGTCAGCCTCTGTCAGTCGACGAACATACTCGCGGCCTTCGTCGCGCAATACATCCAGTTCAGAGGTAAGGATCAACGCCGGCGGCAGGCCTTGCAGGTGTTTGTGGCGCAGGGGAGAAAGGCGTGGATCGGCGCGGGAAACCTCTTCGGGCACATAGTGATTGATGTACCACTCAAGCATTTTGCCGGTCAGCCCGAACCCTTCGGCGAATTCTCTGTGGGAAGGATTTTGAGCCAGACAATCGAGCAAGGGGTAAAGCAACAGTTGAAACATGATCAGCGGCCTGGCTTGCTCATGGGCCCATTGGCAAATGACGGCCGCCAGCCCACCCCCCGAGCCACCGCCGGCCACCGCCATTCGAGAAGGATCCAACCCCATGACCGAGCCCTGTTCGACAACCCACTCGGTGGCGGCGCAGCAATCTTCCACCGCAGCGGGGAATACATGTTCCGGGGGCCTGGCGTAGTCGACGGCGACCACGGCACAACCTGCCCATTCGCACATGTGTCGGCAAAAACCGTCGTGGGTGTCCAGGTCGCCGGTGACCCAGCCGCCGCCGTGGAAAAACATCAGCACTGCAAAGGGGCCCGGGCCGGCGGGTGTGTATAGCCGCAGGGGCAGACGCCGTCCGTGGCTGTTGATAGACAGGTCGCGAACGCTCACGACCATTAACTCCCGCAGTGCCGCTCTGGCACTTTCGACGCCAGGTCCTGAATCCTGCTGATGGGCCGTCATAGTTCGATCTCGCAGGCTGTTGCCTCGGTGGTGATTTCAACCACATATTCCTCGCTGATCAGTTCGGAGACTGCCAGACACATCAGCGTCGGCGGATGGCCCTCGAAGAATTTTTTGTGCGCCCTGGCGATGTCCGGCCAGTACTTCATGCTCGTGGTGTATATACGAATACCAATAATGCTCCGACGATCTACACCGAGCTGTTTGATAGAGGTTTCAATAATTTCCAGGCAACGCAGGGTCTGCTCATATGCATCACCCGGTTTGAATGGCTGGCCCTTGTCATCAAATGCGACGGTGCCGCCCATCAGAATGCGCTCACCTACCCGAATTGCCCTGCAATATCCGGCCATCTCTTCCCAGATTGCTTGCGAAAAAACGCGTTGAATTTTCATTGTGCCGCTCCTTTGCCCAAATCAATGGGCAGTGATTTCAGTCCACGAAATTGCAGATTGTTGTCACGCCAGATCGCAGTTTTGTCAGCAATCAGGCTCAACTCGGGAAAGCGCTGGAACAGCAAGGTAAAAACGACTTCAGCTTCGAGCCTGAACAACGCCGTGCCCATGCAGAAGTGCTCACCCCGACCAAACGCCAGGTGATCGTTGTGTTCGCGGCGAATATCGAAACGGTCGGGGTCGGGGAATTTCGCGGGGTCACGGTTGGCGGAGGCGCGCATCAGGTAGACCAGATCGCCTTGTTTCATCGTGACGCCATGGATCGACACGTCATCGTTGAGCACGCGATGGCTGAATGAACCGGCGGAATCGAAGCGCAGCATCTCTTCAATGGCCGGTTTGACCAGGTTCGGGTCAGCCCTCAGCGCTTCAAATTGATCGGGATGCTCAAGCAGATGCAACAAACCGATGCACAGCTGATCCGCGCTGGTGGTGTAGCCCGCGACCAGAATGAAGACAATCTGCGCCAGCACCTGATCGGTGCTCGAATCGCTCTCCACGCTGGCCTCCAGAACCCGGCTGACCAGGTCATCTTCAGGCTGCCTTCGACGCTGCTCGATGACATCAGCGAAATAGGCGTACATCTCTTCAACGCCTTTCAGTGCCTGAGCAGGCCCGACGTCCGGGTCGAGGCTGCCGACCAGAAAGATCAGAATGCAATCCGTCCAGCGCCTGAGCTTCAGCGCGTCTTCGCGAGGAATGCCATAAAGATGGGCAAGGATCAGCGCCGGAACACGGTTGAACAGGTTGGCCATCAGATCCGTTTGCGGTTCGAGTGCGGACAGCTCTGCGTCGGTGATGGCCTCTATGGTTTGACGCAACGATTCAATGGTGCGCGGCGTGAACGCTTTGCCCAGCAGGTGGCGGCTGTCCTTGTGCGTCCTGCCGTCCTGCGAGTACATCCATTCGGACGCGAGTTTGACGAACGTGGCCAGTTGCGCGCGTTTTTCCGGCGGCACCTGGGCATCGACCAGTTGTTGCATGCGGTTCGAGGAGTAGCGTTGGGTGTCGGCCTGCGCGGCGAACACATCGCTATAGCGGGTCAAAAACCAGGCATGGAAGTGCGAACACCAATACACCGGGTCATGTTCGCGCAGATAAGCATAGGCCCTGTAAGGGTCACGAACGGTCTCGCGACGGGAGAAGTCGAGCAGCGATTGAATATCCATTTCATTACGCCTCGTACAAAGCGGCCGTGAGTTGCTGGATGTAGTGCTGACTATCGATCGGCGCGCTGAGCAGTTCCGGCGGTGGCTCTAGCAATGCGGCCAGCAAGGCAAGACGGGGTTCTGTGGCGTGAGCAGTCAAATCGATGCTGTCAGCGGCCAGTCCACCTGCGCTTGATGGGCACGAAAACACCTTGATAACGTCGTCGAGCACTTCCTGCGATACGAGTTGATTGCGCTCGACCTCTGCGATGATCAGGTCAAGTGCCCGGGCATAGGTCAGCGCCAATGCCTGGCAATGTGAAACATCGCTCGGACTGCAACACTGCTCGACAATCGTCTTTTCCATACGCTGGGCAATGTTGCGCGCAGGCCGCGAAGCAAACCTTGGCCGGGTGACAGCGTCCCTGGCAACCTGGTAGGCCATGACGCTGTTGTCGCCAGCAAAGGTGATGCTGATTTCGCAATCCATGCACAGCGTGACGATCTGGTTGTAATGGTGAAAACCTTGCGAACCGCAAAGTTCGCGGCACCTGCGCATGACGTCCAGCCCCATCCAGGTGCCGACACTTTTGGCGATGGCCGCGAGAATATGCAGCTCTTTGCGTTTATCCGGCTGGTCCCACATCGCTTCGAAGCGCGACAAGATGGCTTGCTCCAAAAGCTTCAGTGCGAGTGCCTTCAGTTGTTCTACATACAACCGTTGCCGAATCAGCGGTTTGGCCAGAAGGGGTTCGTCGGCTACAGCGTTTTTGACCCGTCGATGGCAGACAAAACGATATGCCAGATGAGCGCACAACTGCGCGCCGCCGCGAGCCGCCGCCAGCAGAAACAAACGCTCTTGAATGAACGTTTCCATGGCGCGGGTTGCGCGCTGATCTTTGGGAATGTCACTGTTGAATTGACCGTCAGCGGTGAATCGGGCGTGCCTTTGCATCATCGCGTCCAGCGGCAGTTTCATCTCGCAGAAGCGAATGCCGGCCACTTGATTGGCATGGATCCCGCCCTTGGGGTCACAGGCCATGAGCTTGACGCCGGACAGCAGCGGACCATTATCCCGCTCGCGGATCACCACCCGGAACCAGTGCAGTCCCTCGTCCACGCCATTGACGATCAAACGCGCCAACACCATGACGACCTGGGCCGCGTGCAGCGCATTGCCGATCCAGAATTTGCAGGCGGCGGGTGAGGGTGTGTGAAGGGTCAGGCGCTGACTCAGCGGATCAAAGGTGACAGTGGTGTGCAGGTTGCGCACGTCGGAACCACTGTTGATCTCGGTACAGCCAAAGGCGTAGACCGCGCCCATCTCGATGATTTCCTGACGATAGCGCGCGACCTGCAGTGCATCACCCTGAGCAAACAGCGCGTTACCGGCGATCATGTGGTCGACAATCGAGGAAAACAGCGCGTAGTCAAAAGCGCCTACGGTGGCGGCGCGCTCCAGCATCTGTCGGAAGTCCGCCTGGCAGGACTGCCCGAGCCACATGTCATTGGTGATCAGCCCGGTCTGGACGATTTCACGCATACGAGTAATCGTCAGATCCATGTACTCGCGCAATGGCAGGCGATGGCGGGTGCGTGCATCGAACTCGGCGGTTCGCAGCATTTGCAGCAGTGGTTCGCTCATGAAACATCCCTCTCATGGATTTCGAAAAAACGGTTTCGAAACCACCAGAGCCAGAGGGCCGGCCGAGCAGAGAACAACAGAACCCTTCGAGTACGAATCACGTACCCGAGCATTCACGAACAGCAAAATACGCGAAGGATTGCGTGTTGATTTTCCGGGAGGTGCGGTTCTGTCAAAGCGCGAAGGCAGCATCGCCACTCAACAATGTCGAGTGTTTCTCCATAGCCAGACTTCTTCCATGTCATCGCTACTGGACTTTACGGCGTGCCAGACTTTGTAGTGAAAGGCAGACAACTCTATGCGGTACGTTTTTGACTTTAGTCGCAGATTATCGGCAGGCAAGGTCCTGCACTGACCGTTGGTCGATCCTTGTGACGCTATGCACGATTGGACAGCACCTCACCAATACTGCGACGTTTGGCGTGTAACTCACTGATATGAATCAGTTGTTCAAGGTCTTCCGGGGTGACATCGAAGAATGCTTCCATTTCCGCCAAGGCGAGTTTCAAGTCCTGTGCGGTGATGGCCTGGCTGTCGATCGGGGGATGATCGGCCGGAACCACGGCCACCGGCTCGCTGGCACGCTTGGGGTAGCGAATGCGCGTCAGGTTGTTGTAGGCCAGAGCGCTGAGCAGCAGGGTCGATGCGCCGAGCATCACCGGGCCGAGGGCTTTCCAGTCCAGCGCGATGGTCGCCGGGTCTGCCAGGACCAACAGCAGCGCCAAGGCGCCGGCCGGTGGATGCAGGCAACGCAGCCAGCACATCAGGATCAGCGCCATGCCCGCCGCCAGGCAGGCGCTGCCGAGGGTTCGTCCGAGGACGTGAGCCACCAGCAGCGAAACGACGCCAGCACTCAAATATCCGCCAAGAATTGACCACGGCTGGGCGAGGGCGCCGGAAGAAACGGCAAACAGCAACACCGCTGATGCGCCCAACGGCCCGATCAAATGCTGGGCCACTTCCATGCCGAACACTTGCGCGCACAGCCAGACGCTGAACAGCGTGCCCAGGGACATGCCGATGGCGGCACGGCTCCATTCGGAAGGACGGGTGTTGATGGCGGCAGGTAACCAGCGAGCGAGCATGAGGCAAACGATCCGTTGGTAAAAAACCAGGAAAAAAAAAGGCTTATCTGGGAAACCCAGAAAGCCCTTGAAGGTGTTCCAACTATTGGGGGAGGAACGAGGCACAGTGTGCCGTGCATTCCCGATGCTGACAAATTCATATTAATGCAGTTTGAGTGCATTATTTTTGCTGTAACGCGACTCGACGACCGCTCATGAAACACAGAGACCCGCCCATGGCTGTCAGCGCGCTCAAGGCATAAAACATGGTGGGCGCCGGTGTGTGCATCAGCAGGAAACCGCAAATCACCGGGCTTAGCGCGCCGCCGAGGGCCGCGAGGTTCTGTGCGCCGTAGTAACTGCCGCGCAGTTCTTCCGGGGCCAGGGTATCGACGAAGAGAAATTCGGCGGGGTAAATGATCATTTCGCCGAGGGTGAAGATGAACATCGCCACGCACCAGCTCACCAGGCTGTCGGCCAGACTGAAGCCGATCAGCCCGACGATAAACAGGCTGGTGCCGCCTGCGATCCAGTAACGCAGCTGTTCGCGCTTGAGGAAACGGCCGATCTGGTATTGCAGCAGGATCACGCTGATGGCGTTGCAGGCGAGCAGCGCGGCCATGGTTTCCAGCGCGCGCTTGGAGTCTTGGGTCACCAGCAGGTATTGCGACAAGTACAAGGTGAACCGGCCGTGGACCACGGTGCTGAGCAGGCAACCGCAGGTGAACATGATCAGGGTGCGGTCGTTCTTCAGAGTAATCAGCGTCTTGAGAAAACTTTGGGGTTGGCCGATCGGGGGTGTCTGCGACGAGTCCCTGGGGATGCCGATCATCAGGAAAATGCTGAAGAACGCGATGCCGCCGGCAATCAGGAACGGCGCAATCGGGTACACGCCGGCAATCACCACACCGAGCATCGGGCCGGTGGCGTAGCCGATGTTGGTCAGGGTGTAACGCAGCGAAAACGCCTTGGCGCGCTGGCCCATGGGCAGGTTTTCGCTGAGGATCGCCTTCGAGCCGATCAGGAATAGCGCCGAGGCGGTTTCGGTGATCACCAGGGTGGCGGTCGTCAGGTAGAGGTTTTCGGCGAAGGTCAGCAGGACGAAGCCGATGGCGCTGGAGAGCATGGCGAGGATCAGCAGCCGACGCTTCTCGAGGCGGTCGATGATGTAGCCGCCGTAGAGCGCGAGCAGGGTTGCGATGAACACTGCGATACCCAGCAGCAAACCGACGTCCTGTTGGTTGAGGCCGAGCTTGTTGCTCAGGAACAGCGTGAGCAGCGGGCTGGTGATGGCGCGGCTGACGACGATGGTCAGCGAAACGATCATCAGCCGACGGATTACGAGCGAGTAAGTGGCCACGGTGGGGCAAATGTCCTTATTCAGATTCTATGGTGTTCGACGTGGAATCGAGTCGCGGCCATCGCGAGCAAGCTCGCTCCCACAGGCGTTGGTGTGAACACAAAATATGTGGCCACCTTCAATCCTTGTGGGAGTGAGCTTGCTCGCGATGAGGGAGGATCGGTCAACACAAAATTCAAGACAGCCACCGATCCAGAGAACGAACCGATTCCAGCTCATCCAACCGCCACAGTTGTTTAAGCAATTCCCCAGCCTGCTCCCGCGGCATCACCCGCGTCGCCAAGCTGAAAAACTTCTCCTCCAGCGCCGCATCACTCAACGGATTCCCCGGCGCACCCAATGGCGGGTCGACACAAAGACTCGCCTGCCGACCGTCCACCGTCCGCACGCGGATGACGGGCTCGCCATCCTCTGACAGTTGCGGATCCACTTCAAGACGAATGCGCGACATCCAGTGAGCAATCCGGGGGTCGACACGTTGTGCCTCGTCATAGGCTTCCAGCCGGCAATGGCCATGAACCAGCCGGGCGGCGAGGGCATAGGGCAAACTCATCTGTGCCGCCGCCAGCGTGCTGACATCCTTCCCACCGCACATGTCCTGAAGAAACCCGCACAACGAGACTTCGATGTCTTCCATCTGATCGGCGCCGACCTGCAGTTGATCCAGTAACAACCCCAACGCATCGATTGCCGAATGAGTTCCCCGGCACGCGGCGTAGGGCTTGATCGAGCAGCGGGCGAGTTTCCACACGACGCCCAGATCCGCATCGAGCGCGGTCGGGTCTGAGGCCACGCCGGCCAGGGTTCTGAGAAAACCGCCCCAGACATCCTCGAACAACTGCTTCGGCCCGCTGATGCCTTGTTGAGCAAACCGCGCCGCCAGCAATCCACCCTCGGCTGCTCGACCGCTGTGCAGCTTTTTACTCTGCGAGCCGTCGTGGATGAAGGCCCACAAACCACCGCTGAAACTGCCGGCGATGCCCAGTGCCGACACGGTTTGCGCGGCGTCCAGCCCGAGAATCCGCGCGCTCGCCGCCGCTGCGCCGAACACCCCGCAGGTCGCGGTCGAATGCCAGCCCGCGCCGTTGTGCGCCGAGTAACCGCCGCAGGCTTCGAGCACGCGACGGCTGACGTCGTAGCCAATCACTACGGCGGTAATCAACTCGCGACCGTTGACCGGTGCCGTCTGCATCGACACCGCTGCCATGACCGCCGGCAGCACCACCGCACCGGAGTGATCGCAACCACCGGTATCGTCCAGTTCCAGAGCATGGGCGGCGATCCCATTGAGGATCGCCGCCTGAGCGGCGCCGAGCCGCAAGTCAGTGCCCCAGACCAACGTGTTGCCGGACTCACCGGTAAACACCAGACGCGCCTGTTTCGCCACTTCGCTGTCAGCCCCGGCCAATGTCGCGCCGAAGGTGTCGAGGATGTGTCGTTTGGCTTGCGCCACCAGGGCCGGTGGCAAGTCTTCAAAGCGCGTGTCGACGCAAAACTGCGCGAGTCGCTGCATGCGTTCAGTCATACGAGGTAATCCCGGTAATGCCGCTCATACACCGATGCCGGGTGATCGTCGGTCACGGTGACAGCCGAATCGGCCCACCATTGCGCGACCTCGCTGGCCGTGGCGATCCACACGTCATCGTGCTGCTGGATGCCCTGGAGCAACTCACGCAACACGCCAATCCGCCCCGGCGTGGCGATGATTTCCGGGTGCAGGCGCAGCACGTAGCACAGGCCAAACCGGTGAAACCCGGCGAAGTCCAGTTGCAGGTTGCCCAGGGTGTGGCTATAAGAGGCGATCCGCGATTGCGCCGGTGGCACCGCCGGGCTGAGGTTGAAGGCAAAGTAGGGTTCGTCTTCCAGTTCGTAGTGCAACGGCAGCTCGATCACTTCGGGGGCCGTGGGGTGAGCGAACGGCAAATCATCGCCGCGCCACGACGAAGACCAGCGAATGCCTTGGTCCCTCAACACCTCGATGAAGCCCGGCGCACCGTTACCGGCCGGGATGCGAAACCCTGTCGGACGCTGGCCGGTCAGCGCCGCCAGCGCTTCGCAACCCTTGGCAATCTCGGCGCTTTGTCCCGCCAGATCGAGCAGGTCGTAGTTCCGGTGGCGATAGCCGGCGCAGGCGATCTCATGCCCGCCGGCCTGAATCGCCCGAAGGTGTTGCGGGTTTTCCTCGGCAACGATACCCGGGATGCACCAGCTGCTTTTTACCCCGAGTTCGGCGAACAAACCGAGCAAACGTTCGACGCCGCGCTGGGTGCCGTAACGCCAGACCGACAGCGTCTTGTCGCGCCCGGCGACTTCAGGCGCCTGAGTCAGAATGCCGTGAATGTCGTTGTAGTCGACGGTCAGGACCACGGCGCAGCGGTAGCCTTGGGGCCAGACGGTGGAATCAGCCATGGTGATGCTCCTTGAGCCACCACTGGGCGACATCGCGGCAGGTGGCGAACCACACATCGTCGCGCTGACGCATGTGTTCGAAGAGTTTTTCCAGTAGCAGGATGCGCCCCGGCTTGCCGGTGATCTTGGGGTGGAACAGGGTGGTCAGGCACAGCCCTTCATTCATCGCGCCGTCGTATTCGCGGCACCAGTTGTCGAGGGTCAGTGCGTAGCTGGCGGTGCGGTCCAGCCCGGAAGGGAAGTCCGGCGCGCGGGTGTAGGCGAGGGAGGCGTAGTCGTCCATTTCCCAGCGGCCGGGGATTTCCACCAGCGGCGTCTCGTAGCCCGGTACTTTTACCAGGTACGGGCGGTCATCGCCGCGCATGCTGCTGGAGTAGGTCACGCCGGCTTCCACCAGCATGGCCGGGGTCTCGGCCCGCCAGTCGCCGGACGGCGTGCGGAAACCTTCGGCGCGGATGTTCAGGTGCTTCCAGAACACCTCGCGGGATTTGTTCATTACGTCCTTTTGCTGTTCCAGCGTCAGGGCGTAAAAGGATTCGTGTTTGTAGCCGTGGTACGCCACCTCATGCCCGCGCTCGACAATCGCCTGGCATTGCTTCGGCCAGTTTTCCACGACCCAGGCCGGGACGAAAAACGTGGTCGGGATCCGGTATTCGTCGAGCAGATCGAGAATCCGCGGCAGCGCCCGGTAAGGACCATAACCGCCGAAACCGAAGTACTCGGGCTTGCGCCAGATCGAGCCGTTGAGCATCGCATCGCCCGTCGGGCCATCGAGATCGAAGGCCAGGGCGAGGCAGGCTGTGTGCTGGTCGGGCCAGGTGGGTTGTGGCGAGGAGGACATCAGTGGCTCTCCATTTATCTATAGGTAAAACGCAGAACCTGTGGGAGCGGGCTTGCCCGCGATGAGGCCGGCACACTCAACATCTATGTGAGCTGATAAATCGCCATCGCGAGCAAGCCCGCTCCCACAGGTTTATCGGTGGGCCACATAATCACGATCGACCGAGACCATTGTGGGAGCGGGCTTGCCCGCGATGACGGCAGCACATTCAACATTGATGTCGACTGACATGGCCTCTTCGCGGGCAAGTCTCGCTCCTACAGGGCAAGCATTACTTGCCGGCGTTGATGGTTACGGTTTTGATTGCACCCAGTTCCAGATCCCATTTCTTCAGGATGGTCTGGTAAGTGCCGTCATCCACCATGCTCTGCATCGCCACCTTCACCGCTTCACTCAACTCAGGCTTTTTCTTGCTCACGCCCAGGCCGGTGAACTGCTGGGAGATCGGCAGGCCCACGGTCTTGTACATGTCCTTTTCCTGGGTCTTGAGATACGGCAGGGTTTCGCTGCCCTGCATCGCCGCGTCGATACGGCTCTGACGCAATTGCGCGCGGGCATCGGCCGAGCCTTCGGTGCCGACCACCACGATGGCCGGTTTACCGGCGCCTTCGCAGTGGGCCTTGCTGTATTCAGCAATCTCGGCCGGGAAGGTGGTACGGCGGCTGGTGCCGACTTTTTTGCCGCACAGGTCGGTGATCTCGTTGAAGTCCTTGTTTTTCTGCAAGGTGTAGAACTGCGGGCCGCTGGTGAAGTAGTCGACGAAGGTCACACTGGCCTGGCGTTCGGCAGTGTCGGTCATGCCCGACATCACCATGTCCACGCGGTCGGTGGTCAGGGCATTGATCATTTGCTCGAAGCCGGTTTCCTGCCATTTGATCTTCACGCCCAGACGTTCGGCCAGGGCGTTGCCCAGGTCAACGTCGAGACCGGTGAGGGTGTTGGTGGCCGGATCCTTGAAATCCATCGGCGGGTAGTTAGGCATGATCGCTACCACGACCTCGCCTTTTTCCTTGAGGCTGGCTGGAAGCTCAGCGGCGAACGCGAAGCCGGAGGCCATAATGCTTGCGAGTACTGCTGGGATAACGATGTTCTTCATGGTCGTTCTCTTATGAGTGTTGTGAGCGCTAAAGGACGCTTAGGTTCGAACGGCAGAAATGAAGCTTTGGGTGCGCGGGTTTTGCGGACTTATTAGTATTTCTTCGGGGCTTCCAGCCTCCACGATCTGCCCGCCGTCCATGAACACCATGCGGTTGGAAACCTCACGGGCGAAGCCCAGTTCATGGGTGACGACGATCATGGTCATGCCGCTGTGCGCGAGGTCGCGCATCACCGACAGCACCTCACCGACCAGTTCCGGGTCGAGTGCCGAAGTGGGTTCATCGAACAGCATCAGCTTGGGGCGCATGGCCAAGGCACGGGCAATGGCGACGCGTTGTTGCTGACCACCCGAGAGTTCGATCGGGTAGCTGTTGCGCTTGTCGGCCAGGCCGACGCGAGCGAGCAATTCCACGGCTTCTTCATGCGCCTCTTTGGGCGAACGCTTGAGCACCTGGCACGGCCCTTCGATGATGTTTTGCAGCACAGTCATGTGCGGGAACAGATTGAAACGCTGGAACACCATGCCGGTGGACAGGCGTTGACGGGCGATCTGCGACTCGTTGAGTTCGTGCAGTTTGTTGCCGACGACCCGGTAACCCACCAGCTCGCCGTCGACCCACAGGCCACCCTTGTCAATCTTTTCCAGCTGATTAACGCAACGCAGCAAGGTGCTTTTACCGGAGCCGGACGGGCCGATGATGCACAGCACTTCGCCTTGCTCGACTTCGATGTTGATGTCCTTGAGGGCGTGGAACTGGTCGTAATACTTGTTCAGGCTCACGGCCTTGACGATGCTTCTCATGTCGGATTCCTCAAGAACGCTTGCCGGCGCCGCGAGCGAAACGACGCTCCAGACGGCTTTGACCGAAGGACAGCACGGTGACGGTGGCCAGGTACCAGATACCGGCGACGATCAGCAGCTCCATCACGCGGGCGTTGGCGTAGTAGATGTTCTGGGCGTTGTAGAGCAACTCCGAGTACTGGATGACGCTCGCCAGGGAAGTCATTTTCACCATGCCGATGAACTCGTTGCCGACCGGCGGAATGATCACCCGCATGGCTTGCGGCAGGATGATCCGGCGTAGCGCTTGCAGGCGCGGCATACCGATCGACTTGGCGGCTTCGTACTGGCCGGTGTCCACCGACAGCAAGCCGGCACGCACCACTTCGGCGGTGTAGGCACCCTGGTTGATGCTCAAGCCGAGCAGGGCGGCCACGAACGGGGTCATCAGAGTTACGGTGTCCATTTCGAACAGACCGGGGATGCCGATGGTGGGAAATATCAATGCCAGGTTGAACCACAACAGCAGTTGCAGGATCAGCGGCGTACCGCGAAACAGCCAGGTGTAAGTCACCGCTACGTAGCGCAGGATCGGATTGGCCGACATGCGCATGATCGCCGTGATCACTCCGAAGACGATGCCCAAAGCCATCGCCAGCACCGCCATGACGATGGTGTTGAGCAAGCCCCACATGATCGCTTGCGAGGTGAGGAACTGGCCGATGTACGACCATTCGATCTTGCCTTCGGCAAAGGCCCGCACCAGGCCGATGATCGCGATAACGATGACGGTGGCGAAGAAAATTCGCCCGTAATAACGACGGGGCACGTGGTGGTACTGGGTGATATCGAACTGGTTTTCCGCCAGTTTTCGCTCCGACTGGAGTCGTTCTGCCTGAGTCTGGCTCATGTTGTTTCTCCGTACACTTGGTAATTCAGGCCAACCACTATCCCTGTGGGAGCGAGCTTGCTCGCGATGGCGGCGTTACATTCAAGATCAATGTTGACTGACCCACCGCTATCGCGAGCAAGCTCGCTCCCACAGGTTTTGTGTTCTGCCTTAAAGGCGGAAACCCTGATAGTTCTCGGTCCACTCTTGCTGCGCCGCTAGTGCAGTTTTCAAACGGCCGATCTGCTCGCGCACCTGTTGCGGCGCGGTGCCGCCCCAGCCACTGCGGGCAGCGATGGCGGCTTCGAGGGTCAGGCTGTCGCGCACTTCCGGTTTGAGACGCGGGTCGATCTCGGCCAGCAGCGCCGGGGACGCTTCCCACAATTCAATGTCGTGTTTCTCACAGGCCTGAACCAACGCGCCGGTGATTTCATGCGCTTCCTTGAACGGCACGCCGCGCACCGCCAACCAGTCGGCGACTTCGGTGGCGAGGGTGAAGCCCAGCGGTGCCTGGCGACGCAGTTCTTCGACGTTGACCTTCATGGTCGCGACCATCCCGGCCATGGCCGGCAGCACCAGGAGCAGGGTATCGACGCTGTCGAGCACACCGTTCTTGTCTTCGCTCAAGTCGCGGTTGTACGACAGCGGCAGGGATTTCAACGTCGACAACAAGCCAGTGAGGTTGCCGATCAGACGGCCAGCCTTGCCCCGGGCCAGTTCGGCAATGTCCGGGTTCTTCTTCTGCGGCATGATCGAGCTGCCGGTGGCGTAGGCGTCGTCCAGTGCAACCCAGCGAAATTGCCGCGACGACCACAGGCAAAACTCTTCGGCGAGGCGGGAAATGTTGATCCCGAGCATGCTGGCGATAAACAGAAACTCGGCGACGTGATCGCGGCTGGCCACGGCGTCGATGGAGTTTTCGCAGACGCCGCTGTAGCCCATTTCCTTGGCCGACTGCTGCGGCAGGCGTGCGATGGCGGAACCGGCCATGGCTGCCGCGCCGAGTGGCGACAGCGAGGTGCGATTGTCCCAGTCCACCAGGCGTTGCACGTCACGCAGCATCGATTGAGCGTGAGCCAGCAAGTGGTGAGCGAAGACGATCGGTTGCGCCTGCTGCAAGTGAGTGAAGCCCGGACAGATGCTCTCGATGTGTTGCTCGGCCTGATCCACCAGCGCTTGCTGCAAGGCCAACACTTCGACGGCCAGGGTGCGCACGTGATCCCGCAGGAACAGGCGCAGGTCGTTGGCGGTCTGGTCGTTACGGGAGCGCCCGGCGCGCAGCTTGCCGCCCAGTGCGCCGAGGCGTTCGGTCAGCTGGCGTTCGATAAAGGTGTGGACGTCTTCGTCGTCCAGGGTCGGCGCGATGCTGCCGGCGCGGAAGTCATCACCGATGCGCGTCAAAGCGTCGAGCATGGTCAGGGTTTCCTGCTCGCTCAACAGCCCGGCGCGCTGCAATTCACGGGCATGCGCCTTGGAACCGGCGAGGTCATACGGGGTAAGGCGAAAGTAGCGCTCGGGGCAACGGGACAAGGCCGCCAGGGCTTCGGATGGGCCGCTTTTGAAGCGCGCACCCCAGAGACGGTCGGTGGTTTGAGACATTGTTGTTTTCCTCGTCGGTAAAGCGAACTGAAATCGGTATGCCGGGCCTGGAACCCATGCCGGGATCGTTAAAAAATCAACCGGGCGTGGTCAGGCCAAAGCAGTTTCAATAGGGGCAGTTACGAAGTGGCGAGAACTGATCGAAGTGTCAGCTTTTAATGGTTCGAAATCAGTGAGTTGGCACTGAAGTACGGGGATTATTAGCGGTTGCCAAGTCTGGTTTTCTGTGTTCATTATTATTTACCAGCACTATTTTTGTTGTTGGACACAGAGTGTTGAATAGGGCGCCAGAGGTAAATAAGCATTATGGAAACCCCACTTTCCAATTCCGGAAACCCGCCACCGAAAGCGTCGCATCGGGCGCCACTGGCCCTCAGCGGCCTGGATTTCAAACTGCTCAAAGTGTTCAAGGCCGTGGTCGAGGCCGGAGGCTTCAGTGCTGCCCAGAACGAGCTGAATGTGGGGCTGGCAGCCATCAGCAAACAGATTTCCGACCTGGAGATCCGCATCGGCATGCGCCTGTGCACCCGAGGCCGGGAGGGCTTTCACCTGACCGAAGAAGGCAGTCTGGTGTACCAGGCGTCCATCGACTTGTTTGCCTCGGTCGACAACTTTCGTGATCGGCTTAGTTCGGCGCAGAATGAACTTGTCGGCGACCTTGGAGTAGGTGTTATTGACAATACAATCTCCGACGATAATTCACCGTTAGTTGCCGCGCTTAGAAAAATCAATGAAGAGTCACCGAAAGTAAGGTTTCAACTTCAGGCGTCGCAACTGGATGAAGTTGAAAGAGGCGTGGTAGAGGGGCGGTTAGTGGCAGGCATTGTTCCGGTTTATCAGAAGCGCGAAGAGTTTGATTACTACGCGCTTTATGAGGAACGCTCGGAGGTTTACTGTGCGGTCGGTCATCCGCTGTTCTCGATGCCGGACGCCGAAATCGGCAGCCACGTACTCAAGGATTACGAGTTCATCAACCACCGCTACGCGATCCATCGCGACAAACTGAATTTCGCCCACTACGACAGCTTCTCAGCCTCGGCGACCCAGGTGGAAGCCGTGGCATTACTGATCAAGACCGGGCGTTTCGTGGGTTTTCTACCGCAGCATTACGCCGCGTCGATGGTGGCGCAGGGGCAACTTCGCGCCGTGCGCCCGGACCTGATCAGCATCGTCACGCCGTTCAATCTGATCCTGCGGCACAACACCGTGCGCAGTCCGCTGGTCAAGGCGTTTGCGCGGGCGCTGGGTGTGGATCTGAAGGCGCCCGTCTAAGGTTGAAACGCATTGCACAACGGCGTTCGCTGGGTAAGCCGTTGGCCAGTTCGTTGTTTAATACGGCTTTTAAACGTGGGCTCAATTGTGCAGCCCCCAATGTTTCAAAGCCCATGCGCTGATAAAACGCTTCATTCCAAGGCACATCGCGAAACGTGGTCAGGGTCAGACCTTGGAGTTTTTGACCCCGGGCACATTCAATGGCCGCTAACAGCAACTTTCGTCCAGCGCCTCGCCCTTGAAAGTATTGGCTGACGGACAGTTCCTGAATATGCAGTTCGTTGTCGATTTCAATCGCGCTGACAAATCCCATCAGTGCGCCATCGAGCGATTGTGCCACCCAGACGTCATCCGTCTCTATTGCCCGTTGATGGTGTTCAGCATCGGGTACCTGAGCATCGGCGAGCCAGGCCAGTGAAGGGTCATCGCGAAACAGTTCAGCCGCCGAACGCTCGATGGCGGGGAGGGCGGCGGCGTCGGAAAATTGGGCACGGCGGACAATAAAATTCATACGGGCGACTGTAGCAGCTGACTAGCCTGCTTTGTGGTTCGAGTGCTTCCTGTGGCGAGGGGGCAAGCCCCCTCGCCACAAAAGCAGGCTCGGCAGTTGTTTCAGGATTGTGACAATGCAATCAAGCAACCACCTGAGCCGCCGGCCACTGCTGATGCGGAATCGGCAGTTTGCGCGACTCACCGCGCCCCATCGGGAAGTACAGGAAACCACTGCGTGCCAGCCGTTCGGCGTCGTACAGGTTGCGCCCGTCGAAGATCACCGGGGCGTTCAAGCGCTGCTGGATCAGGTTGAAATCCGGGGCCTTGAACTGCTGCCATTCGGTGCAGATGATCAACGCATCGGCACCGGCCAATACCGATTCCGGTGTGCCCATCAACATCAACTTCGACTCGTCGGGATACAAATGCTGGGTTTCCTGCATGGCTTCCGGATCGAAAGCGCGCACGCTGGCGCCGGCGGCCCACAACGATTCCAGCAGCACTCGGCTCGGCGCATCACGCATGTCATCGGTGTTGGGTTTGAAGGCCAGGCCCCATACGGCGAAGGTCTTGCCGCGCAAGTCGCCCTTGTAGAACGCGTTGATGCGCTCGAACAGCTTGTGCTTTTGCCGCTGGTTGATCGCTTCCACCGCTTGCAGCAGGTCGCTGGAGCAGTGCGCCTCTTCGGCGCTGTGAATCAGCGCGCGCATGTCTTTCGGGAAACACGAGCCGCCATAACCGCAGCCGGGGTAGATGAAGTGGTAACCGATGCGCGAGTCAGCACCGATGCCCAGGCGCACCGATTCGATGTCCGCACCTAGATGCTCGGCCAGTTCGGCGATCTGGTTGATGAAGCTGATCTTGGTCGCCAGCATGCAGTTGGCGGCGTACTTGGTCAGCTCGGCGCTGCGCAGGTCCATGAACATGATGCGGTCGTGGTTGCGATTGAACGGCGCGTAAAGGTCGCGCATCACATCGCGCACCTCATCGCTGTCGCAGCCGATGACGATCCGGTCCGGGCGCCGGCAGTCCGCCACGGCCGAGCCTTCCTTCAGAAATTCGGGATTGGAGACGATATCGAACTGCAACAAGCGGCCGACCTTGATCAGGCTCTTGTCGATATGCGCACGCAAGGTGTCACCCGTGCCCACCGGCACCGTGGACTTCTCCACCAGAATCACCGGCTGCTCACGATGTCGCGCCACCGCTTCGCCCACCGACAACACGTAGCGCAGGTCCGCCGAACCATCGTCCCGGGACGGTGTACCGACCGCGATAAACAGCACCTGACCATGCTGCACCGCAAGTTTTTCGTCGGTGGTGAATTGCAGGCGTTTGGCTTCGAGGCTTTCACGCACCAGACTGGCCAGCCCCGGTTCGAAAATGCTCACGTGGCCCTGTTGCAGCAATTCGACTTTTTTCTCGTCAATGTCCATGCAAACCACGTCATGGCCGACTTCCGCCAGGACGGCAGCTTGCACCAGGCCAACGTAACCGCTACCAAATACACTGATTTTCATGAGGCACTCCTGAGTTCGGGCGCGCGCGCTGGACGTGAGTTGATGGTGATGACCCCGAGCATGACCAAAGCCACCCCGAGGGTTTTTGTAAGGCTGAAGGCTTCGTTGAACAGCGGCAGGCTGGCGGCCAACAGATACACCAGCGCGTAGCTGATGCTCAGCAGCGAATAGGCCCGGCCCAGCGGCACATCCCGCAGGGCGGCGAGCCAGCACACCATTGAAAGGACGTAGGCCAGAATCGCCCCCAGCACCACGGTGACCGCCGCCGGATCGACGCTGGAAGTCAGTAGATGTTCGGGGGACGGCAGGCGCGTCATGCTCCAGCGCATGCCCAACTGCGCCGCGCTGCCGAGTAGCACACTGCCCATGGCGAAGGTGATTCCGCGACGCAGGCTCATGCGTGTTGCCCCAGCAGAACCACACCGCCGATCACCAGCGCCACGCCCAGCCAGTGCTGGCGGTCGATGGGCTCGTGGAAGACAAACCGGGCGATCAGGGTAATCAGCACAAAATTCAGGCTCAGCATCGGGTAGGCAATACCGACTTCAAGGCGCTGCAACACCAGTAGCCAGACCAGCAAGCCCAACCCCAGCGCAGCGAGTGCCAGCCACAACCACGGCGAACGCAGTTTCTCGCCCCAGGCCGACGGCTTCGCCCGCCAGCTCTCGACGGCGTACTTCTGGGCGATCTGGCCCAGACAGGTCAGCAGGCACGCGACCAATAACAGAAGCAGGCTCATGACGCGCCCTGTGGAAAGATCAGAATCACCAGATTGCCTTCTTCATAGCGCTTGCCATCCTTGGGCAGTCGTTCAATTTCTTGCAGCTCGTCCTCACCCTTGACCCGCATGACCACGCCGACCGAGCCGTTCTGCCGGGCCTTGTGCATCCACTGTTGAACGTGATCGAGGTCGACGCGCTGCTGCACCGAGTCAGAATAGGCGAGGCCATATTTCAATTCGCCTATCGTGTTGTACAACGCCACGTCCGGGCGCTTCAGGCGCCAGGCCAGGGCCGAAGCGGCGCCGAGATCGTTGCTCAGCAGCTTGCCGGTCTGCGCCAGTTCATCGGCGTGATGGAGGATGAACTGGTCGGGCATCTTGTTGGCCACCACCGAGTCGGGCAGCCCGGCGGGCAGCAGACCGATCAGCAGCAGGCTGCCGAAGCCCGGTGCAGCCCAGCATTGCAGGGGCCTGAAGGCTTGAAGCAGGTTGGCCATGATCCAGCCGATCAGGCCGATGAACACCAGCACCAGGTTGTGCAGTTCATGGTCGTACAACGGCTTTTTCAGTTGCAGGTAGACCAGGGCGAGCAGGGTGATCACGCCCAGCAGCAAATTCAGCAAACCATTGATGCCCAGGACCCTGCCTTGCTCCAGCTTGAGTCGGTCGGCCAGGGTGTGGCCCATCAGCAGTGCCAATGGCAGCAGGCAGGGCAAGATGTAGCTCGGCAGTTTGCCGTTGCTCAGGCTGAAAAACAGCAGCGGCATCAGCAGCCACAGCAGCAGAAAACCGATGCTGGCTTGCCCGCGGGTTTGCCACGCCTGGCGCAGCGCCGACGGCAACAACGCCACCCATGGCAGACTGAACGCCACGAGCAACGGCAAATAGAACCACCACGGCGCATCATGCTGGGCGTCGTCACCGGCAAAGCGACGGATGTGTTCGTGCCAGAAGAAGAACCGCCAGTAATCGGGTTCCTGCGCGTGAACCGCCAGCGCCCACGGCAGACTCACCGCGATGGCCACGACAACCGCCACGGGGCCATAGACCAGCAGCTCACGCCAGCGCTTTTGCCAAATCATGAAGGGCAGGGCGATCAGCACCGGCAACAACCAGGCGAGAAAGCCCTTGGTCATGAACCCCATGCCGCAGGCCAGGCCCAACACGGCCCAACCGATCAGGCGCGGGCCACGGCGGGCGCTGTCCAGCGCG
>NZ_LT607575.1:76355-114238 GCF_900095275.1 Pseudomonas sp. UMAB-40
AACTCATGTATAGCAATGCACAGGCAAAGCTTTTGCGCGGCTCGTTCCACAGTCGCCGGGCGACCAGGAAACACAGCAACACACTCAGGCCCATGCTCAGCGCCGATGCAAAGCGCACACCGAACAGGTTCTGGCCAAACAGCGCCTGGCTGGCGGCAATCACCCAGTATCCGGCTGCCGGCTTTTCGAAATAACGCAGGCTCATTAAATGCGGCGACACCCAGTCGCCGCTCAGAAGCATGCCTTGGCTGATCTGCGCGTAGCGGGTTTCGTCAGGAATCCATAAGCCGTGGCTGCCCAACGGCAAGAGATACGCCAACAGGAAAATCCCCAGCAGCAGCGGCAATCCCCAGCGTTTGCTCATGCGCTTTGCACTCCCAGCCAGCCTTCCCGGCCTTCGAGCGTGCCGCGCACGACACGGCCCGTTGGCAAGGCGCTCGGGGCGTCGGGCAGCAGATCGCCCAAGGGTTTGAAGCCGATGCCACGTTGGCGCGCATCGGCCAGCAGTCGACGAAAATCATTGGCCATCAGAATCCCTTCTACTTCGGCGTGGATCGTATAGACGTTGAGTTTTTCAGGCGTGAATCGATCGAGGATGAACCCGTTGAAGTCCTTGGCTGCGACGACAGGGCCGACCACTTCATCGAAGGTCGGCAGGTCCACCGGAATCTGCGGTGCCCCCAAGCCGCCCCCGGCCAATCTCGGTTGGAACAAGCCTTGGCCTCGACAATCGCTGTTGTAGCGAAAGCCGAACGTTTGCTTGGCCTCGATCACGCGCTCGTCCGCGCGCCAACCGGCAGACGCCGAACACTCGATTTTTTGCCCGAGGATGTCGCTGAGGGTGTCCACGCCCAGGCGGATCTGTTCGATCAGCTGCGCGTCACTCCAGCGCCCGGCATTGGCCTGCCAGCCATGGTGATCCCAGGCGTGCAGCCCGACCTCATGGCCCGCATCCCGGGCCTGTCGCATCAGGTGCCCGAGGTCGCGACCGATGGGTTTTCCCGGCCAGGCGGTGCCGGCCAGCAGAATGTCCCAGCCATACAGGCCGGCAGCGTTGGAGCGGAGCATTTTCCAGAGGAATTGCGGGCGGATCAGGCGCCACAGATGGCGCCCCATGTTGTCCGGCCCGACGCTGAAGAAAAACGTCGCCTTGACCTGCGCTTCATCGAGGATTTCCAGCAGTCGCGGCACCCCCTCACGGGTGCCCCGGTAAGTGTCGACATCGATTCGAAGGCCTGCCTGCATCAGCGTGATTCTTCTTTGGAGTGCTCGGCCATTTCGAGCATGGCCTCGCGCAGGAAGAAATCCAGCGTGTTGCCGATGGTCTCGCTCATCTCCACCGTCGGCGTCCAGTCCAGCAGGCGCTTGGCGTTGGCGATGCTCGGTTTGCGGTGGGACACGTCCTGGTAGCCAGTGCCGTAGAACGCCTTGCTTTCCACGTCACGGAAACCGGCGAACGGCGGGAAGTTGTCACGCAACGGGTGCGCTTCAAACTGACGCAACAGCTCTTCGCCCAACTGACGAATGCTGGCCTCGTTGTCCGGGTTGCCGATGTTGATGATCTGGCCATTACAGGCATCGTTCTCGTTGTCGATGATCCGGGCCAGCGCTTCGACGCCGTCGGCAATGTCAGTAAAGCAGCGTTTCTGCTCGCCGCCGTCGAACAGGCGAATCGGCGTGCCCTCCACCAGGTTCAGGATCAGTTGGGTGATGGCCCGGGAGCTGCCGATCCGCGCCGAGTCCAGACGGTCCAGGCGCGGGCCCATCCAGTTGAAAGGACGGAACAACGTGAAATTCAGGCCTTTCTGGCCGTAGGCCCAGATCACACGGTCGAGCAATTGCTTGGAGATCGAATAGATCCAGCGCTGCTTGTTGATCGGGCCGACGACAAGGTTGGAGCTGTCTTCGTCGAAGTTCTGGTCCTGGCACATGCCATACACTTCGGAGGTCGACGGGAAGATCACGCGCTTGTTGTATTTGACGCAGTAGCGCACCAGTTTCAGGTTCTCTTCGAAGTCCAGTTCGAACACACGTAACGGGTTGCGGGTGTATTCGATGGGCGTGGCAATCGCCACCAGCGGCAGGATCACGTCGCACTTCTTGATGTGGTATTCGATCCACTCGGAGTGAATGCTTATATCGCCTTCGACGAAGTGAAAACGCGGATGGCTGCGCAAGCGGTCGATGGCATCGGAACCGATGTCCAGGCCGTACACCTCGTATCGGTCGTCGCGCAAAAGCCGCTCGGACAAGTGATTACCGATGAAGCCGTTGACGCCCAGGATCAGCACCCGAGTGCGACGTGGCGCGCGGCCGGACTCGGCGCCTCGCAACACGGAGCCGTCGACCAGCCCCAGTTCGTTGGCCAGTTGCGGGCCGCTCAGGTACAAGCCGTTGTCGTTGCGCTGGCCGGCGGTGATCACCAAAGAGTCTTCGCCGCAGGCAATGCGCAGCGGATCGACGCTGATCACCCGGCCCGGTGCCTGGCCTTCGTTGCCCTTGGCGACTTCTGCGCTCCAGACGATCAGCTTGTGTTCGCCCACGGCGCAGAACGCGCCCGGATAGGGTTGGGTGACGGCACGCACCAGGTTGAACAGTTCTTCGGCCGGTTTTTTCCAGACCAGTTTGCCGTCGGCGGCGGTGCGACGTCCGAACACCGTGGCGTCGGATTCGTCCTGCGGGGTTTCGCTGACTGTGCCTTGAAGCAGCGCCGGCAAGGCATCGCGAAGCAGGTCGATGGCGGCCTCGCGCAATTTGCCGTGCAGGCTCAGCGCGGTGTCGCTGCGGTCAATGGCCACCCGTTGCTGGGCGAGGATCGCGCCGGCGTCGGCGCGCTGGACCATGCGGTGCAGGGTCACGCCGGTTTCGGTTTCACCGTTGACCAGCACCCAGTTGGCCGGCGCACGACCCCGATAGCGCGGCAGCAATGAACCGTGCAGGTTGAACGCACCTTTGCGGGCCGTGGCCAACAGCGGTTCGCTCAGCAAGCTGCGGTAGTAGAACGAGAACAGGTAATCGGGGTTGAGCTTGCTGATGCGCTCGATCCACAGCGGATGATTGGCATCTTCCGGGGCGTGAACCGGGATGCCTCTGCTCGCGCACAGTTTCGCTACGGAGCCGTAAAAGGCGTTTTCCTTCGGATCATCGGCATGGGTAAACACGGCGGCGATTTCGAAGCCCGAGTCGAGCAGGGTTTCGATGCCGGCACAGCCAATATCGTGATAGGCGAAGACAACAGCTTTTGCGCTCATGGGAGGACCTGATCGGAAGAAATGGAAGTGAGGCCGTCAACGGTGACAACGGGGGCTGGCGTGGCGGGATGGCTACGCAGGACCTTCTCGACGAAGAACCGGGGGCGGGCGCGGACGTCGCTGTACATGCGGCCCAGGTATTCGCCCAATAGACCCATGCCAATGAACTGCCCGCCGGTGAACACGAACAGCACGGCGAACAGCACGAACGTACCGTCGCCGGCCCAACTGGCGCCGAAGACCAGGCGCAGGACAATCAGCGCAGTGGCGAACAGCAAACCCAGCCCGGCCATGGCGAAACCGACGATGCTCAGCAGGCGCAACGGCGTGGTGGTCATGCAGGTGATCAGGTCGAACATCAGGTTGACCAGACGCATGGGGCTGTATTTGGATTCGCCGTGTTCACGTTCGGCGTGCATCACCAGTATCTCCGTGGTGTGCCGGGCAAAGCTGTTGGCCAGGATCGGAATGAAGGTGCTGCGTTCGCGGCAGGCGAGCATCGCGTCGACGATGCTGCGGCGGTAGGCGCGGAGCATGCAGCCGTAATCGCTCATGGCCACGCCGGTTGAGCGCTGCACGGCTAGGTTGATCAGCTTCGACGGCCAGCGGCGCAGCGCCGAGTCCTGGCGGTTGTTGCGTACCGTGGCAACCACGTCGTAACCCAGCTCTGCCTGCGCCACCAGCCGGGGGATTTCTTCCGGTGGGTTCTGCAGATCGGCGTCGAGGGTGATCACCACATCGCCTTTGCACTGCTCGAAACCGGCCATGATTGCCGCGTGCTGGCCGTAGTTGCGGTTGAGAATGACTGCCACCACCGGGCTGCACTCGCGATTGGCGGCGTCCTCGAGGATTTGCGCCGAGTTGTCGCGGCTGCCGTCGTCGACCAGCACGATTTCATAGTCATGGTGTAACTGCTGGCACGCCGCTTCGGTGCGCCGCAGTAATTCGGGCAGGCTGTCTTGCTCGTTGTAGACCGGGATGACGATCGATACGCAACGGATCGGATAGGGTTTCACAGGCGTCTGTCCAGGGTGTGTTCAATGGCGTCGACCACACGATTGACGTCATCGAGGGTCATGTCGGGGAACAGCGGAATCGAGCACAGCCGCGCCGAGTTCCATTCGGTGTTGGGCAGGTAGATGTTGGGGAAACGCTGGCGGTAATACGTGTGCAGGTGGGTCGCGATGAAATGAATCCCGGTGCCGATGTTCTGTTCCTGCAAAGCCTTCATGAACGCTTCGCGGTCAAGTCCGCAGCGCTCGGCGTCGATGCGCAGGATGAACAGGTGCCAGGCGTGCTGTTGCGGGTAGGGCGGGATGAACAGCGGTTGCACCTTTGTGCCTTCGAGGCGTTCCAGATAGGCGTGAGCCAGCTCGGTGCGCTTGGCGTTGATGTCGTCAAGGCGCTCAAGTTGCACTAGGGCGATGGCAGCGTTGATGTCGGCCAGGTTGTATTTGAAACCTGGTTCTATCACTTGGGCCTGGGGTTTACGGCCATGGGTCAGGCGATCGTAGGCATCAACCCCCAAACCGTGAAACTTGAGCATGCGTACCCGGTTGGCCAGCGCTTCATCGTCGCTGACAAACATCGCGCCTTCGGCGCAGGTCATGTTCTTGATCGCGTGGAACGAGAAGATTGCCGTGCCTGTTGCGCCGACGTGACGACCCTTGTAGAAGGTGCCTGCCGCGTGGGCGGCGTCTTCGATAACAGCGATCCCGTGTTTGTCAGCCAGTGTATAGAGCGGATCGAGGTCAAAGGCGGCGCCGGCGTAATGCACCGGGATGATGGCTTTAGTACGTGGCGTGATGGCCGCTTCGATGCTCTCCAGGTCGCTCATCAGCGTGTCGCGGTCGACATCGACGAACACCGGCGTGGCGCCCAGCAGGCAGATCATATTGGCGGTGGACACCCAGGTCTGGGACGGTGTAATCACTTCATCGCCCGGACCAATTCCCATTGCCAGTAACGTGATATGCATCCCGCCGGTGGCCGAAGAAAGTGCAACGGCATGACGACAGCCGACATAGTTGGCGAATTGCTCTTCTAATTGCTGGTTTTTCGGCCCCGTAGTGATCCAGCCAGAGCGCAATACTTGCTCTACAGCAGCGATTTCTTCATCGCCGATACTGGGGCGGGAAAAGGGGAGAAAAGCCTGACTCATGGGCACCTCGGGACAGAAGGATCGATGACATTAAAATGAATCTGTTGGATCCAACAAAAGCGTAGGCGAAAAAAATGAAGCTGCATCAATTACTTGAATCAAAGTTTCGACATGCAGCACTCATTGACTTTTACCGAGTGAGTCGGCAGTTTGAACCAGCGCCAGGCTTGACCCGTCCAAGAAGGTTATGTCCGATTTTGTGAAAGGAACATGAAAAACCGGTCGTTGAATCGTTTATCTGAAAGTCATACAGCCACTGTTCAGACTTCTGCCGTTCATCGCGATTTTTAGAAGAAAAGTCCTACAGAAAATCCCGCTTTATATGAATGATGTTTCAATTGTTAGTTGTTTTTACTGAAGTGTTTCCACTCAAGGCCGTTTCGTTTGATTGACTTAGCTAATACCCATTCTGCTGCTTCGAAGACCAACCCGATGACCGTCTACTTGGCCCGACTGGCGCCCTCCAGTCAGTTGACCATGCGCTACGTTTTGCAGGACGCGGCAGACCGTTTGGGTTTCGAAGACATGAACGTCGAGGAGATTCCCTGGCATCAGCTCCAACCCGACAATGTGATTGCGCTGGTCGCAGCGCTGCGCGAAGACGGGTACGCACCGAATACCTCATCGCTGTACGTCAATGCGGTGCGCGGGGTGATGAACGAAGCGTGGCGCATGAGCCTGATCAGTCAGGAACACCTGCTGAAAATGCGCTCGGTGAAAGGGATTGCCGGTACGCGTTTATCCCAGGGCCGCAACCTCAGGCGCTCGCTGATTCAGGAGATGATGGCGGTGTGTGCCACCGACCCGCGTCCTCAAGGGTTGAGAGACGCAGCCATCATCGGGATTTTGTACGGTTCGGGAATGCGCAAATCCGAGTCGGTGAACCTGGACCTGTCACAGGTGGATTTCAGCGAGCGCAGCTTGCGGGTCACCGCCAAAGGCAACAAACAGTTGATCAAATACGCGCCGGCCTGGGCCTTTGAGAAACTGCAGGCCTGGCTGGAACTGCGCCGTTCGCACCTCAAGGAAGGCGAGGTGGACGACCCGTTCCTGTTCAACCGTATCCGTCGCGGCAGCCACATCACCCGCGAGCGCATCACCAAACATGCGATTTATTACATCGCCCGGCAGCGCGGCGCGCAGGTTGGGGTGAAAATCATGCCGCATGATTTTCGGCGCTCGTTCATTACCCGGGTGATCGAAGAGCACGACCTGTCGATCGCGCAAAAACTCGCTCATCACAGCAACATCCAGACCACGGCCAACAACGATGTGCGCGACGACAACGAGCGGCGTCGGGCAGTGGACCGCTTCGATCTCTGATCGACTTGATTCACGGCTCACTCAACACATGGGCATGGCCGATGGTTGATACGTGAACGGCGCTGCCAGCGGGTGGCGCGTACATGCCAGAGCTGCGCACCATCAATGATCGACCGTGCGGGTCGCCGGCGACGGTAGGCTGCAACTCCACGGTCAAGGTGCAGGTATTGCCGCTGAAATCCCGCTCGGTCACCACGGCGCGGCACCCGGCGACTTCGGTCGGACTGGGCTGGATGCTGACCAGTTGCAATTGCTCGGGGCGCAGCATGATCTGCGCCGCATTGTTGTTACGGTGGTTGTTGACCGGAATACGGCCCAGATCGCAATGGGCCCAACCGGCCTCGATCCTGGCGGGCATGACCACGGCATCCCCGAGAAACAGCGCGGTTTGTTCGTCATCGGGATAGCGGTAAAGGTCCAGCGGATGGCCCGACTGCACCAGCCGACCGTCGCGCATCACCGCCAACTGATCGGCGAACGACAACGCTTCGCTCTGGTCATGGGTCACCAGGATGGTGGTGACGCCGGCGTCGGACAGCAATCGCGCGACCATTTTGCGCATCGCGCCGCGAAGACCGGTATCGAGTGCCGAAAACGGCTCGTCCAGCAACATCAGGCGCGGTTGCTGCGCCAACGCTCGCGCCAGCGCCACTCGCTGTTGCTGACCGCCGGAAAGCTCATGGGGCCAACGTTGGGCCATGCTCGAATCGAGGGCCACGCTGTCCATCAACTCGGCGATTCGCTGTTGCTTCGCGTCGCCTTTGGTTGAAAGCCCGAAACCGATATTGGCGGCCACCGTCATGTGCGGGAACAGCGCGCCGTCCTGGGGGACATAGCCAATCAAACGCTGATGCGCCGGGACTTCATGGGTGTCGTCCACCAGCGTCTGGCCATTGAGCGACAGCGTGCCAGTGTCCGGGAATTCGAAGCCGGCGATCATCCGCAGCAACGTGGTTTTGCCGGAGCCGGAAGGGCCGACGATCACCGTTCGGCTGCCGGCGGGTACCGACAGGCTGATGTTCTCCAGGGCTTTAAGCGCGCCGTAGGATTTGTAGATCGAATCGAGTTCCAGAGCGTTCATCGGCCAGCCGTTCGTTTGGATTGGTGATAAAGAATTCCGGTCAACGGAAGTGACAGCACAATCATCAGCAAGGCGTAAGGCGCCGCGGCGGCATAGTCGATTTCGCTGGTCAGTGCCCAGAAACCGGTGGCCAGGGTGCGTGTACCGTTGGGGGCGAGCAACAGGGTCGCAGTCAGCTCATTGGTGATCGCCAGAAACACCAGCGCGGCACCGGCGGCAGCACCCGGCGCGGCCAGGCGCAAGGTGATCAGCCACAAGGCCCGGGCGGGCGAGCGACCGAGGCTGCGCGCCATGTTTTCCAGTTCGACCGGTGCCTGCGCGATGCCAGCACGCAAACTCACCAGGGCGCGGGGCAAAAACATCAGCAGATACGCCAGCAATACCGTGATCGTTGTCTGGTAGATCGGCCTGGCGAAATGGATGGTGATGGTCACCAACGCCAGGGCCACGACGATCCCGGGCAACGAGCTGGTGATGTAGTTGCAGCTTTCCAGCAATCGTTGCAGCCGCCCCGGTGAGCGGATCGACAGCCAGGCAATCGGGATGGCGGCGCAGGTGGTCAGGACTGCGCCGCAGATCCCCAGCAGCAGGGTTTGTTCCAGCGCCGGCACAAGCTCCGCCCAGTCCCAGACTTGCGGGCCGCCCGCGATCAGCCATCGGCCCAAGGTGATCAGTGGCACACCCAGGGCCAGTGCGCAGGTGGTGAGTTGCAGCATCAAGCCAAGCACGGCGGCTTGAGCGCCCAGGCGCACAATCCGTTGCTCTCGTGCGCTGCCGGAGCCGACCCGGGCGTAACGCGCCGTACCGCGAGCGGCTGATTCGGCGGTCAGCATCACCAGGCAACACAGGGCGAGCACGCTGGCCAGCATGTGGGCAGCGGGGCCGTTGAAGGTGGATTTGAACTGATCGAAGATCGCCGTGGTGAAGGTGTCGAAGCGGATCATCGCGTACAGGCCATATTCGGCCAGCAGGTGCAGCCCCACCAATAGGGCTCCGCCGCAGATGGCCAGGCGCAATTGCGGCAACACCACGCGGAAAAAGATCGCCCAGGGCTTGAGCCCCAACGATTCGGCGACGTCTTCGATCGCCGGGTCGAGACGGCGCAACGTCGCTGCAATCGGCAAGTACAGGAACGGGAAGTAGGCGATGACCGAGACCAGCACCCCGGCAAACAGGCCGTGAATGGGTGGAACCAGGCTGACCCACGCATAGCTGTGCACAAAGGCCGGCACAGCCAGCGGCGCGATGGACAGCAACGACCAGCCGCGTCGCCCGGGCAGGTTGGTGCGTTCCGTCAACCAGGCCAGGGCCAGACCCAGCACAACGCACAGGGGAATGGTGATCATCACCAGCAACACCGTGTTGGTCAGCAACTCGCCGACCCGTGGCCGGAACACCAGCGGCACCAGCGTCGCCCAGCCGGTTTGTATCGACACGCCGATGACGAAGGCTATCGGCATCAACGCCAATAACGAAACCAGCACCGACAAACCGATCACCCACGCGCCACCGCGACCGGCGAAGATGCCACGGGCGCGGCGGCGCAGGTTATCGGGTATCGCGGTGGGGATACCCGTTGGCAGGGTTTCAGGCATCACTTAAAGCAGTCCCGCCTGAGTCATCAGCTCCACCGCTTTTTTGCTGTCGAGTTTCGAAGCATCGACCACAGGGGCGTCGAGCTGCTGCAAAGGCACCAGTTTTGGATTGGATTGAGCGTTTTTACCCACAGCGTATTCAAACGACTTGCCGGTCTTAAGAATCTCCTGGCCGTCCTTGCCGGTGATCCATTTCAGCAGCGCCTGGGCTTGTTCCTTGTGTTTGCTGGACGCCAGAACCCCGCCACCCGAAATGCTGACAAACGCACCGGGATCCTTGTGCTTGAAATAGTGCAGGGCAGTGTTCTTGCTGTTCTCGCCGGTCTTGGCCTGGTCGCCGAAGCTGTAGTAGTGGTAGATCACGCCGCTGTCGATCTGCCCGGCATTGACCGCTTTGAGCACCGAGCTGTTGCCGCGATAGGCGGTGAAATTGGTTTTCATCCCTTTGAGCCACTCCAGCGTGGCCGCTTCACCCTTGAGTTCCAGCACGGCCGCGACGATAGCCTGGAAATCGGCACCGGCCGGCGAAGCGCCCCAACGACCTTTCCAGGCGGGAGTCGCAAGGTCCATCAGCGATTTTGGCAGGTCGGCTTCGGGCAGCTTGCTCGGGTTATAGACAAACACCGTTGAGCGCGCGGCGATCCCGACCCATTTGCCGTGGGCCGGACGATAAGCCGCATCGATTTGCTCCAGCGTGGTCGGCGCAACCGGTGCAAACAGCCCCGCGTTGTCCACCAACACCATCGCCGGGGAGTTTTCAGTCAGGAACACATCGGCGGGAGAGGCGGCGCCTTCCTGCACGATCTGGTTACCCATCTCGGTATCGTCGCCGTTGCGCACGGTGACCTTGATGCCGGTTTCCTTGGTGAAGCCCTCGACCCAGGCTTTGGTCA
This sequence comes from Pseudomonas sp. UMAB-40, assembly GCF_900095275.1. Taxonomy (NCBI): domain Bacteria; kingdom Pseudomonadati; phylum Pseudomonadota; class Gammaproteobacteria; order Pseudomonadales; family Pseudomonadaceae; genus Pseudomonas; species Pseudomonas sp. UMAB-40. The sequence goes on from NZ_LT607575.1 coordinate 86,660, forward strand.
GACTTTCGTGCTGTGCGTTGTAGACCACGATGCCGTCGTCAGCGGCAAACACCTGCCCGGTGCTGAGCAGTGCAGTGGCCAGCAAGGCTGTTTTGAGGAAGGAAGGAATAGGGGTGATCATTATGTTTGGCAGCTCCTGTTCTTTTTAGAGACATGCACGTGAATTCGATGGCCAATCAATGCGAACCATTTGCATGTTTTTAGTCGCAGGGAATGTAGAGATCAAAATGAGAAAAAAACGTCAAAGAAACCGTTAATACATGTCATTTTCATTCAGATTAGCAGCACCTTGGCCCCTTGCCCGATGGATCTGAATCAAACCATGTCATCACGGGCTCGATGGGCAGCCTTTCGATGTTCCGCCGGCGGCCTGACTGATCGCTGCGGCCAGACGCTTGACGTTGTTCTGATGGGCCACCACCAATTCATCAATGGTGGGGCCTGAAGGGGTCTGCAACGTGCTGCGGCAGGTCACCAGCGTGGTATCGCTCTCGCCGAAGTTACGCAGGCGCCATTTGACGTCGATCAATGCGTATTGGCCTGGAACCGAGTCGAAGCGTTGCACATCCAGGCGCACGGACAGTTTGCGCTGAGGATTGGTGTTGAGCAGTTGATCGACCAAGGCGCTGCGCAATTCATCCACCAGGCTCGCGGCCCACCATTGGGTTTCGAGTATCGCGAGGCCGCTGTTGCCCTGGCGGATAACGATCTGCGGACGATCGACCTGGGGCGGCACACTGAGGCTTTCAATCTGGATCTCCGCAACACCGCCTCTGGATTGATTACCCAATTGCGCCGGAATCAGGGTGTGAAACTGAATCGGATCACTGCGGCAAGCGGTGAGCAGTAACAGCGCGGTGACCAAGGTGATCTTTTGCGGAAAAGCCATGGTGTTGCTCCTGTGGTCAGTTGCGCGGTGGCGCCTGCAGATCCATCGGTGCGGCGTTGTTGGGGCGGCCGCGAATCAGCGATTCCGGATGCCGTCCCAGGTAATCCGAGAGCTCACGCAAGGAGCGTGACATGCGTCCGAGTTCGTCCAGGGTCTGGGTCAGTTGTTCGCGCTGCGGTGAGTCTTCGGCGAGCGTCGAGCTGGCCGATTGCAGCGTCTTGCTGACGTCGGCCAGGGTGGTTTGCACGCCCGGTAGAGTCTTGGCGTTGAACTGGGCGAGGCCTTTGCGCAGTTCGACGAGGTTGCTGTCCAGATTGCCGGCAATCCGCTCGATTGGCAGTTGGTTGATCTTGTTGACCATGCCTTCGAGTTTTTCCTGCAACTGTTCGAGGCTGCCGGGAATGGTCGGAATACTGACCGGACGGGCGCTCGGATCGAACACGACTTTCTCGGCCTTGGGGTAGAAATCCAGCGCGATGTACAGCTGACCAGTCAACAGATTGCCGCTGCGGGCCTGGGCGCGCAGACCGTTTTCGATAAAGGAGCCCATCAGGCGCACGCCTGCGGCTTCATCATTGGGATCATGATTCAGCACCTTGAGCATTTTGGTGTGGGCCAGACCCAGGCGTTGCGGGTAGATCATGATGCCGACGTTGACCGGGAAGCTGCGCTTTTTCGCATCGAAATCCAGATTGATCGACACCACTTTGCCGAACTCCACGCCGAGAAATTCCACCGGTGCATCGACTTTGAGGCCACGCAGGGCCTGGTCGAATCGCAGGCTCAAGTATTGGCCTTTGCCACTGGGCGGGGCGAGGGCGGTTTGCTGGTCGGGGAACAGTTCATAGGCATACTCTTCTGCCGCCGGTTTATCGTTGGGGCTGTACTCCGGCGCGCGGAAGGCGATGCCGCCCACCAGCAGCGATGACAACGACTCGGTCTTCACCGCAAACCCATTGGCGCCGACGCTGACATCAATACCGCTGGCATTCCAGAACCGGGTGTTTTCGGTGACATAGGCGTCATTGGGAGAGTGAATGAACAGGTCGATGTTCACGCCTTTGCCGTCAGGGTCCAGCGCGTAGCCCACCACTTGGCCGACCGGAATTTTTCGGTAATAGACCGGCGAGCCGATGTCTAGCGACCCGAGGTCCTGAGTGTGCAAGGTAAAGCGCTTGCCCGGCTCGCCATAGGTAATCGGTGGCGGGTTTTCCAGGCCTTTGAAGTTTTTCGCGCGATTGTTGGCCTGGCCGATGTCGGCGCCGATATAGTCGCCGGAGAGCAGGGTGTCGATGCCCGAGACGCCACCGGCTCCGATACGCGGACGCACCACCCAGAACTGCGAGTCTGCGCGAGTGAAGCTTTCCGCCTGTTTGGCCAGTTTGATCGTGGCGTTGACACTCTTCTGGTCGCTGCTCAGTTCCACGTCCGAGACCTGCCCGATCACCACATTGCGGTATTTGACCTCGGTTTTGTTGGCAGTAAGGCCGCTGCCGGTATTGAACGTGACGGTGATGGTCGGGCCTTCCTGCATCATGCTGTGGACCACCAGGGAAATGCCCACCAGTACCGCGATGATGGGCACGATCCAGACCAGCGAAACGCTGAAACGACGAGTCTTGATTGGGGCCTGGCCAGGGGCTTGCGGCCCGTCAGTGGCTTGCGACTTCATCCATGTCCTCCTCGGTGTGTGAGTTTTTATCCTGCCCGTTATCCCAGATCAGACGCGGGTCGAAACTCATCGCTGCCAGCATGGTGAACACGACCACCAGGCCAAAAAACAGAATGCCCGGGCGCGGCTGGATATCGGCCAGGGCTTGAAACTTCACCAGTGAGGCCACCAGGGCTACCACGATCACATCGAGCATGGACCAGTAACCGATGACCTCGACGAATCGGTACAGCTTTGATCGCTCTTTGCGCGCCCACAGGCTGTCGCGATGCACCGTAATCAGCAACAGCATCAGGGCGACGAACTTGATGCCCGGCACCGCGATGCTCGCGATAAAAATGATCAGGGCAATGTCCCAGGCACCGTGCTGCCAGAACTCCAGCACGCCACTCATGATCGTGCTGTCGGCGCCGTTGCCGACCATTTTTGTGTTCATCACCGGCAGCAGATTGGCCGGGACGTAAAACACCAGGGAGGTCAGCAGGTAGGCCCAGGTGCGGGTCAGCGAGTTGCTTTTGCGGTGATGCAACGGCGCGCCGCAGCGCTCGCATTCGTCGGGATTGAGGGTCGTGTCACAGGCCAGTCCGCAACTGTGGCACAGGCACAGGTTGAGTTCGCTGGCGACCGACGGCCTTGTCATAAGGTGTCCCACAGATCGCGAACATCGCGCCCGGCGATGCGGATCATCATCAGGCTGAGCACGGCCAGGGCAAACAGACCGATGCCGGGCAGCACATCCAGCAACCCGGCGAGTTTGATCACCGCGACCATTGCCCCCAGCAGGCAGACTTCGAGCATGCTCCAGGGCCGCAGGGTTTCCAGCCAGCGCATGCAGAACCTGAAACCGGGCGAACGCCGGGAGGCGAGGGCATAGCTCAGCACCCAAATCAGCAGCAACAGCTGGAAGATCGGCGCGATGATCATCGCGATGGCCGCCACCATGGCAATGAACGTGATCGGCCCCAGGCTCAGGGCCAGCACCGAATCCCAGAGGGTTGCGCTGTTTTTCAAGCCTTTGAGGCTGATGCTCATGACCGGGTAGAAGTTGGCGAAAATCCACAACATCAACGCCGTCCAAGTCAACGCCAGGCGTTGTTCCACTGTCAGGCCGTTATAGCGCTGGAGCACGCCGCCGCAGCGTGTGCACAGGGTTTTTTGATGTTTGGCGAGCGTGACTTTTTCATACACGCAGTCGCAGTGCTCGCAGATGATCAGTTGGTCAGTCGTAGCCATAGGCCGCACTCGCCAGGACGCAGGAAAGTCAGAGCACCTCCTCAATATAGAAGTGCCTTGCGATTGAGCAAATCGAAAGGCTTAAACAACTGATTTACAGCGTTATCGTTCATCGCGGGCGAGCCCGCTCCCACAAGGATCGTCGTTGATCACAAAGTCCTTGTCCGCTGCAGATCCTGTGGGAGCGGGCTTGCTCGCGAAAGTGGCCTGTCAGCCAACCAGTTCGCGCAGGCGGTACCAGAACATGCCCAGCGCCAGCAACGGCGAGCGCAGCATCGGCCCGCCGGGAAAGGTCATGTGCGGCACGGCGCTGAACACGTCGAACCCTTGACTGTGCCCGGCGTGAATCGCTTCACCCAACAGTTTCGCGCACCAATGCGTGACGTTCAGTCCATGCCCGGAATACCCCTGGGCGTAGAACACGTTCGGGTGCTGACTCAAGCGTCCGACCTGCGGAAAACGATTGGCCGAGATGCCGATGCGACCGCCCCATTGATAGTCGATGCGCGCATCGCGCAGTTGCGGGAAGACCTTGAGCATCTGCGGGCGCATGTACGCCGTGATGTCGGCCGGATCGCGCCCGGAATAATGGCAGGCTCCACCGAACAGCAAGCGCCGGTCCGCCGAGAGCCGGTAGTAATCCAGGCCGACTTTCTGGTCGCACAACGCCAGGTTCTGCGGGATCAATTGCGCGGCAACCTCAGGTGCCAACGGCTCGGTGGCGATGATGTAGCTGCCGGCCGGGAGCACCTTCCCGCTGAGTTTCGGTTCGAGTTCTTCAAGGTGCGCGTTGCAGGCCAGCACAAGACTGCCCGCGCGCACCGTGCCACCGGCACACCTAACCTGCACCGTGCTGCCATGGATCAACTCCAGAACCGGGCTCTGCTCAAAGATCTGCACGCCGAGGGAGTGCGCCAGCTTTGCTTCGCCCAGTACCAGATTGAGCGGATGCAAATGGCCCGAGCCCATGTCGACCAGACCACCGGCATAGCCCCCTGAATCCACCACTTGCTGACGGATCTGCTCAGGCCCGACCAGACGGGTTTCGTGGGCATAACCTGATTCGGCCAGACTTTCCTGCTCAACCTTGAACGCCGCGAATTGCGCCTTGGTGTTGGCCAGCTCGCAGAACCCCCAGCGCAGGTCGCACTCAATCCCGTGTTCACGGATGCGATTGCCCACCAGTTCCACCGATTCGATCCCCGCACGCTCCAGATAGCGCACGCCGTCCTCACCGATGTAACGGGTGAAACCGCTGACGTCATGGCCGATGCCACGGATCAGTTGCCCGCCATTGCGTCCGCTGGCGCCCCAGCCAATCCGCCGGCCCTCCAGCAGAATCACCGAGAGCCCGCGTTGAGCCAGTTCGATCGCGGTGTTGACCCCGGTGAAACCGCCGCCGATCACGCAGACATCGGCCACAAGGTCCGAGGTCAGCGTGGGGTAGGGCGTCAGGCCATTGGCGGTGGCCGCGTAATAGGAATGAGCGTGTTCGTTATTCATTTGTTGGACTTCACTTTGCTCCAGGAACGGGTCATCAGTCGCATGATCGCCTGGGGCGGGGTGGTCGAAATGTAGAGTTTGTCGAGGACTGCCTGCGGCGGATAAACCTCAGGGTTGTTCACCAGTTCCGCGTCCATGTATTCCTTGGCGGCGGGGTTCGGGTTGGCGTAGCCGACCGAGGCGCTGACCTTGGCAATCACTTGCGGGTCCAGCAGGTAGTTGATGAAGGCGTGGGCTTCTTTCGGGTTGCCGGCATCGGCAGGAATCGCCAACAGGTCAAACCACAAGTTACTGCCTTCCTTCGGAATGGCGTAGGCGATGTTCACGCCGTTCTTGGCTTCCTTGGCCCGGTTGGCGGCCTGGAACACGTCACCCGAATAGCCGAAGGCCACGCAGATGTCGCCGTTGGCCAGGTCCGACACATATTTGGAGGAATGGAAATAGGTGATGTAAGGCCGGATGCTCAACAGCTTGGCTTCGGCTTTCTTGAAGTCCTCGGGGTTCTCACTGCGCGGGTCCATGCCCATGTAATTGAGAATCGCCGGGAACACTTCATCGGCCGAGTCCATCATCGACACGCCGCACTGGCTGAGTTTCTTGATGTTTTCCGGTTCGAACAACACCTCCCAGGAATCGATGTGGTCGATGCCGAGCACTTGCTTGACCTTGTCGACGTTGTAGCCGATGCCGTTGGTGCCCCACAGGTACGGCACGGAATGCTCATTACCCGGGTCGTTTTTCTCCAGCAGCGCCAACAGCTTCGGGTCGAGGTTCTTGAAGTTGGGCAACTGCGCACGGTCCAGCTTGAGGAACGCGCCGGCCTTCACCTGACGGGCCAGAAAGTGGTTGGACGGCACGACCACGTCATACCCGGTGCGCCCGGCGAGCAATTTGCCCTCCAGGGTTTCGTTGGAATCGAAGACGTCGTAAATCACCTTGATCCCGGATTTGGCCTGGAAGTCGGCGAGGGTGGTTTCGCCGATGTAATCGGTCCAGTTGTAGACGCTGACGGTGGGCTGAGCCTGGGCAACGGCACTGAAGAACACGGCCAGCGCGGCCGGAACCATGGATTTCAATAGACGCATATCGACACCTCTTATTGTTTTGTTTGTGATCGTTCCCACGCAGAGCGTGGGACCGATCATGAAGGGAGTTAAACGCTAAGCATCAAGAACTCACGCTCCCAGGAGCTGATCACCCGCTTGAAGTTCTCGTGTTCGGCACGCTTGACCGCGACGTAACCGCGTACGAACTTGTCGCCCAGATAGCGCCCGATGGTTTCGCACTCTTCCATCTGCGTCAGCGCATCCTCGATGGTGATCGGCAGGCGCAGGTTGCGGCGTTCGTAGGCTCGACCTTGCACCGCCGCACTCGGCTCGATGCGTTCAACCATGCCCAGATAACCGCACAACAAACTCGCCGCGATTGCCAGGTACGGGTTGGCGTCAGCCCCCGGCAAGCGGTTTTCCACGCGCATCGAATCCGGCGTCGAGGTCGGCACTCGCAGGCCGACGGTGCGGTTTTCTTCGCCCCATTCGACGTTGACCGGAGCCGAGGTGTCCGGCAGGAAGCGGCGGAACGAGTTGACGTTGGGCGCGAACATCGGCAGCACTTTGGGGATGTACTTTTGCAGGCCGCCGATGTGGTGCAGGAACAGTTCGCTCATGGTGCCGTCGGCATTGGCGAAGATCGGCTGACCGGTGGCGATGTCGACCACGCTCTGGTGGATGTGCATGGCGCTGCCGGGCTCGTCGCCAATCGGCTTGGCCATGAAGGTCGCGGCGACGTTGTGCTTGAGCGCCGCCTCACGCATGGTGCGCTTGAACACGGTGATCTGGTCGGCCAGGTCCAGCGCATCGCCATGTCGGAAGTTGATTTCCATCTGCGCTGGGCCGTCTTCGTGGATCAGCGTGTCGAGGTCCAGGCCTTGCAGTTCGCACCAGTCGTAGACGTCTTCGAACAGAGGATCGAATTCGTTCGCAGCATCGATGGAAAACGACTGACGACCGCTTTCCGCACGGCCCGAACGGCCCAGCGGCGCCTTGAGCGGCAAGTCCGGGTCTTCACAGCGCTGGGTCAGGTAGAACTCCATTTCCGGCGCAACAATCGGCCGCCAGCCTTTGTCGGTGTACAGTTGCAGGACTTTCTTCAGGACGTTACGCGGCGACAGTTCGATCGGGTTGCCGAACTTGTCGAAGGTGTCATGGATGACGATGGCGGTCGGCTCGATCGCCCATGGAATCACGTACACCGCGTCGGCGACGGGCTTGCAGACCATGTCAATGTCGGCCGGGTCGAGCAGGTCGTAGTAGATGTCGTCGTCGACAAAGTCCCCGGTTACCGTTTGCAAAAGCACACTTTCCGGCAGGCGCATGCCTCGCTCATGCAGGAACTTGTTGGTGGGTGCAATTTTGCCGCGTGCAATGCCGGTCAAGTCACTGACCACACACTCGACTTCGGTAATCTTGTGATCTTTCAGCCACGTGAGGAGCTGATCGAAAGGGGCATTCATAAAGACCTCGTTATTGGTTTTTTTAACGCCGGGGAGGATGGTTTCATCCACCACACACTTCCCCTGAGACGCGTTGACGACTATCTTGGGCGAGCCTTGCGGTTCCATCTATCCACTTTCAGCAGCACCAAAACGCACCAAACGAGTGCGTAAGGTCATTCATGTCAGCGTCCAGTCCAATACAGGTTCAAGCGTTCAACACCGACGATGTCGCCGCGCAGATCCGCGCCACGCCGGGTTGGGTCCAGCATTACCAGCAAATGTCGCCGGGGCATTTCGCCGGGCGCGTGCGCTATCTGGACTTGCAAGGCGTGGAGATTTACGAAGAGCAGATGAACACCCGGGTCGAACAGAATTTCAGTGCGCCCGAGGGGTCGCTGGCGTTCTGTTTCGACCGCAGTGACAACGCGCTTTACGTGTTGAATGGTGAAAGCCGCAACATATGGATCACCCCGGAGAACTACCAGGAAATCGCCGTGGTGTTCGGTCCGGAATTCGTCCAGCGTCACGGTTTGAATGTCGCGCGGCTCGAAGGCTTGTTCATGTCGCCGCTGAACTCGGGGCAGAACGCATTGTTCAGTCGCTGGTTGAGCGGCACCTTGACCCGGCTCGCCGAAACGCTCGACCCACCCAGCAAAGAAGCGCTGACTCAGCAACTGCTCGAAGACTGCCTGTACATCCTCGACAACGCCTGCGTGTGCCTCGATCACGGCGGCCTGCAGCGCCGCACCGAAGAACGCGCGGTGATGAAACGCATTGGTGAATGGGCCGCCGATTCACCGGAAGAATCCCTCAACCTGCTGGAGCTTTCCCAAGTGGCCGGGGTTTCACTGCGTCAGTTGCAGCACGCGTTCAAAGCCTTCACGGGTATGACGCCGACCCATTGGCTGCGCCTGCGCCGCCTCAACAGCGCACACCGCGAATTGCTCGCGCGAACGCCGAATGACACGACCGTTGCCGAAGTGGCGATGAATTGGTCGTTCTGGCATTTGGGGCGGTTTTCGAGCAGTTATCGGGCGTTGTTCAAGGAACTGCCGAGTGAAACGCTCAAGCGCCATCACCCGTGCAGGACGTGATTCGCGAATTCCAACTCGCCGACTTGGCGCTGCATCCTTCCTGAAAGGCCGGCTTCTGTCGTTGTTCAAACCGTGGGTGCAGGTTTGGCCAGTTCAATACCCGCCGCACCCAACCGTTTGAGGATTTCAAACAGCAGATCGCTTTTGGTCGTGCCGACGATTCTCGGGCTGCTGACGTAGCCCGTGACCGTCAGCGTGATGCCTTCGGGGGTCAGTTTGCTGAACCGGACGAAGGTAGCCGGTTTGTCGAGGATGGTTTCGTTCTCGCGGTACGTGTCGTACAGCAGGTTTTGAACTTGCTCCGGATCGATGTCCAGCGGGAACATCAGCTCCAGTGTCGCCACCCCTTGTGCGCTGCCGCCAAGGGTGACGTTGCGCAGGTTTTGCGATATCAGTTGCGAGTTAGGCACGATGACGATCGAGCGGTCACTGAGTTGTATTTCGGTGGCCCTGACGTTGATGCGGCGGATGTCGCCTTCGACGCCGCTGATGCTGATCAGGTCGCCGACCTTGACCGGCCGTTCGGTCAGGAGAATCAGCCCGGAGACGAAGTTCTTGACGATTTCCTGCAAGCCGAAGCCGATCCCCACCGACAGGGCGCTGACAATCCACGCCAGGTTGGTCCACTGGATGCCCAGGGATGACAACGTCAGCAGAATCACCAGGGCGTAGCCGATGTTGGCGAACAGTGTGCTGAGGGAGGCACACATGCCGGGGTCCATGTCGGTCTTGGGCAGGAACTCGTTATCCAGCCATCGGCGCAATGAGCGAATCAGGTAGATGCCGATGAACAGGGCCAGCAGCGCATTCAGCAAATGGCCCGGGATGATATTGAGTTTGCGCAGACCATCGCCGCCGAGGATCGCGAACATCTGGGTGAACAATTGCCCCAGAGTCGTGCCGACGCCACCGACAAACAGTGAAATCACCGCCAGCAGCAATAACCCGGCGCGACCGACACCGGACAGAATGATCGACACTTGCTCAAGGCGTACATCACCGATCCCGAGCAATTGTTTTAGCGCCTTGCCGCTGGGGCTCTTGGATGAAAACAGGTACTCACAGCTGTCTTTGAGCAACTGAGTCAACAAGTAGAAGCCCGACAGGATGATAAATCCCCAGACCAATTGGTACGTGATGAACCGTGCCAGGGAGATGTAGCCGATCAGCAGCGCAAGCAGCGATACAACCGTCGCAATGCCGGCCAACGAATAAATCAGGCCAGCGAGGGTGGTACTCGATTCGGGTGCTTCCCCGGTGGCCGCAACGGCTCTTCTGACGTTGCTGGCACGCCGGAACAACGTGCCGATAATCAGCGTGACCACCAGCGCGATCAGACCCCGGCCAAAGAGAATGGCAGGGGGACTCATGCCGGTGACGTTGGTGATTTGTGTCAGGCTCACCAAAATCAGCAGCGCGACGGCCAGTATTCTGGGGAAGGGCTGGATCGCCAGCGCCACGGGATCAGCGATCGCCGGCAGTCGCCAGGAAGGATGTCGGGTCGACAGCAGCGCCCGGCTCAGACCGGTAATCAGGATGCAGACATAGATGACTTTTTCGAATTCATCGGCAAAGTTCTGAATCAATGGCGACAACGGTAATTGCCTAGTGAGCGCATAAAACAGCAATTGCATTGCAAAAGCAGTGGTCAGCACCGTGGCCACGACAGAGGCCAGTGCGAGCGAGCTTCGACGTAAACGTCCTTCCGGCATTCGATGAATACACACCCAGGTCAGTCCGCGCTCGGCGAGTCTTCGGCCCCAGGAACCAATCCCCAGGGCCAGCACGATCAATGCGGCGGCAAACAGTCGCTCGCCAGGTTGCCAGGCGGCCTTGATTGCGCTGGAAGCCTGCTGGATGAATTCGCTTAGCCGCTGGCGGTCGTCCTTCAGCGGATTAAATAACGGCGCCCAGAACCCAGGCCCCAGGACACTGCCGCTGCGCAGCGTGACTTCGGATTCCAGCAGGCTGCGGCGAATGCCGGCAATTTGGATGATGAGGCCGGCTGCATTGTTTCTGAGGGCTGTCAGGGTTTTCAGGCTGGAATCGACTTTGGTCTTTTGCTCGGAGAGATAGGCTCTTTGCGTCGAGATATCCGATTTCTCTGACGCCACATCGTCGAGTGATACCGGGCCCAACACATCAAGTTGGGCTTGCAGTTGCTTCTGTTCGGGCAGCAGCGATGACTGCAAGCTGTCCACATCGTTGATAAACGACTGGACGGCGTCTTGCAGGCCGACCATTTGGGTGAGGTTATTGGCCAGCGAAATCTGTTGTTTGATTCGGTCAAGCCGGATTTGCAGCTCTTGCAGATCACTCTGGGAGATGGCAAACGACGAAGTACCCGACGTAATACCTGGAGCCGGCGGTATGTCGGCGGCCGACAGCGCTCCGCCACTGGTTGCAAGCAGCGTGAGCACGACGAACATCATTGACTTCAATGCATTACGCATAGGCGTGCTCGACTCTGTGGTGGGTCGCTCAACCTATGAGGTTAGGCCATCACGCCAAAACGATCGAAAAGAATCATGTTCACCACCTGGATCAGGCAGTACCGCGCTGGGGGAACGTGCCGGGTGATCTACACTTCTTGTTGCCGAATCAAGCCCGGAAGCAGTCATCAGCGGTCTACCACCCGTGTTCTTGCCGAGTGACGGGCTGCGTTGGAGGTCATTATGAGCAAGGTGTCATCCATCGGCCTGAGCATCGCATTGGCGGTTGCGTGTACCCAGGGTTGGGCTGCAACGGTTGTTCCGATGAAAGGGCAGAGTTCGCAACAGACCCAGTTGGACATCAATGAATGCAATAGCATCGCCGCCAGTCAGACCGCGTCGACCGCACCGCCTGCTTCCGGAGGGCGATTGCGCGGTGCTGCCGTGGGGGCCGCCGCGGGCTCGGCCGGGGCCGAAGTGCGCGGGCGTCAGCATGACGAGTTTTATGATCGCGTCGACGACGACACGAAGCAGGACTATCGACAGAACCGCGCCAAAGAGACGGCCGCTGCCGGCGCTGTGGTCGGCGGTTCGCGTCAGCGTCAAGAGCGCCGGGCGCAGCAGAAAACCAGCGCCGCGAACACCTCGACGGCGTACACCAGTTGCCTGCAAGGCAAGGGTTATCAGGTTAATCCCTGAGCTTTTCGCGGCCGCTGCTCGAGCAGATAAACCATCAGGCAGGCATAGAGCGTGACGGCGAGGAACAAGCCCATGCGCACCGCAAACGCCGTGTACACGTCCTTGCCCGCGAGGCTGTCCTGAACCGATTGGCCCAACAGGATAATCAGCGTGATCAGGGTGTTGAGCCAGAACCCCGGGCTGAACCGGGTCGGGCTCAAGGCATAGAGTTTGCGCGCCAGTACCAAACCGAACAGCAGCATCCACAAATAGAACATCCACAGGTGCACAAACAGGCTGAGGGCGCTCCAGAACAGGATTGCCAGCAGGCCTGCGAGCAAGGTCGAACCGACGAGTTCGCGACCGGCGGTGTGGGCATTGGTCGTGGAGCTTTGCTGACCCAGGCTGACGGCTTTGAGGATGATCGGCAGGTAACCGGCCGGGTCGATCAATGCCAGCAGGAACGTCGGCAATACGATCAGGGTTGCACGCAGCGCCACCCGACTGACTTCTTCGGCGGGCAAAGTTGGCGCGGGCGGCGGCGAAGGAGCGTTGGGTGGATCCGGGAACAATCCATGACTGAGCGCCACGACCGCAACGGCGAGCAGCAAGCCCTTGACCAGGGCACCGATAACCATCGCCGCCAGATCGAACTCGGCAACGCCGGCCGAGGAAATCATCGTCAGGCCAATCACCAGAAAGGTCACGATCAGCGCGTTGCCTCCGCGCAGACCGAAACGGAACACCAGGAACAGACTCAAGCCGACCAGCAGCACGCCGCTGACGGGGTAATAACGCAGGATCGGGATCAACAACAGGCCGAGGCCCGTGGTCAACATCGCGGCCAGTGCGAGCACCACGGCTGCCTTGAACGGCAACGGGCGGTTGATCGAAGCCAGCAGGATCAGGCACAGCACCGGCGCCAGAAAGGGAATTGGCAACCCGAGACCGAAGCTGGCAGCGAGACACAATGCTGTGCCAGTGGCCAGGCGTAATGCGCGTTGTTCCCGAGGCGTGCGTTTAGTAGGCATAGCTCAGCCAGCTCATGAATCCCACAAACAACCGACCCAACGGGTTCAACAGGTTACCTTGAGTCGGGAAGGCCATGACTTCGGCCTGCCCGCCAGCACGGATGGCGCGGCTGTCACGCAAGGCTTTTCGGGCGTCTTCGGAGAACTCGATAATCACCGGAAAACGCTGGGCCGGTCGCAGCCAGTCACGGCTGTTCTGCACACTGGGTAAGGTGCCAGGCGCGGGTGTCTGTCCGACACTGACTCCATATCCGACACTGCGCACGCGTCCGTCGAACACTTTGCCTGGGAGCGCATCCAGGACGATCGCCACGGGCGTGTCGACTTTCACCAGACCGAGGTTGTTTTCAGTCATGTCCGCGCTGATCCAGACATCGTGGATGGCAATCAGGGTCATGACCGGGCCACCGGCCGCGGCGAACTGCCCGGCGTCGGTGCGCAGGTCGGTGATCAGCCCCGCCGAACGGGCGCGAATCTGCGTGTTGGACAGATCCAGCTCGGCTTTCGACAGCGCCGTGGCGGCGCTACGCAGCAGCGCGTTGTCTTCTTCGCTGCCGCCTTCTTGCTCGCGCGCACGTTGCACTTCAGCGCGAGCGGCCGCAACCTGGCTGACCGCCTGTTCACGGTTGGCGCGAGACACTTCGAGCAGGCGCACGGAAATGGTTCCGGGGTCTTCGCGGTACAAGCCTTCCAAGCGTTGATTGTCCTGTTTCGCCTTGAGTTCGTTGGCCTGGGCCGCGCGCAAGTTGGCTTGCGCCGAAGCGATGCCGGCGGTGCTGGCGCCGATCTGCCGACGGGTCGATTCAAGGTCTGCGCGGGCGCGGTCGACGGCAATCTTGTACGGCTGCGGGTCCACTTCGAACAGCACGTCTCCCGCCTGGACGTCCTGATTGTTGCGCACGTTGACGCGGATCACCCGGCCGGCGACTTCCGAGGCGACCGGAATGACAAAGGCACCCACACGGGCTTGTTGCGTATAGGGCGTGAAACGGTCGGCCGTCAGGTACCACGCCAGGCTCAGGAGGATCAGGAGCAGCACCCATTTGATACCTTTTTTCGCCGGGTCGGCGGCAGGCTCAGGAGGCTTGGGGGAGGGCGCCTCGGGGACAGGCTGCGCGGCTTCACTCATGGCTATTTACCTTGTGCGGCAGGGAGGGCGGCGGGTTCGCTCAGCAGGTCGCCCCAGTCGGTGCGTTTTTCCATCTGCTGACGGGTGGCTTCATCGACTTTGGGCTGGGCGCTGTACCAACCGCCACCGAGGGATTTGTACAGGGCAATCAGATTGCTCACGGCGTTGCTGCGGGCGACCAGATAATTGTCCTGTTGTTCGAGCAGTGCGCGCTGGGCATCGAGCACGCGCTGAAAGTCCGAGTAACCTTCGCGGTACTGCGCGCTGGCCAGCACCAGCGAGCGTTTGGCCGCCACTTCGGCCTCGCTCAGGATGCGTTCGCGCTCCAGCGATTTGATCAAGCCAGTGGCGGCATCGTCAGCCTCGCGCGCGGCCTGGCGGACTTTGTCGCGATACGCCTCGATCAGTTGTTGCAACCGCGCATCCTGGACGCGCACGTTGTTGCTGATCTGGCCATGGTCGAACACGTTCCAGCGCAGGCTGGGACCGCCGATCAGGTCCAGGCTTCTGGACGTACCGTTGAGCGTGTCGGCCGACCAGACGATGCTGCCGAGCAAGGTCAGCGACGGATAGAAATCACTCTCGGCCACGCCAATCAATGCCGACTGGGCGGCGACATTCAGCTCGGCAGCGCGCACATCGGGCCGACGCAGCAGCAGATTGGCCGGGACATCCTGCAGTACGGCGCGATCGACCAGTGGTATCAAGCCTTCGTTTTCCACTCGTTTTGGTAGCGCGCCGGGCGGTTGCCCGATCAGCACGGCCAAGGCATTACGCGTTCGTTGCAGTTGGTCTTCGAGGGTGGGGATGGTGCTCAGGGTGCCGAGGTATTGGGTTTTGGCCTGCTGCAGGTCGAGTTCCGCTTGCTGGCCACTGTTGAACAGCTTTTCGGTGATCTCGAAATTACGCTTTTGCTGTTTGGCGTTCTCCCGGGCAACGCGTAACCGCGCCTCGGTGGTGCGCAACGAAAAGTAGGTGTCTGCGACCTGAGCGCGCAGCAATACCAGCACGTCTTCATAGTTGGCCTGGGCGGCAAAATAGCTGGCGTCGGACGATTCGATGGCTCGGCTGAAACGCCCCCAGAAGTCCAGCTCCCAGCCAATGTCGAACCCGGCGCTGTATTGCCAGAAATGGCTGTCCTGGGGATTGGTGCCACCCGATTGCCGGCGGTTGAAGTACAAACTGTCGGCGCTGGCCTGCTGCAGTTGCGGGTACAGACCGCTTTGCGCAATGCCCAGCTGGGCACGGGCTTCCATCACGCGCAGGCCGGCGATTGTCAGGCTCGAATTATGAGCATCCGACTCGGCGATCAGCTGATTGAGCAGCGGATCGTTGAAGACCTGCCACCACTGGCGGATATCGGGATTCGTTCCGCGCTGACTGGCCTGTTCAAGGGCCGTGGTGTTCCAGTGTTCGACCCACGCTTCGCCCGGTGGCTGGAAGTCCGGCCCCAGCCGCACGCAGCCACTCAGGCCAAGTGCGCCGAGCAAGAGGAGGTGGCCTGGCAGCCTCGGCAAGGAACGGCCTCGATGCATTGCGTATCGTCCAACCAGGAAAGGTCACTGGAGCATAGCCGTCCAAATGAGCAACCGGCTGCTAAGCTTCTCAGGCACCCTCAAACCTTCTGCGATCACTTATAGGCAGGACACTCATGAGTAGCCCCCAAGGTCATGCTGAACCCCATTCCGCTGGTTGGCGCTTCAAAGTGGGCATCGCCATTATTGGTGTAATGCTGGGTTCGTGGCTGATGGTGCCAGTCGCCGCAATGCTCGACATTCCAGGTTCAAGAATCGCCGCGTTGACCGGCGTTTTGTTCATCAGCAATAAAGTCCTGTTGATCCTGGTCATTGCGGTGATGGGCAAGGCCGGGTTCCAGCAGTTGAAAAGCAAGCTGTTCGGTTACGTGTCCGGGCTAGCGCCCTCCGTAGATGCCGAAGTGGGCCCGATTCGTCATCGAATCGGTATCGTGATGTTTTGTCTGCCGCTGATCTCGGCCTTTCTTGAACCCTACATCGACACGTTTTGGCCGGGGCTCAGACCGAACCTGTGGCAGCTTCAATTGCTGGGCGATGCCATGCTGGTCGGCAGTTTTTTTGTGCTGGGGGGCAATTTCTGGGAAAAGGTGCGGGCGTTGTTTATCCGCACTGCGAAGGTCGTCAATCCAGGGGCGGCGTGATGCGTGCCCGTTACCGCGAAATGATCCCGTGATCGATCGCGTATTTGACCAGGGCCGCGGGTTTGTCGATGTTGAGTTTGCGGCGGATGCTCAGGCGATGGGTTTCTACCGTGCGCACGCTGATGTCGAGCTCGCGGGCCATTTCTTTGTTGTTCAAACCCTGAGCCATTTTGTACAACACCTGGCTTTCGCGGGGTGTCAGTTCGTTGTCGGTGCTTTTGTCGGCAATCAGCCGCTGGGCGATTTCCGCGCTGTAGAACGTGCCGCCACTGGCGATGGCTTCGATAGCGGCAATGATTTCCCGCGACGGTGAGTTCTTCAGCACATAGCCGCTGGCGCCGGCGCGAACGGATTCACTCACGTATTCATAATTGTCGTACATGCTCAGCATCAGCACCTTCAGCGACGGGTACTGGGCGCGCAGCACGCGGGTCAGCTCAAGCCCGTTCATGTCGCGCAGGCTGATGTCGACCAGCAACAGGTCTGGCTGGCAGCGCCCGACCATCTCGATGGCCTGCGCGCCACTCTCGGCTTCGCCCACCACTTCCAGAGGCGCCATAACCGCGAGCAGCGCTTTGATCCCGTCGCGGACCAGGGAGTGATCGTCGACCAGGGCGACGCGGATCGGGTAGGGCAGGTTCATCGCGGGTATTCACTCTTGTTGTAATGGGGTGGGTCAGCGTTTTGCGCCGGGTATTTTCATCGGCAGCAGCACGTCCAGCTCACTTCTTCCGGGCACCGATATCAGGTCGAAACGTCCACCAAAATGTTCGACACGCTCACGGATATTACGCAGGCCGATGCCCGCATGGCGACGTTCGACCTGGGCGACGTTGAAGCCGACACCGTCGTCGACCACTGTCAACCGCACGGACTCTTGTGACCCATGCAGGGTAATCGAAACGTTTTTAGCCTGTGCGTGGCGTTCGATGTTGGTCAGGCCTTCTTGCACAATCCGAAACAGCGAAACCGCTGCGCCATCCACCAGATCGCAGGCGAATTCATTATCGTCGTAAGTCACGGTGAGACCGCTGCGCTGCTCGAATTCCGCGGCGAGCTGGCCGATCGCCGCCGGCAGGCCCAGGGTGTCGAGCAGCGACGAGCGCAGGTCGTGAGAAAGGCTGCGAACCTCGCCAATCGCGTCGCCGAGGCGCGCCGTGGCGTCTTTTAGTGTGCTTAACCCTTTGTCTTGTCGCTGGTCATTCTCCAGCAGCAGACTGGCCAGTTCGAACTGAAACTTGATGGAGACGAGCACCTGACTGATGCCGTCGTGCAGCTCGCGGGAAACCCGTGAACGCTCTTCCTCCTGGAGGCTGACGATCCGCTGGGTCAGGCGCTGGAGCTTTTTGTCCGCCAGGCGATGCTCGCTGACGTTGAGCGTCATGCCGCTGGCGAAGACGAACAGCACGGCCACGAGGGCTACTGCGGCAATCGCCAGCATGGTCTTGCGGATGCCCTGTGCCACTTCATCGCGCGCTTGCTGGGTGGCGCGCTCAACGTCTTCAAGGTAAATGCCGGTGCCGAGCATCCAGCCCCAACGGTCCAGCATCACGACATAAGCGAGCTTGTCGGTGACCTGGCCGGAGGAAGGCTTGTTCCAGGCGTAACGCTGAAAACCTTCGCCGGATTGCGCACTTTTGAGCAACGCCTGAATTACCGGTAAACCGTGGGGATCTTTCATGTCCCACAGGTATTTGCCCACCAGTTCCGACTGGCGCGCGTGCATCAGGCTGCGGCCCTCGCGGTCGTAGACGAAGAAGTAGCCGTTGATGCCAAAGCTGAGCTTGCGCAGTTCTTCCAGCACTTGTTGCTGGGCATGCTCGTCACCGTGGCCATCGTCGTACAGCGGTGCGATCAGACTCTGCGCCATTTCCACGTAGTTTTTAAGCTCGGCGCGTTTGCTCGCCAGAATGCTGTCTTCAATCAACTGCGCCTGTTGATCGCCGAGTTGGCGATTCAGGGAAATCACCAGCGCGCAGATCACCGCGATCGCCAACACCAGCGGCAAAATCCCGAGCGCGACGATTTTGTGTTTGAGCTGCATCTTGGCTCCTGACCGGACCGAGGGAAGGCGATGGCCCGGCATCATATGCCAAAGATACGCACGTCCAGTAGCGGTGCTGGACGGAATGACCTGCGGCGATGGTGTCCGCCTATAGAAATACAAAACCCTGTGGGAGCGGGCTTGCCCGCGAAGGCGGTGTAACAGCCAACAGAGATGTTGGATGTGATGGCCTCTTCGCGGGCAAGCCCGCTTCCACAGGGTTTTGCATTTCAACTTAAAGATCAGCGGTGTCTACGTAGAACTACGTAGTTACCATGTACGTAGTAACGCGGATTTATTTGTAGACGGCATGCGGGGATATTGGGCCAGCTCCGCACCGCGGACACAATTATAAAAAATTACCGCCGCAGTCCACTGGCTGTCGGCAGGAGACACGCTATGCCCCGTATGGCTAAACACCTCGCCTGGTTTGCCGTGGCTGTCCTGGGAGCGTTTGCGCTAAGTGTCGTGGCCCTGCGCCGCGGCGAAGCGATCAACGCCCTGTGGATCGTAGTCGCAGCAGTCGCTATCTACCTCGTTGCCTACCGCTACTACAGCCTGTTCATCGCCACCAAGGTGATGCAACTCGACCCCAATCGTGCCACGCCCGCCGTCATCAACAATGATGGCCTGGACTACGTGCCGACCAACAAACACGTACTTTTCGGTCACCACTTCGCGGCCATCGCCGGCGCGGGTCCGCTGGTCGGTCCGGTATTGGCGGCGCAGATGGGCTATCTGCCCGGCACGCTATGGCTGATTGCCGGCGTGGTGCTGGCCGGTGCGGTTCAGGACTTCATGGTCCTGTTCATGTCCACTCGCCGTAACGGCCGTTCCCTGGGCGATATGGTCCGTGAAGAAATGGGCCGTATCCCTGGCACCATCGCGCTGTTCGGCTGCTTCCTGATCATGATCATCATCCTCGCGGTGTTGGCATTGATCGTCGTGAAAGCCCTGGCCGAGAGCCCGTGGGGGATTTTCACGGTGATGGCGACCATCCCGATCGCGATGTTCATGGGCATCTACATGCGCTACATCCGCCCGGGTCGTATCGGTGAAATCTCCATCGTCGGTGTGCTGTTGCTGTTGGGTTCGATCTGGCTCGGTGGGCAGATTGCTGCTGATCCGGTCTGGGCCAAAGCGTTTACCTTCACCGGTATTCAGATCACCTGGATGTTGATCGGCTACGGTTTTGTCGCCGCGGTATTGCCGGTGTGGCTGATTCTGGCCCCGCGTGATTACCTGTCGACTTTCCTCAAAATCGGCACCATCGTGGCGTTGGCGATCGGCATTCTGGTCACTATGCCCGACCTGAAAATGCCGGCACTGACCCAGTTCATCGACGGCACCGGGCCGGTGTGGAAAGGCGGGTTGTTCCCGTTCCTGTTCATTACCATTGCCTGTGGCGCGGTCTCGGGTTTCCATGCGCTGATTGCCTCCGGCACCACGCCGAAACTGTTGGCCAGCGAAGGCCATGCCCGTTACATCGGTTACGGCGGCATGCTGATGGAATCTTTCGTCGCCATCATGGCGATGGTCGCGGCTTCGGTGATCGAGCCAGGCGTGTACTTCGCCATGAACAGCCCGGCGGCGCTGGTGGGTTCTGATGCTGTTTCGGTTGCTCAGACCGTCAGCAGCTGGGGCTTCGCCATTACTCCAGAAGCGCTGCAAGCGGTGGCCAAGGACATCGGTGAAACCACGATTCTGGCCCGTGCCGGTGGCGCACCAACGTTGGCGGTCGGTATCGCGCAGATCCTGCATCACGTTCTGCCAGGTGAAAACACCATGGCGTTCTGGTACCACTTCGCGATCCTG
Organism: Pseudomonas sp. UMAB-40; assembly: GCF_900095275.1. Lineage (NCBI taxonomy): Bacteria > Pseudomonadati > Pseudomonadota > Gammaproteobacteria > Pseudomonadales > Pseudomonadaceae > Pseudomonas > Pseudomonas sp. UMAB-40. The sequence goes on from NZ_LT607575.1 coordinate 106,850, forward strand.
TTTGAAGCGTTGTTCATCCTGACGGCCGTCGATGCGGGCACCCGTGCCGGACGTTTCATGTTGCAGGATTTGCTCGGTTCGTTCGTACCGTCGCTGAAGCGCACTGAATCCTGGACCGCCAACCTGATCGCTACGGCCGGTTGCGTGGCAATGTGGGGTTATCTGCTGTATCAGGGCGTGATCGATCCACTGGGCGGCATCAACACCTTGTGGCCGCTGTTCGGTATCTCCAACCAGATGCTGGCGGGTATCGCGCTGATGTTGGCGACCGTCGTGCTGATCAAAATGAAACGTCAGCGCTACGTCTGGGTGACCATGTTGCCAGCCGTGTGGCTGCTGATCTGCACCACCACCGCAGGCTTCATCAAGCTGTTCGATGCCAACCCGGCGATCGGTTTCCTGGCCCTGGCCAAGAAGTACAGCGATGCGCTGGCCAACGGCCAGATCCTCGCCCCGGCGAAGAGCATCGACCAGATGCACCACGTGATCTACAACGCCTACACCAACGCAACGCTGACGGCGCTGTTCCTGCTGGTGGTCTTCAGCATCCTGTTCTTTGCGCTCAAGGTCGGCATTGCCGCCTGGGGCAGTAAGGAACGCACGGATAAAGAAGCACCGTACCAGGCACTGCCGCAAGCGTGAGGGAGGAGGGCGCCAAATGTTCAATGACCTGAGTCGCCTCGGTAAATACCTCGGTCAGGCCGCGCGTTTGATGGTGGGCATGCCGGACTACGACACCTACGTCGAACATATGCAGGGCAAACACCCGGACAAGCCGGTGATGAGCTACGAAGTGTTCTTTAGGGAACGCCAGGAAGCGCGTTACGGGAGCAAGGCCGGGCCTAAATGTTGTTGAGGTAACAGCCGGCTTGATGCAATACCTGTGGGAGCGAGCTTGCTCGCGATGACGGTCTATCAGTCAGTATTGATGTTGACTGACACACCGCCATCGCGAGCAAGCTCGCTCCCACATTTGTTTTGTGTTGTCTTTCAAATCCCTAGCGACTTCTTCGTCACCGGTAAATCTTTATCCATGGACTAAACTCAGCGAGCCAATCGACTGCGAGGTGTTGTTCATGGCAAAGGACAAGAAACCCACCAAAAAACGTAACTCCGTCGACAGCGTGAAAATGTCGAACAAGGACTACCTGAGTGAACTGCGCCGACTGCATGTCGAAATAGTGAAGTTGCAGGAGTGGGTGCGACATAAGGGCATCAAAATCTGCATTGTTTTCGAGGGGCGCGACGGAGCGGGCAAGGGTGGAACAATCAAGGCGCTGACCGAACGGGTGAGCCCACGGATCTTTCGCGTTGTGGCGTTACCTGCACCGACCGATCGCGAAAAAAGCCAGATGTACATACAGCGCTATCTTCCGCATTTGCCGGCGGCCGGCGAAGTGGTGATTTTCGATCGCAGTTGGTACAACCGTGCGGGCGTCGAACGTGTGATGGGTTTTTGCACCAAGGAGCAGGCTGTCGGTTTTCTGAAGGCTGTGCCTCTGGTGGAGCGCGCCATCGTCGACTCGGGCGTTATCTTGATCAAGTACTGGCTGGAAGTCAGCCCGGAGGAACAGACCCGTCGGCTTGAAGCGCGCATCAAGGATGGGCGCAAAATCTGGAAACTCACTTCAATGGATCTGAAGTCGTACAGCCGCTGGTACGACTACTCGCGCGCTCGTGATGACATGTTCAAGGCGACGGATACCGAACATGCCCCCTGGCTGGTGGCGAACTCGAACGACAAACGACGGGCTCGTTTGAACATCCTCACCGATTTGCTCAGCCGCATTCCCTACAAAGAGGTGCCACGCGAGAACGTGAAGTTGCCCAAGCGTCAGCGGCCGGGCGGTTATCACGAGCCGGATTACCCACTTAGGCGTATTCCCGAAAAGTTCTGAGCGCGTCGCTTCATCTTTGATTGGCACTAAAGCGAATAAAACTATTGAAAAAACTTTATATAAGCTTTAAACAAACAGGAAGATCACTGGCATATTGCTAGCAATTAATAAGTGGATATCGCCAGTTTTTGGCACAGGGAGCGCTGATGAGTTTTCGTCCATTGACCGACTCCCCGCGGCAATCCGTTGTCGCCAAGCCACTGAAGAGTCGGCCGGATGCTGTCGGCATGGCCCGCGCGGGCAATGAAGCAGCAGTCGACCAACTGCTATCCTCGGCGCGCCACTGGGCTCACACCACCGAATGGGTGGTGTACCGTGCCGGCGACCAAATGCATTTGGTCGGGCAGGGCGACCCGCAGGTGAAGTGGCCGTCCAGCGTGGCGAATGAAGAATTTGAGGCCTTTTGCCAGGCCCGGCACTTGCACCGTTGGCCGACCGGTCGAGGCGAAAGTGTACTGGGATGGCTGCTCGCGCCCATCAAGGATGCCGCAGAACCGGCGCTCGCCGAACTTGCCCAGCGCTTGGGCATGCAGATACAGACCGATACCCTTGCCCGTGCGCAAATTACTCAACGTGTGCTGTATGAAATTACCTACCTGGCCAGTTCGACCCGCGACCGGTTTATATTTCTGGTGGGGGTTCACCGGCTGCTGGCGAGCCTGATCGACGCCGAGAACTTCTATCTCGCACTGTATGACCCGCACACCGGCAAGATTGACTACCCGTATTACGTCGACATCATCGACGTTGATGCCGTTGAGGCCGAACACTACGAGTACCTCGATGCCTCGCACCTGTCGTTGACGGGCCAGGTGTTGACCACGGGCCAGCCGTTGCTGATCGACGCCGCCGGCATTCGCGCGGCTCAGGCCGATGGGCGCTTCTATTGCGTGGGGGATCGTCCCGAGTTCTGGATGGGCGCGCCGTTGAAAAATGCCTCGGATGACGTGTTTGGCATGCTGGCGATGCAGGTCTACGACGTTTCCCGTACTTACAGCGCTGAAGACCGTGCGCTGTTTCTGGTGGTGGCCCGTCACGTGGCCATGGCGCTGGACCGGATCCTGCACCGCGAGAACCTGGAAGGGATCGTCATGCGTCGCACCCTGGAGCTTTCGGCACTCAACGACGCCTTGAGGCAGGAAGTAGCAGAACGTGAGCGCGCCGAACATCTGCAGAGCGCGTTGTTCCAGATTGCCGAGCTGTCGAGCCAGCCTGGCGATATGGCTGAACTGTTTCAAACCCTGCATGGCATCGTCGGTGATCTGCTGTTCGCGCAGAACTTCTACATCGCGCTGTTCGACGACGCGACCACTGAAGTGACCTTTCCGTATTACGTTGATGAACGACAGACGACCTGCCCGTCGGCGCGGCGTGGACGCCGGGGCCTGACTGAGTACGTGATTCGTCAGCGTCGACCTTGTCTGATTGATGCCGGCGAGGCTGACCGATTGCATGCGCACGGTGAAATCGAAATTGCCGAAGAGTGCTACCGGTCCTACTCCTGGCTGGGCATTCCCTTGTTCGATGGCGATGTGGTGCGTGGGGTGCTGGCGGTGCAAAGCTATACCTCGCAAGTGCGGTATACCCTGCGTGACCAGGAGCTGCTGACGTTTGTGTCGCGGCACATCGACACAGCGTTGTCGCGACGCACGGCCGCCGAAGCCATCCATTCCGCCAACCTCAAGCTCGAAGCCCGGGTGCAGAGCCGCACCCGAGAACTCGATCACGCCAATGCCAAGTTGCAACACGAAAACTCCCACGATGCGCTAACCGGGCTGCCGAACCGTACCTACCTGCAACAGCACCTCAATCAGGCCTGGTCGCGATTCGGCAGCGAAGGCGGGCACCTGGCGGTGATGTTCATCGACCTTGATCGTTTCAAGATGGTCAACGACAGCCTCGGCCACCATTTCGGCGATCTGCTGTTGATGCAGGCCGCCCACCGTTTGCGCAGCTGCCTGCGTGACACCGACATGCTCGCGCGATTGGGGGGCGATGAGTTCTCGGTGCTCGCTCCCGAGGCGCCGCTGGACGTGGTGATCGAAATCGCCGAACGGATCCTGGTGGCGTTTGACCTGCCGTTTTTTATCAATGGCCATGAGGTTTTTTCGTCCTGCAGTATCGGTATTGTCAGCGCCGACAATCAGTTCCATCACGAACCGGCCGACTTGCTGCGCGATGCCGATGCGGCGATGTACCGGGTCAAGAGTGCCGGTCGCGACAGCTACGCGGTGTTCAATCAGGAAGTGCGCCGAGAAGTCTCAGACCAGATGGAGCGCGAAGGGGCTTTGCGCAATGCGCTCAAACGTACCGACGAACTGCTGCCGTATTTTCAGCCGATTGTCAGCGTTGAAACGGGTGAGCTCCTGGCCCTTGAAGCGCTGATCCGCTGGCATCAGCCGGGCGGCCGAGTGATTGCGCCAGGGGAGTTTTTGCCGAATGTCGAGGGTTTACGTCTGATCGGCCGACTGGACCTGTACATGCTCACCAGCGTCGCAGTGATCCTCGCACACCCTCAACACGCCAATTGGCCGCCGGTGCATGTGAATTGCTCCAGCTACAGCATGACGCGCCCGGACTTCGCCAGTGATGTGCTTGCCCTGTTGGCGCAGCATCGGGTCGCGCCGTCGCGGATCTGCCTCGAGTTGACCGAAGGCGCGCTGGTGGCCGAGCCGGCTATTGCCCGGCAGAACATGCAGCAATTGGCCGACAATGGCATGTCAGTGGTGCTCGATGATTTCGGTGCAGGATTTTCATCTCTGAGCTACGTGCATCAATACCGTTTCAGCGGCTTGAAGATCGACAAGTCATTCATCCTCGAACTGACCACCAGCGCCCGCAGTCGCGCGATCGTGCGGGCAATTGTGCGGATGGCCGAATCGCTGGACCTGAGCGTGGTGGCCGAAGGTGTGGAGGATGAAGCAACGCTAATCTTGCTGCGCGAAATGGGGGCAGGGCAGGCCCAGGGTTATTATTTTGCCAAACCTATGGGCTTGGAGGCGTTGTTGAAAACTTCGCTGGTCGATTGCTAGGGTTTGTAATGTTTCGAGGCAGTAGAGGACCGGGCACTGATCACTTTGAAGTCCCTATATATAACTAAACTAAAGATACATTTAGCATAGTTATAATTATATGGAATATAAAGATCGGTATTCACTTTGATGAGAGGGCTCAGTTCAGATGGCCAATAACGTGTTTAAAAGCCTCGTTGCTGACGCTGAAGCATTAATCACAGCACTGGATCTGGAGCCTCATACGGAAGGCGGTTTCTACCGCAGGACATTCCAATCGGATCGGCATGCCGTGATTGAAACGGATAACGGTCCGCGTTACCTGATGACATCCATTTACTATTTGCTGACCAACGAATCGCCAATAGGCCATTTTCATCTCAACCAATCAGACATCGTTCATTACTACCATTTGGGAGATGCGATTCAGTACAGCCTGATTTTTCCAGATGGCACGTTGAAAACCGTGATGATGGGCAACGACATAATCGCCGGACAAAAATTGCAGCTGCATGTACCGGGCGGTGTCTGGAAAGCTTCGCGGCTTATGGATGGACTGTCGGGATACGGGTTGATCAGTGAAGCGGTTTCGCCAGGGTTTGATTATGCGGACATGGCGTTGGGTGATCGGCGGGAGCTCAGCGAGCAATTCACGGAGCATTCGCAGCTGATTGGAGCGCTGACACAGGAATGAGCGATTCAGTGAATTGAGCGTTTCCAAATCTGCGTGCAACCGGGCTAATATCGAAACATGATGTTACGTGTAATGTATATTATGTTAAATCATGTGTCAGGGCGGAACTTCTACCAAGGTGCTTTCAAGCTACCACTACCCGGAAGTAATTCTGAGAAATCCACGCTAGTAATTATGGAAAACCGGGAACGCTTTCCCGGTTTTCCATAATTACTGTTCTTGAACAGTGCTGTTTTCTGCGCCGCTGTACAGTCAGCTTCGGCATCGAGAGCAGCCAGCTTCCTATTCGAGGTGCTGGATAGCGGCAGCCGGCGATTAGCTGGAGCTGAGGTGTTCCTGCTCAACATCATTAGAAAATCATTAAAGGCACGAGTGATTGGGTCATTGCTGGCAAGCAGCCTCGATTCATCGCAATCAGTGGCATGGATGTCGACGTCACCGCTTCTGAGTTTCAGTTCCCACGTTTTCACCGTGCGATCCACACAGCACAGCGAAGAGTTTACCGTCATAGAAATTTAGTTCTTGGGCTTCCGGCGACTGGATACCGCGGGACTACGCGACCTCCTATGGCGAAGCCCTCGCGGACCTAACCATGCATGACACCGTTTGCTTCTTCGTTTGCAGCTGAAATCACGCGGCTTGGCTCGGTGGAAAGGAGGTCCTGTGGGCGCTTGCCTCCAAGCCATTCGTTGGGAGAGATAAACCAGAATGAAACTCCCCAACCATCTTTCATGGGACAGAGAGCAGATAATACATCGCTAAGGCCGGGAATCGGGCTGGCGCCGCCTTGCAATGGGAACGCGTAAATTGGAAAAGAGCTGCAGCCATCGTGATCGATCGAGAAAATTCGGTGGTCCGCTTCCCACTCCTTGAGTGCGGGACTCAGGAGCTCAACGTGAATACCCAGATGGTTAGCCAAGTCCTGAACTAGCAGGAAGTCGCCGCACGTCAGAATATGAGCTCTGGCAAGGGCAACCATCTCCTCTTCTCTTTCTTCGATAGTCCGACGCTTCTCATCTCTTCCTGCAGGCGCCGCCCCTGGACGAGGACACACGTCTATTCCATGGTCCTTTAGTGGTTTACCCGCAGGAGCTGAGCTCTCGACCCGACTGAATGTCTTGATCGCGGTAGCTTTAACATCTTTATCGGGATCAAACGTCATGGGTTTGCCTCCCAGTTATCTTCCAATTCTCCTGCTGCATGAAGGGCGCTGCTGGTGAGGCAGCTGGCGAGGTGCCTGACACCTCAGGCGTCAACATTGCTATGGCTTGATTATAAGCGCCGAAGTCAATGATTACGGTTTAAGCTTCGCTCTACTCCGCTGTGAAAATACGATTCCAATCTCGAACCACCAATGTCCGACACGCGATCTCTGATCCCCCGAAGCAGCGTCTTGAGACCGTCTGCATGTTTGCTTCTGTTAAGTAGTAAATTGACTCACCATTTTCATTGAGCAAAATGCCACCCGCACCTCGCAACAACGCGTGTCCTGCAACAACGTCATGTGCAGAAACCGCGTACAGAGAAACTCCGCAGACGCCATCTCCTGCGGCGACTTTGGCAAGCCTATAGGCAATTGAGGGCATCGCAACAAAACTGCTGGGGGTGCAGAGCTCGCGATTGATCTCTGGCTTGGTGATCGCGGCGGCACTCACCATTACGTAGGAGCTGCTCGACAATGCCAGTCCAGAAAGCTTTCTTGTTACTGGCTGTCCATTGCGTAACAAATCGGGTAGTCCTGAATCGCCCCTAGTTTCGTAGACACCTCCAAGCCTTAAAATGAGGC
>NZ_LT607576.1:0-108379 GCF_900095275.1 Pseudomonas sp. UMAB-40
GGTTACTTTTGAGGCGTTTGTCAAAAGTGACTCGCTGTAAGAGCGAAACCATAAGTCGCCGTTACCGAAAAAATGGATATGTACACCGAACACCGAACACCGAACACCGAACACAGAAAAAAACCGGAAACCCTAATCACCCCACCTGATACCCAATCATTCACCCCACGACCATCCCCCTCAGGTTAACAAAACATAACGTGGCGTCGATTGTCAGACCTTTCCAAACCCCGATAGGATAAGCCAGCTTCCGAAGGGGCTCTAGATTGCGCATTTCAGGACTATGCTCCAGAACAGGCAATCCCGATGAGCACCCCTTACGGCGCCCTGAAAGGTTGAATGACCTAACAATAATAATGGGGGAAGGTCTATGAGTGAGCCTGTCATGGGTGTGGGTATTTGCCGCCCGCCGGCATTACGCAAGTTCGCGTTGCTGGCCACAGCGCTCTCGCTGTTGGGTTGTGCCGTGCTGTCGGCTCCTGCGTTGGCCGCTGCGGCGCCAGCGTCCGACATTGTTTATGCCGTTGAATCCGCCAAAGCCAGCAAGAGCTTGATGCTCGACGTCGCGCACGCCGGCAAGCGCCTGGTGGCGGTTGGTGATCGCGGGCACATCCTGTATTCCGACGACCAGGGTGCAACCTGGGCCCAGGCCAAGGTGCCAACCCGCCAGTTGTTGACGTCGGTGTTTTTCGCCGACGACAAACACGGCTGGGCCGTCGGCCATGACGCACAGATCCTCGCCAGCGAGGATGGTGGCGCCACCTGGACCAAGCAATTCGAAGATTTGAAACGCGAATCGCCGCTGCTCGACGTCTGGTTCCAGGACGTCAACAGCGGCTTTGCCGTGGGCGCTTACGGTGCGTTGTTGGCCACCACCGACGGTGGCAAGCACTGGGAAGATGCCAGCGATCGCCTCGACAACGAAGACCAGTACCACCTCAACGGCATTGCGGCGGTCAAGGATGCCGGGCTGTTCATCGTCGGCGAGCAGGGCAGCATGTTCCGCTCCGCCGACTGGGGCCAGACCTGGGAAAAACTTGAAGGCCCATACCAAGGTTCGCTGTTCGGCGTAATCGGCACTGCTCAGGCCAACACGCTGCTGGCGTACGGATTGCGGGGCAATCTGTTCCGCTCCACCGATTTCGGCACCACTTGGGAACCGGTCGAACTCAAGGCTGCCCGCGGTGCGCTGGAGTTCGGGTTGTCCGGTGCAACGTTGCTCGACGACGGTTCCATTGTCATCGTCGGCAACGGCGGCTCGGTGATCCGCAGCAACGACAACGGCGAAACCTTCAGCGTGTTCAACCGCCCGGATCGCATTTCCGTTTCGGCAGTGACGGCAGCAGGCAACGGCAATCTGATTCTGGCGGGACAGGGCGGCGTTCGCGTCACCTCGCCAACCGGTGCAGAGAATGGCAAAAACGGGTCGTCCAAATGAGCCGGGCAAATAATAAGAAGGCGGGTCTATGACATCCTTGAGCAGTCATCACCAAGACAAGGCGACGTTTCTTGAACGCCTGATTTTCAACAACCGCCCGGCAGTGATCGTCATCTGCCTGCTGGTCAGCATCTTCCTGTTCTGGCAAGCGACGCTGATTCGGCCGTCCACCAGCTTCGAAAAAATGATCCCGCTCGAGCATCCATTCATTCAAAAGATGATGGAGCACCGCAACGATCTGGCGAACCTGGGCAACACGGTGCGCATTTCCGTTGAAGCCACCGATGGCGACATTTTCTCCAAGGAATACATGGAGACCCTGCGTCAGATCAACGACGAAGTGTTCTACATTTCCGGCGTCGACCGTTCCGGTCTCAAGTCGCTGTGGAGCCCGAGCGTGCGCTGGACCGAGGTGACGGAGGAGGGCTTTGCCGGCGGCGAAGTGATCCCTCAGAGCTATAACGGCTCCCAGCAAAGCCTCGACCTGTTGCGTAACAACGTGCTCAAGTCCGGCCAGGTCGGGCGCCTGGTGGCCAACGATTTCAAGTCGAGCATCGTCGACATCCCGCTGCTGGAGTCCTACCCGGACCCGCAGGACCAAGGCAAGTTGCTGGCGCTGGACTACCGCAAGTTCTCCCACGAGCTCGAAGAAAAGATCCGCGACAAGTTTGAAGCGCAGAACCCTAACGTGCAGATCCACATCGTCGGTTTCGCCAAGAAAGTCGGCGACCTGATCGATGGCCTGGTCATGGTGGTGATGTTCTTCGGCGTCGCCTTCATCATCACCCTGATCCTGCTGTATTGGTTCACCAACTGCATGCGCAGCACCGTGGCGGTGTTGAGTACGACGCTGGTGGCGGTGGTCTGGCAGTTGGGGTTGATGCACTTCTTCGGTTTCGGGCTTGATCCGTATTCGATGCTGGTGCCGTTCCTGATCTTCGCCATCGGTATTTCCCACGGCGTGCAGAAGATCAACGGGATCGCCTTGCAGTCCAGCGAGGCGGATAACGCCTTGACCGCCGCACGACGCACGTTCCGTCAGTTGTTCCTGCCGGGGATGATCGCGATCCTCGCGGACGCCGTAGGCTTCATCACGCTGCTGATCATCGACATCGGTGTGATTCGTGAACTGGCCATCGGCGCCTCCATTGGCGTGGCGGTGATCGTGTTTACCAACCTGATCCTGCTGCCGGTGGCCATCTCCTACGTCGGCATCAGCAAACGCGCCGTGGAACGCAGCAAGAAAGACGCACACCGCGAACACCCGTTCTGGCGCCTGCTGTCGAACTTTGCCAGCCCGAAAGTCGCACCGGTGTCGATCGTCCTGGCCTTGCTGGCCTTCGGTGGCGGCCTCTGGTACAGCCAGAACCTGAAAATCGGCGACCTTGACCAAGGTGCTCCGGAACTGCGTCCGGACTCGCGTTACAACAAGGACAACAACTTCATCATCAGCAACTACTCCACCAGTTCCGACGTGTTGGTTGTGATGGTCAAGACCAAGTCTGAAGGTTGCTCGCGCTACGAAGCCATGGCGCCGATCGACGAACTGATGTGGAAGATGCAGAACACCGAGGGCGTGCAATCGGCGATCTCCCTGGTGACCGTGTCCAAGCAGATGATCAAGGGCATGAACGAGGGCAACCTGAAATGGGAAACCCTGTCGCGTAACCCGGACGTACTGAACAACTCCATTGCCCGTGCCGATGGCTTGTACAACAACAGTTGCTCCCTGGCGCCGGTGCTGGTGTTCCTCAACGACCACAAGGCCGCCACTCTGGATCGCGCGGTGCATGCGGTGCAGGACTTCGCCAAGGAAAACAACAAGGACGGCCTGGAATTCATCCTCGCGGCGGGTAACGCCGGCATCGAGGCGGCCACCAACGAGGTGATCAAGGAATCCGAGCTGACCATCCTGATCCTCGTCTACATCTGCGTCGCGACCATGTGCATGATCACCTTCCGTTCCTGGGCGGCGACCTTGTGCATCGTGCTGCCGCTGGTGCTGACCTCGGTGCTCGGTAACGCCCTGATGGCCTTCATGGGCATCGGCGTGAAAGTCGCGACCCTGCCGGTCGTGGCGCTAGGGGTGGGGATTGGCGTGGACTACGGCATCTACATCTATAGCCGTCTGGAAAGCTTCCTGCGTGCCGGCCTGCCATTGCAAGAGGCCTACTACCAGACGCTTAAATCCACCGGTAAAGCCGTGCTGTTCACCGGCCTGTGCCTGGCGATCGGCGTGTGCACCTGGATCTTCTCGGCCATCAAGTTCCAGGCCGACATGGGCCTGATGCTGACCTTCATGCTGCTCTGGAACATGTTCGGCGCGCTTTGGCTGCTGCCGGCGCTGGCTCGCTTCCTGATCAAGCCGGAGAAACTGGCGGGGCAGAAGGGCAACTCGTTGTTCGCGCACTGATCCCTGGCTGAAATAGAAAAGCCGCAACCTGGGTTGCGGCTTTTTTACATCTGAGGATTCACACAACCCTTTGTAGGAGCCGGCTTGCTGGCGATGGTGTGTCAGGCACATTGATGTCGACTGACACACCATCGCCAGCAAGCCGGCTCCTACAGGGGATTGCGTTGGTTAAGAGGGATCCGTGCCGAGCACGACGTTCAGCGCACTGCGCGCATCGTCGAGCTGAACGAGGGTCGCATGCCGCGCACCCAGCGCATCGCGGTTCTCGATCGCTGTAAGGATCGCTTTGTGCCTAGGCAGCGCCAGTTCATGCAGGTTCGGCCGCTGGTTGGAATGCTTCAATGCTTCGGCGATTGCCACCGACAGCATGTTGCACAGGTTGGCCAGTAGATCGTTGTGGGTCGCATCGGCGATGCGGCTATGGAAATCCAGGTCCGGCTGCAACAGCGCTTCAGGCGTCGGCGCGGCTTCCATGCGTTGGTAGGCTTCACCGATGGAGGCGATGTCCGCATCGGTTGCGAACTGCGCGGCGAGGGCGGCAGCAGCGGGTTCGATGATGCTGCGCACGCTGGTCAGTAAATCGAAGAACTCATTCTGCGGACTGCTTTGCATCAGCCAGTGCAGCACATCCGGGTCGAGCATGTGCCATTCCTTGCGCTGCTTGACCACGGTGCCGACCCGCGGACGGGAATACACCAGGCCTTTGGCAACCAGCACCCGGGTGGCTTCGCGCAGCACCGGGCGGCTGACCGCGTACTCCTCGCACAACAGGGCTTCGGCGGGCAGTTTGTCACACGGTTTGAAGCGCCCGGAAACGATCTGCATGCCCAATTCCTGGACGATGCGCGAGTGCATGCTTTTGCGGTCGGAGGGTTTGCGGTAATCCATGGGGAACGGCGCGATCCTGTGCGATGGAGATGCCGCGCATGATAACAGGCGCGGCGCAATCTTGAGGCAAGTGCAAATCAAATGTGGGAGCGAGCTTGCTCGCGATGGCGGTATGTCAGACACCATAGATGTTGAATGTCAGGCCGCTTTCGCGAGCAAGCCCGCTCCCACAGGGGGATTTGATTAGTGAGAGTGGCGGGGCACTTCGGAGCCGCGGCAGCCGACCAGGAAGTCGAAATCGCAGCCCTGATCCGCTTGCAGCACATGGTCGATGTACAGCTGACGATATCCACCCACGATCAGATTTTGCGGCGGTTGCAGATCCGCCATGCGCGCCGCCAGTTCAGCGTCCGGGATGTCCAGGTGCAAACGCCCGTTGGCGCAATCGAGCTCGATCCAGTCGCCTTCCTTCACCGTCGCCAGAGGCCCGCCGGCTGCTGCTTCCGGGGCCACGTGCAAAACCACGGTGCCATATGCCGTGCCGCTCATGCGCGCGTCGGAAATGCGCACCATGTCCGTCACGCCCTGTGCCAGCAGCTTGGCCGGCAAGCCCATGTTGCCGACTTCGGCCATGCCCGGATAACCCTTCGGCCCACAGTTCTTCATCACCAGAATCGAGTTGGCATCGACGTCCAGTTCCGGATCGTTGATCCGCGCCTTGTACATGTCGAAGTTCTCGAACACCACCGCCCGCCCGCGATGCTGCATCAATTCGGCACTGGCTGCGGATGGCTTGAGCACTGCACCGAGGGGCGCGAGGTTGCCGCGCAACACGCAGATGCCGCCGTCGGCGCGGATCGGGTTGTCGAGGGTGCGGATCACTTCGTCCTGGCCGTAGATCGGCGCGTCCTTGGTGTTCTCGCCGAGAGTCTTGCCGTTGACGGTCAAGGCGTTCGGGTTGGGGATCAGATTGGCTTCACCGAGGCGGCGCAATACCGCTGGAAGGCCGCCGGCGTAGTAGAACTCTTCCATCAGGAAGCGCCCGGACGGTTGCAGGTCGACAATGGTTGGCATGCCGCGACCGATGCGGGTCCAGTCATCCAGGTCCAGCTCGACGCCGATGCGACCGGCGATGGCTTTCAAGTGGATCACGGCGTTGGTCGAGCCACCGATGGCGGCGTTCACGCGGATGGCGTTTTCGAAGGCTTCCTTGGTCAGGATCTTCGACAGCCGCAGATCTTCACGGACCATCTCTACCGCACGCATGCCGGACATGTGCGCCAACACATAACGCCGCGCATCCACCGCCGGAATTGCCGCGTTGTGGGGCAGGGATGTGCCCAGTGCTTCGGCCATGCAGGCCATGGTCGACGCCGTGCCCATGGTGTTGCAGGTGCCGGCCGAACGGGACATGCCGCCCTCGGCCGCGAGGAAATCGTCGATGGTGATGGTGCCGGCTTTCACCTGTTCGCTGAGCTGCCAGACCACGGTGCCGGAACCAATGTCCTGACCTTTGTGCTTGCCATTGAGCATCGGCCCGCCGGTCACGACGATGGCCGGTACGTCGCAACTGGCCGCGCCCATCAGCAGCGCCGGGGTGGTTTTGTCGCAGCCGGTGAGCAGAACCACGCCATCAATCGGGTTGCCACGAATCGCTTCTTCAACGTCCATGCTCGCCAGGTTGCGGGTGAGCATGGCGGTGGGGCGCAGGTTCGATTCGCCGTTGGAGAACACCGGGAATTCCACCGGAAAACCACCGGCCTCGATCACGCCGCGTTTGACGTGCTCCGCAATTTGGCGGAAATGCGCGTTGCACGGGGTCAGTTCCGACCAGGTGTTGCAGATGCCGATGATCGGCTTGCCGTGGAACTGGTGGTCGGCGATGCCCTGATTCTTCATCCAGCTGCGGTACATGAAGCCGTTCTTGTCGGCGGTGCCAAACCATTGGGCGGAGCGCAGGTTGGGTTTCTTATCAGACATGATCGATTCTCTTATTGTATGACTATATTGTTCGAGCTAAGGCGTAACATAAGCGCAATTTCGCCGCTTTGGAAGTGTTGTTGGTTAATTAGTATTACTATATAGTCGCTTTCAACGGAGGGATGGCCCTGGCTGTTTTCAGCGAGAGGCGTCCCCCGAGGTTCTATAACAACAACAATCGGAGACCGATCTCATGAGCCAGGAACTGCGGCTTATTCGTCGCATCACGCTGAAACTGATTCCCTTCCTGATCCTGCTGTACCTGATCGCCTATGTGGATCGCTCCGCCGTGGGGTTCGCCAAACTGCACATGGGCGCCGACATCGGCCTGGGTGACGCGGCCTATGGCCTCGGCGCAGGGTTGTTCTTCATTGGCTACTTCCTGCTGGAAATCCCCAGTAACCTGATGCTCGACCGCTTCGGTGCCCGGCGCTGGTTCGCGCGGATCATGGTCACCTGGGGCGCCATCACCATCGGCATGGCCTTCGTCCAGGGGCCGCACAGCTTCTATGTCATGCGCTTTCTGCTCGGCGCGGCCGAAGCCGGGTTCTTCCCAGGCGTTCTCTACTACATCACCCAATGGTTCCCGGTTCGCCATCGCGGCAAGATCCTTGGCTTGTTCATCCTTTCTCAGCCCATCGCGATGATGATCACCGGCCCGGTGTCCGGCGGCTTGCTCGGCATGGACGGCATTCTTGGTCTGCACGGCTGGCAGTGGCTGTTCATCGTCATCGGCACCCCGGCGATCCTGCTGACCTGGCCGGTCCTGCGTTACCTGCCGGACGGCCCCCAGCAAGTCAAATGGATGGACCAGGCCGAGAAAGACTGGCTGACCGGCGAGCTGAAAAAGGACCTTGAGGCCTACGGCCAGACCCGTCACGGCAATCCGCTGCACGCCCTGAAAGACAAACGCGTGTTGCTGCTGGCGCTGTTTTACCTGCCGGTGACCTTGAGCATTTATGGCCTGGGCCTGTGGCTGCCGACGTTGATCAAACAGTTTGGCGGCACGGACCTGGTGACCGGTTTCGTGTCATCGGTGCCCTACATCTTCGGGATCATCGGGCTGCTGATCATTCCGCGCAGTTCCGACCGCCTGAATGATCGTTACGGCCACCTCGCCGTGCTTTACGTGCTGGGCGCCATCGGCCTGTTCCTCAGCGCCTGGCTGACGGTGCCAGTACTGCAACTTGCGGCGTTGTGCCTGGTGGCGTTTGCGCTGTTTTCCTGCACCGCGGTGTTCTGGACCTTGCCGGGGCGTTTCTTCGCCGGCGCCAGTGCCGCTGCCGGGATCGCATTGATCAACTCGGTGGGCAACCTGGGCGGCTACATCGGTCCGTTCGTGATCGGTGCACTGAAGGAATACACCGGCAACCTGGCCTCGGGGCTGTACTTCCTGTCGGGGGTGATGGTGTTTGGGTTGGTGTTGACCGGCGTGGTGTATAGGTTGCTTGAACGTAAGCATGTTCTGTCGGCCGACCAGTTCGCCGCCAGTGCCCGAGGCGCGACCCGTACCTGACACACATTTTGTGATCCCCACAGGGGCCAGTGGTGTTTTGAATAACAGGAGAAAATCCATGCGTTTAGTGCAGTTCGAACTGAGTAACGGCGAGCGTCGCGTAGGCGTCGTCGAGGAGGGGCTGATCCGCGAAGTGCAGGATGCGCGCACCGTCCGGGACCTGGCCCTGGCGGCGATCGAGGCAGGCGTCAATCTGCAGCAGCAGGTGAAAGCCCTGGGCCTGGGCATTAGCCATGACTACGCAGAGCTGCTGGCCCAACTGCGGATCCTCCCTCCGCTGGATCACCCGGACCCGGCGCACATGCTGGTCAGCGGCACGGGCCTGACCCATCTCGGCAGCGCTTCGGCCCGGGACAAGATGCATCAGCAGGCCGGCGACGAAGCCGCGATGACCGACACCCTGCGCATTTTCAAATGGGGCGTGGACGGCGGTAAACCGGCGGCCGGGCAGGCCGGTGTGCAACCGGAGTGGTTCTACAAGGGCGACGGCAGCATCGTCGTGCGTCCGGGCCAGCCATTCCCGCTGCCACCCTTTGCCGAAGACGCGGGGGAAGAGCCTGAACTCAGTGGTCTCTACGTCATCGGTCACGACGCCAAACCGTATCGCCTCGGCTTCGCGGTGGGCAACGAGTTCTCCGACCATGTGATGGAGCGCAAGAATTACCTCTACCTGGCGCATTCCAAATTGCGCAGTTGCAGCTATGGCCCGGAACTTCGCGTCGGCGAACTGCCGCAGCATCTGGCCGGCACCAGTCGTATCCTGCGTGACGGTGAAGTGCTGTGGCAGAACGATTTCCTCAGCGGCGAGGCCAACATGTGCCACAGCCTGGAGAACCTCGAGTATCACCATTTCAAATACAGCCAGTTCCTGCGTCCGGGGGACGTGCACATCCATTTCTTCGGCACTGCGACCCTGTCCTTTGCCGACGGCATTCGCACCCGACCGGGTGATGTGTTCGAGATCAGTCAGGCCGAGTTCGGCGCACCGTTGATCAACGGGATCGCACCGGTTGAAGCAGCGTTCGAGCCCGGCACCGTCGGCACCCTTTAAAGGAGACACCCATGACCCGGATTCTTGGTCACAACTACATTGGCGGCCTGCGCAGCGCGACCGGCACCGTCAAACTGCAGAGCGTCGATGCCAGCACCGGCGAAGCCTTGCCTCATGATTTCTTCCAGGCCACGCCTGAGGAAGTCG
Source organism: Pseudomonas sp. UMAB-40 (assembly GCF_900095275.1). Lineage (NCBI taxonomy): Bacteria > Pseudomonadati > Pseudomonadota > Gammaproteobacteria > Pseudomonadales > Pseudomonadaceae > Pseudomonas > Pseudomonas sp. UMAB-40. The sequence goes on from NZ_LT607576.1 coordinate 9,374, forward strand.
ATGCGGCGGCCAAGGCCGCTGCGGCGGCTTACCCGGCTTACCGCAGCCTGAGCGCTGAACGTCGCGCGCAATTTCTCGATGCGATTGCCGATGAACTCGACGCCTTGGGCGATGACTTCGTCGCGGTGGTCTGCCGCGAAACGGCATTGCCGGCCGGACGTATTCAAGGCGAACGCGGGCGCACCAGCGGGCAGATGCGTCTGTTCGCCAAAGTGCTGCGTCGCGGTGATTTCTACGGCGCGCGAATCGATCAGGCCTTGCCGGATCGCCAGCCGCTGCCCCGTCCGGACCTGCGTCAATACCGCATCGGCCTTGGGCCCGTCGCGGTGTTTGGTGCGAGCAACTTTCCGTTGGCGTTCTCCACCGCAGGGGGCGACACCGCGTCGGCGCTGGCCGCCGGTTGCCCGGTGGTATTCAAGGCTCACGGCGGCCACATGGCCACTGCCGAACTGGTCGCTGATGCGTTGATTCGCGCGGCGGAAAAAACCGGCATGCCGGCCGGTGTGTTCAACATGATCTACGGCGGCGGAGTCGGCGAAGCGCTGGTCAAACACCCTGCGATTCTGGCGGTCGGTTTTACCGGTTCACTGAAGGGTGGCCGCGCGTTGTGCGACATGGCTGCCGCACGTCCACAACCGATCCCGGTGTTCGCCGAGATGTCGAGCATCAACCCGGTGATCGTGTTGCCGCAGGCATTGGACGCTCGGGCCGACACCGTCGCCCGTGACCTGACCGCTTCGGTGGTGCAGGGTTGCGGTCAGTTCTGCACAAATCCCGGTCTGGTCATCGGGATTCGCTCGCCGCAATTCAGCGCGTTTGTGCAGCAGGTGGCAGGCCTCATCGGCGATCAGCCGGCGCAAACCATGCTCAATGCCGGGACGTTGGGAAGCTATGGCAACGGCCTGCAAAAACTCCTTGCTCACCCGGGCATCGAGCATCTGGCCGGCAGCCCACAGCAAGGCAATCAGGCGCATCCGCAGTTGTTCAAGGCTGACGTCAGCCTGTTGATCAATGGCGATGCAGTGCTGCAGGAAGAAGTGTTCGGCCCGACCACGGTGTTTGTCGAAGTGGCGGATCAGGCGCAACTCAGTGCCGCGTTGAACGGCCTGCACGGGCAGCTGACGGCGACGATCATTGGTGAGCCGGCGGACTTCGAACAGTTCGGCGAGCTGACGGCGTTGCTGGAGCAAAAGGTCGGACGGATCCTGCTCAATGGCTATCCGACGGGCGTTGAAGTCTGCGATTCGATGGTCCACGGCGGGCCGTACCCGGCAACTTCCGATGCGCGCGGCACATCGGTGGGCACGTTGGCGATTGATCGCTTCCTGCGGCCGGTGTGTTTCCAGAACTATCCCGACAGCCTGCTGCCAGAACCGTTGAAGAACGCCAACCCGCTGCGAATCCAGCGTCTGGTGGACGGCAAGTCTTCCCGCGACGCCCTCTAACAGCCAAGCACAATCCCTGTGGGAGCGGGCTTGCCCGCGATGACGGACTAACCATCAACAACAATGTTGACTGTTCAATCGCTATCGCGGGCAAGCCCGCTCCCACAGTATTTAGTGTCATCAGCAAGTTTTGTGACCGGCACAAACCCGCCCCCACATTGAGCTATCATTGCGTCTTTCCCATTCAAAGATTGACTGCCATGACTGCCGCAACCGACACCTTGCTCGCCACCCTCGAACACTGCGATATGGTGGAAATCGACGGGCTGCACGCCTTCGAATTCTCCCTCGATGAAGACGACAATCTGCACATCGAATGCCTCGACGGTCGCGTGTCAAAACACTGGGAGTTCACCCCGGCCGAGGTCGAGGCCGCAACCTTCGATCCAACCCTGCAAAGCTGGCTGATCACCGGTGCTTCCGGCGAGCACCGGTTGGTGTGCATGACCGCATTTCGCGGTGATGACGACGAGGAAGAAGAGCGTGAGGATGCATAAGCTCTGGCCATTTTTGATGGCCGGCAGCATCGGCGCGATGGGCATTGAGGCTGCATCGGCCGACGACTATCAGTTGCTGGTCGGTTCCTACACGGCGGGGCAGAGCGAGGGTATTTATCGCCTGAATTTCGACAGCGCCACCGGGCAGATCAACCCCAAGCCGCTGCAAGTGGTCACCAGTGAAAATCCGTCGTGGCTGACCGTTTCCAAGGATCAGCAGCGCCTGTTCGTGGTCAACGAAAACGGCCCCGGCCAGAAAGATCCGGTCGGGCGTGTCAGCAGTTATTCGATCGACCCCAAGACCCATGCGCTGAGCCTGATTAATCAGGTGCAGAGCCTGGGCAACGAGCCGACCCATTCGAGCCTCAGCGGTGACGCCAGTCATTTGTTCGTCAGCAACTATTCGGTGGTTGAAGATCCGGGTGGCACGCTGGCGGTGTTGCCGGTGGGCGCCGATGGCACGCTCAAGCCGGTGGTGCAGCTGAGCAGTCACCCGTCGAGCCGGGTCAATCCCGAGCGGCAGATGTCGGCGCATGTGCATTCGACGGTTTCCTCGCCGGACGGCAAGTACGTGTTCTCCAATGACCTGGGCGCCGACAGGATTTTTGTCTACCGCTTCGATCCGAAGGCCAACCCGCAGCTGCCGCTGGTTGCCGCCACCCCGGCGTCCGTCCAGTTGCCCGCCGGCAGCGGGCCGCGTCATTTGCTGTTCAGCGCCGATGGCAAACACGCCTGGCTGACCATGGAAATGAGCGCGCAGGTTGCGGTGTTCGATTACCAGAACGGCAAGCTTGAGCAAACCCAGATGGTTGATCTGGCCGCGGGCCAGCCTGTCTCCGACAAGGCCGCCGCTGCGCTGCACGCCTCGGCCGATGGCAAGTTCCTCTACGTCAGCAACCGTGGCACCGCCAATCAGCTGCTGGTGTTTGCCATCGATCCTGCGACCGGCCACCTCAAGGAGCTGCAGCGTCGTTCGGTGGAAGGTGATCACCCGCGCGAGTTCAGCCTCGACCCGAGTGGCCAGTTTTTGCTGATTGCCAATCAAAAGAGCAACCAGATTGTCGTGGTCGAACGCGATGCCAAGACCGGTCTGTTGGGTAAAACCGTACAGAAACTGCCGATGGATGCCCCGAGCGACCTCAAGTTCCTGGTGCGTCATTAGGCCGCAGGCCCCGGTTGATGGGGCCTGCATCCTTGTATTAATGAGGCTGATATCTGCTAATGCTACAAAAGATTTCAAGGCGCCAACCACGAGGGTTAAGTTTGCTCCACGGCCCCACCGGGCAAGCAAGCCAACTGAATCCGAGGAATACCGCCATGAACTTCAATCTCTTCTCCGTCATCGCCGCTTCTGCCATCTCCGCCACCGTTGCTCTGCCAGCCAGCGCCAGCGTTGAAATCAGCGACAAAAAATCCCACACCCAGAGCTACACCCAGAAATACCTGCAACAGAGCGCCAACTTCTACGCGGCACTGGATCACAAGACCCAAGCCTGAAATTCAAGCCCTGCACCTTTTATGCAGGAGCGAAGTCACTTGCGCCGATCGGGCTGAAAAGCGTCGAGAAACCTGAGTGATGTCGCTCCTGCATAACGCGTTTACGACAGCATCACATTGCCATCAATCAAGCGCTTGATCTCACATAGCCACGCGTTTAGATTTGACGCTGAGTTTTTGACTCCTTTTCTAATAACAAGGATCGACAGCATGGCGATGCGTCTGGCAGTGGTTCTTCTGTTTCTCTATTCCACCCCCATTCTTTCGGCTGCCCAGCCCGTTCCAGACGAGCCGGATGCGGCCCGCGAGCGCTTGATGAGTTTTATTGAAGACTGAAATAGACTGGCTTAATGATTAACGAAGCTGATGGTGACTATGGAAAACCCTGAGTGGTTGTCACCGCTTTTTTGATCGATTCTGTGGGCTCTGAAACATGCCCACGGAGAACACCATGGCCAGCTCAATCATCACTTCTGCCAAATACGGCGCCTACCTGGCCATAGGTCTTTACGTGGCCCTGGTCTTGGTCGTCAGCGTTTCGTCTCAATTGCAGCACACCGTTGAAGCACCCATTCAGGTCGCTTATCCCGCCATCCAGTTCGAACACCGCGCTCAAAACGTGCAGGTCGATCACGAGGACTTGGCGGGAGTGGCGGGGGCATGAAAGGGGGCAAACTCTGGGTCATCGCCTTCTTGGCGTTCATGACCAATGGCGCATCCCTGTTGGGGATAGGGCAGGGTTCAGCAGGTTCCGTTGCGCGGTCCATCGAAGCCAATCACAACCTGGCGCGAAACATTGAAACCGCAAAATCGCTTGGGCTGCTGGCAGGCAATCCGCCTATCAAGCGCCAAGACGATTTTTTCGGGCCGTTCCAGGTGGATTGCTCGGTGCTGGAAATGTGTGAAGTGTTCGCCTAAGAGCCAGCGGCCACTGAGATCCATTGTGGCGAGGGAGCTTGCTCCCGCTGGGCTGCGAAGCAGCCCTAAAACCTGCAACTTCAGCAAGATCGCGTCAGCCGATTTACGACTGCTGCGCAGCCGAGCGGGAGCAAGCTCCCTCGCCACAGGGGGTGTTCGATTACTTCTGCATCACGCCTACAAACAACGTCGACTCCAAAAACCGCTGCAACCACGCCTGCAACCGCACATAAGGCGTCTGCCCGAACCACTCGCGATCGACATGGGCGAATTGCCGTATGAACGGCATCAATGCCACATCCGCCAGACTCGGATGCCCGCCCAGCAAGTAGTCGCGTCCCTCCAGCAACTCATCCAGCTTGCGCAAGAACACCTCACCCGCAGCACGATAGGTTTCCATCGGCTGCTCGGGGTAACGCTCGGCGTACTTGTAGCGATTCAGATGCACCTTGAACGCCTGATCGTTCTCTTCGATCAACGCGACCATCAGCTGTTGCCCGGCAGAATCATCCTTGAGCAACCAGTCCTGCGGGTCGTTCTGCGCCAAGGCCCAGTGCATGATCGCCAGGCTTTCATCGATCACCTGACCGTCGACACTCAGCACCGGGACCGTGCCCTTGGCCGAGAGCTCGAGCATCTCGGCAGGCTTTGCTTTCAGGCTGACCTCGACAATCTGTACCGCAACGCCTGAATAGCGCAGGGCCATGCGCGCTCGCATGGCGTAAGGGCAGCGGCGGAACGAGTACAGCGTGTTCATTTCACCTCCAGGGTACTCAGGCCATTGCCTTGGCGATGAACCTGAATCTGCACCGGGATCCGCTCATGCATTTCCTGCACGTGGGAAATCACCGCGACCTTGCGGCCCTGGGCTTGCAAGCCATCCAGTGCGTCCATGGCCAGTTGCAGGGATTCCGGATCGAGACTGCCAAAGCCTTCGTCGATGAACAGCGATTCGATTTTCAGTGTGCTCGAAGCCATAGACGCCAAGCCGAGCGCCAGGGCCAGCGACACCAGGAACGTCTCGCCGCCCGACAACGAGTGCACCGAGCGCAGCTCATCGCCCATCTCGGTGTCCATCACCAGCAAACCGAGCATGCTGCCGCCGCGTTTCAGGCGATAGCGCCGCACCAGTTGGCGCAATTGCACGTTGGCGTGATGCACCAGCAAGTCGAGGTTGTAGGCCTGAGCGATCTTGCGGAAGGTGTCGCCGGTCGCCGAGCCGATCAACGCATTCAGGCGAGCCCAGCGTTGATACTCGCTGTAGGCGTCGGCGATCTGCTGCGCCAGGGCTTGGTTGGCATTCTGCCGACGCTGATCCTCGGCCTGTTCGGCACGCAGTTCGGCGCACCGGTGTTCGCTGGCGGCGAACAGGTTTTGCAGGTCTGTCAGAGCCGTGGCGAGTTGTTCGGCGTCGAGATTGCCATTGTGTTGCGCCTGATGATTGAGCAGGCGCTGATCCCGTTCCTGCAAGCGCACGTTGGCCTGTTCGATGGCTTTTTCGCTTTGCTGCAAGTGCTGTCGCAGTTCGCTGATTTGCTGGTCGTCGACGCTCAGCAGCGCTTCCAGTCCGCCATCGTCGAGCTCTGGATGCAAGGCGCGCCAGTCGGCAATCTTTGCGCTCAGGTCGCGGTCTTCGGTTTCCAGGGCCAGCAGGCGCTCTTGTCTGGCTTTGAGTTCAGCGGCCAGTTCGACTAACCGCGTGCGCACGGTTTGCAGTTCCTGATGGGCCGTTGCCTGGGCATTGCGCGCCTGTTCGACGGCTTGATCCAGTCGCTGTTGCCAGTGTTCGGCGCTGCTGTGTTCGCCCAGCAATTGCGTCAGCCGTTCCTGGCAAGCCTGCTGTTGCTCGGCAAGGACGGTGAATTGCTGTTGCGCCGCTTCCAGTGCCTGGGCGCGGGCCAGTTGGCGGTCCTGTTCTTTTTCCAGTGTCTGTTGGCGTTGTTGCTGTTCACTGAGCTCATCGCGTTGCTGATCGAGTTGCTCCAGGCGCTGGGCGATCTGCCGGTCGAGTTGCATGAAGGTCGCGGCGGGTTCGTTGCGCAAGGCCTCCAGTGTCTCGCCCGGGAGCAGGGTGCTGAAGGCGCTCAGCTCTTCGTCCAGGCGCTGGCGATCACTGCCCAGCTCACGCTGTTGGTTACTCAAGTGCTGCGTCGCTTGCTGGCTTGCCGCTTCGGCACTGCGCAGTTGTTGCTGAAGGCGAGCCGCGTCCTGTTGCAAGGTGAGCAGGGCGGTTTGCCGTTGTTCATCCTGGGTGATGCTCTGGTTCAACTGGCTGTTTTGCTGCGCCAGCCAACCGTCTCGTTTGCTCGCGTCCTGAGCCAGCAGTTGCGTCGACAACGAATGCGCTTCGAGGCTCGGCGTCAGGCCTTGTTGCTGGGTGGCGAGTTGCTCTTGTTGCTGCAACAGTTCTTTTTGCTGAGCGATCAAGCCGCCGACTTCGCCACGCAAATCGGTGAGTTTCTCTTTCAGCAGGTCAACGGCCTTCTGCGCGTTGGCCTGCTCGCTTTCATCGTGGCGACCGAGGCTTTGCAGTAACGCTTCGGGTTGATGATAAGGGTGGTCGGGGCTGCCGCAGACCGGGCAGGGCTGATCGTCCTGCAACTGTGCGCGCAGTTCTTCGACGCTGGCGCTGCGGGCCAGACGCTGACGTTCCAGTAGTTCGCGAGTGACGGTGAGGGTCTGTTCGGCGACGACCAGGTCGTTCTTGGTCTTCACACCGTCCTGGGTCAGGCGATCACGTTCCTGCTGAGCGCTGAGCTGGCGTTGCGAAAGCTCGGCGCTGCGCTTGTCGATCTCCTGCTGGCTGGCCCACAGCCGTGTCAGTTCTTCAAACGCCCGCAGTTGTTTGCGGTTGTCCTGCAACAGGTTGCCCAGCAGCTGGATCTGTTCGGCCACGGCTTCGGGCTCGGCACCGGCCTCTTTATAAAGCACTTCCAGATGCTGCTTTTGAGCCGCCAGTTCTTCGCCGGCACGTGCGGCGCTTTGCTCAAGGGCTGCCAGTTCAGCCTGGCCCTTGTTCAAGCGATTGCCGATCAGCATCAGCTGTTGCAGGCGATCACGGTAGGCATTCCACGCCTCGCTCAACGGCGCTAAATGCGTGCTTTGCTCAAGCTCCCCGGCAATCCGCTCCAGACGTGCAGCCACCTGTTTTTGTTGCTCGAGCAGGCCCTGAATCGTGTTCTGCCCTTGAGTGCTGGCCAGTTCCGCCTGTTGCTTGTGCTCTGCACTCACACTGACGTCTTTGACCAGCCGGGCGAGGGTGCTTTGCTCTTCAAAGGCCTGGCGCAGCAACGGAGCTTTTGCCGTGTGTTGGCGTTGGGCTTCGACCAGCGCGGTCTGCGCAGCGCTCAAGCTCTGTTCGAGTTGCGCCTGCCGCTCGCTCAACTCGGCTTGCTGTTGGGTGTGCTGCTGAATCTGCGCCGCCAACGGGGTGAGCTGGGTGGTGAGTTCAGTCTTGCGGGCGAACTGGTGCCGTTGCGGGGCCAGTTGCTCCAGGCGAGTCAGCTTCAACCGCTCGCCGGCCAGGCTTTCCCAATGCTGCCGGGCGCTGGTCAGCTGTTCGGTGGCGCTCTGTTGCTCGTCCTGCAATTGCCGCAGGTCCTTGAGCCAGGTGTGCTGCAATTCAAGCTGTTTGAGCTGCGCTTGCTGGGTCTTGAGTTGCTGCTGCGCCTCGTTGAAGCGCTCATCCAGCTCAGCCCGGGCTTCGGGGGACAGCGGCGTCACGCCCGTGGCCTGGTCCTGCAACAGCTTGTGCGCTTCACGCGCCTCTTTGGCCTTGTCGAAGGCCCGGCGACCGAGGCGGGTGTAGAGCGCGGTATCGGTGAGCTTTTCCAGCAGTTCGCTGCGTTCGTTGTCGTTAGCCTTGAGGAAGGCACTGAACTCACTCTGGGCCAGCAGCACGGCGCGGGTGAACTGTTCGAAGTTCAGGCCCAGCACGGCTTCTAGCTGGGTTTTGAACTCGACTTTCTGACTGGCCAGCAACTGATCCTGATCGATGTCGCGCAGACTCTGACGGCTGGCTTGCAGCTTGCCGCCGGCCTTTTCCCGGGCGCGATTGGCTTCCCAGCGCGCGCGGTAACGACGACCGTCGATGCCGACGAAATCCACTTCCGCATAGCCTTCGCCGGTGCCACGACGCAGCAAGGTACGCGGGTCGCCGGTGCTGATTTCGCCATCGGCGTCCGGTGCCTTGGCAGACACCTGGGCGTTGCTCAACCGAGGAACGGTACCAAACAGGGCGAGGCACAAGGCGTCGAGCAAGGTGCTTTTGCCCGCGCCGGTCGGCCCGGTGATCGCGAACAGGCCGGCACTCGCCAGCGGTTCAGCGGTGAAGTCGATTTCAAAGGGCCCGGCCAGCGAGGCGAGGTTTTTCAGGCGGATCGCGAGGATCTTCATGGTTGTTCGCTCTCCATCTGCACATCCTGCAACAGCTCGGCAAAGTCCTTCAGCGTTTGCTCATCGACCTCGCTGCCGTAGCTGTCCTGCCAGGCGCGACTGAACAGCTCCTGAGGCGTGAGCTGGTCCAGTTCAATCAACGTGGTGCCGTCATCGACACCTTCGCGACTGCCGTTGCCGCCATAGTCGGCGGCGATGCGCACCAGGCGCACGGCTTTGCCTTGCAGGGCGCTTTCCACCTGGTGGCGCAAGTCGGGTTGCGGTTCGTCGAGACGCACGCGAACTTCCAGCCAAGGCTGGCGCTGGATGTCGGCCAGCAAGTCGATATTCGGCAGGTCGGCCAGTTGCAAGAGGATTTCGGCCAGCGGCGCCGGGCCGATGCGTTGCAGGTTGACCGCGCGGGGGATCAGTTTTGGCTCGACGCTGACCAGGGTCTCGCCGTCGAGTGTGACGTCGAGAATCTGATGCTGATAACCGATTTCCGAGAACGACAATGGAATCGGCGAGCCGCTGTAGCGGATGCGCTCTTCACCGTTGACCTTCTGCGGCTTGTGCAAATGCCCCAGCGCGACGTAGCTGATGCTCGGCCCGAACAGGCTGGCGGGCAAGGCTTCAGCGTTGCCGATGATCAGGCTGCGCTCGGAGTCTTCCGAAACGGAACCACCGGCCATGTGCGCATGGCTGATGGCAATCAGCGCCTGGCCAGGCTTGCGCTTGGCATTGGCCGCTTCGATCAGCCACTCGTGCACCTGACCGATGCCGCGCAGGTAGTTGTCACCCAACTGTGCGCCAGTCACTTCGGCAGGGCGCAAAAACGGCAGCGCCAGGCACCAGCCGGCAATTTCGCCGCTGGCATCTGGCAACGGCAGTAACAGTCGTTCGGCGTCCAGTTGACCGTCGTCGAGCCACAGCACGCGGCCGAGCGCATGGGTGCGCAAACGGCGCATCAACGGCGCGGGCAGTTCGATCCGTGAGCCGGAGTCGTGGTTGCCGGCGATGATCACGATGGTCAGCAGCGGTTGCTGCTCGTGGGCGCTGACGATGAATTCGTAGAGGCGTTCCTGGGCTTTGACCGGCGGGTTGACCGTGTCGAAGATATCGCCGGCGATCAACAGCACATCGGGCTGATCCAGCTTCAGCTGGCGCAACAGCCATTCGAGAAAACAGCCGTGCTCGAAATCGCGGTCCTGACCGTGCAGGTTCTGCCCAAGGTGCCAGTCGGAGGTGTGAAACAGACGCAAGGCGAACTCCGTAGGAAATAAGGTAATGGCCGCGTGGAAAATGAGGGCGGCGAAAGGGGAGAGAGTTTACTGGCAAACACACCGGATGTGGGCAGCGTCACAACCCAGTAGCAGCTGCCGAGCAGCGCGAGGCTGCGTTCGGCGACGAAGTCGTCGTAAAACCTGCGTATGCGGTCATCCTGATACACCGCATGCGCTGATTTTACGACTGCTGCGCAGCCGAACGCAGCCTCGCGCTGCTCGGCAGCTGCTAAAGGGTGTGTGGTGGCAGTGATTATTTCGGGTAAAGCGGCGGCAGCCCGCTGTCACCCACCGGATCCTGAACCCGTTCGGCAATCGGGATCGCCTTGATCGCCCGCCACAGATCTTCGCCTTGCCAGTGCTGGCCGGTTTCGCTGTAGAGCGCGCCGTTCAAGCCGTCCAGCGCATCGGACAAAGGCACGAAGCGGGCGGCCATGTCGGCCAGGGTTTCCGGCTGTTGCCGGGCCCAGGCGTCGAGGGCCTGGCGGGTGGCGTGGGAGTCGTTGGCCTGGCAGGCGCGTTTGAGTTCGTCGAGGACGGTGCGTGGGCTCGGGCCGGTCTGCGCGGCACGCAGGATTGCCGGTTGCCAGCGGGCGCGCCACCAGAGTCCGAAACCCAGCAACGTGGTGCAGGCCAGAATCAATGTGCTGAGTTTCCACTTCCACAAGGTTTCACTGTCGACGCCGGTATTCACTTGCGCGGTGTTAGCCGGTGTATCAATCACCAGGCTTGGATTGTTCGCCACTTGCAGGGTTCGGGCCGGCAGGCTGCTGTGTTCCAGGTGATCTTCGAAGGTGTTCCACCAGACCACTTCCACCGCAGGCAACTCGATGGCACCACTGCGGCCCGGCACCAGCGCTTCACGATCTTCACGGCTGCCGATCAGGCCGCGCTCGGTGCTTTGGTTGCTCAGCACCGGTTGATCCGGGTAGCGGCGCAGTCCATTGACGTCGGTGGCGGGCAGCGGCGGCAATTGGGAGCTGGCCAGGCCTTCGGCCTTCAAGGTCAGACTACGAGTCAGCGAATCACCTACCTGCGCATGGTCCGGCTCCGGGTTCCAGCTTTCGCTCAGGCTCAGGCTGCGGGCCGGCAACCAGGGGAGGTCGGCAGGGTAGGTAATGGGTTTGGCCTTGACCGTTAGCAGAATAGGGGTGGAGCTGACACGCATCAGTTTCCCGGACTTCGGAGCCTGGGTGGCGTCCTGGGTGGGCTGGGCGTCGACGAGCGTGGCGCTGAAGATCTGCGCCGGAATAGTCAATTCGCCGCTGTGTTGCGGATAGATCGCATAACGCATTTCGATCACGCCGTGGCGCAGGCCGTTGATGGCTTTCTCGTAAGTGCGCGACTCACCCAGTTGTTCGATTCGCGCATCGGGAATCTGCAACGGGGTCAGGCTGCTGTCGTCGTACAGCGACACCGAATGATAGATGCGCAAGGTCAGGATGGCCTGGGCCTGCACGTAAACACTGGACTGGTCGAGGCTGGCGTCGATGAACACCGGGGCCAGTTTGTTCGCGGTGTCCTGGGTTTCGCTTTCGACCACTTGCACGGTAATCGGCTGGCTCTGGACGTCGCCCAGCTGCAGCGGTGGAATCGTCACGCTGCCGTTTTCCTTGGGCAGCAAGGTGATGATCCAACGTGTGGTGGCGCGGTTGTCGCCGTTCAGGGTGGTCAGTTGGTTAACCTGGCGGGTGCCACGCACTTCGAACAGCGGTTCCAGCGGCGCCAGGTCAGGCTTGCCGAATTGGGTGACGTCGTTGGATTCCAGGGTCAGTTCGACCGTCTCGCCGGAGTTCAGACGACTGCGATCGACACTGGCGACCAGCGCCGCCGCGTTGGCCTGAACGGTGCAAAACAGCAGGGCGAGCATGAAAAGGGTGAAGCGGGTCATCGCGTTTTTTCCTGATCCTGATGTTGTTGCTGTTCGTACCAGAATTTGCGCCTGAGCAATTCACCCGGGTCATCCGGGATCTTGCGCAGCCATTGCTCCAGCGCCTGACGCTGTTCGCCATCGATATTGTCGCTGGCTGGCCGCATCGGTGGTGTGGTGCTTTGCTCGTCCCCCAGTTCGCTGCCCGGGACTTCATTGGAGCCCGGTTTCGGCGGCGTTGTGGCCTGTTGTCCGGCGTCCGGCGTGGTCTGTCCGGCGTCGGATTTCGGATGGTTGTTGTCCGCAGGTTGTGTGGCGGCACCCGGTGGCGTTTCCTGCTCGGTGTCCTTGGTCTCGTCATCGGCGGATTTCTGCGGCTCAACCGGTGGCGGTGCGTTTTTCTGTTTGAGCAGACTTTCTACCAGCGCCTTGTTGGTCTGCGCCGGGCGCAGATCCGGTTGACGTTCCAGTGCCTGATCGTAAGCGTCCAGCGCCGCTTCCAGCTCACCGCTTTTGGCCAAGGCGTTGCCACGATTGTAGTGGGCGTGCGCATCGTTGCCCTCGGCGAACCGCTGGGCGGCGCCGCTGTAGTCACCAGCCTCATACAGCGCGACGCCTTGCCACTGCGGATCCTCAAAATGCTGCGAAGCCTTCGCCGGATGCCCTTGCCGGAGCAGATGCAGGCCCCGTTGATCGGGGCGCAACCACAAGTCTTCAAAGTCGAAGGCATAGCTAGGTTGCGGCAACAGGAACAGTAAAGGCAGGCAGAACAACCAGCCACGGCGACCGGCGCACGCCGCCAGCAGCAACAGAGGCAGCAGCAACCAGTAACCCTCATCGGCCCAGGTGTCCAGGCGCAAGGTCTGGCCGTCGTTGCGCAGGGTGCGTGGACCGTCAAGCAGGCCGAGCCCGCGCAGGTCGGTATCGCCCAGTCGCGCTGGGCGATAGCGTCCGCCGAGGTCGTTGGCAAAGGCTTTCAGGCTGGGACTGTCCAGGCGCGGCACCAGAATCGCGCCCTGGTCGTCCTTGAGGAAACTGCCGTCCTCTTGCGCAACCGGCGCACCTTCGGCGGTGCCGATGCCGAGCATCAGGAACTGCGTCGATTTTCGGTCCAGTGCCTGGCGAATGCCTTCACGTTCCAGGTCCGTCAGGGTGGAACCGATCAACAGGATCCGGCCTTCACCCAAATCCCCCTGATTCAGCAGTGCCAGGGCCTTGGTCACCGCGAGGTCCGCGCGATGGCCTGCTTCGGGCATCAGCGAAGGCTTGAGCGCATCGAGCAGATTACGGCTGGTCGACAGGTCATCGGACAGGGGCACCAGGGTGTGGGCGCTGCCGGCATAGACGACGATTGCAGTCTGGGCGTCGCTGCGCACTTGCAGCAGGTCTAACAGTTTGCGTCGTGCCTGTTCGAGTCGGTTCGGCGCCACGTCGGTGGCGAGCATTTCCGGGGTCAGTTCAAGCACGACCACCAGCGGGTCGGCGGGTTTCTGACTGATTTGTTCGACGCGCTCCCAACTCGGCCCCAGCAAGGCAAGGACGGTCAGTACCCATGCCACGCCGAGGACGACCCACGGCAACTTGCTGTCGCGACCGTTTCCACCGCTCAGCAAAGCCGCGTGGAAGGCCGGTGGCAGGATCATCTGCCAGCGCCCGGCGCGTTTTTGCCGGTGCCAGAGTTGCCAGAGCAGCCAGCCCAGCAGCGGCAACAACAGCAGCCACCAGGGGCGAAACCAGTACGGCCACAGCGCACTCATCGGCGCCTCCGCAGACGCAGGCGTTTGAGCCGCTGGCGCCAGTCAGGCAGTTGGGTTTGCAAAAACAGGTCCTTGGTAAACAGCCGTTGCAGTGGGTTGTCCGGCCAACGCTCGCGCACCACCAACAACATGCTCAACAACAACGCCAGTGCCAAAGGCCAGTGATACAACGCCTGCGCCGGGCGAGCCTGGGTCGGTTGTTGAGTCACTGGCTCAAGTGTGTCGAGGGTGTCCTTGATCGACTGCAGCTCTTTGCCATCGTGGGCGCGGAAGTACTGACCGCCGGTGGCTTGGGCGATGGCCTTCAACGCCGGTTCATCGAGGTCCAGGCTCGGATTGACCCCGAGGAAACCCAAGGTGCCGCTTTGCTCCGGGTCGGCGCCGATGCCGATCGGGTAGATCTTCACGCCTTCTTTGGCCGCCAGCCGCGCCGCCGTGAGCGGGTCGATTTCACCGCCATTGTTGGCGCCGTCCGTGACCAGGATCAGCACGCGGCTCTGGGCTGGACGCATGCGCAGGCGTTTCAGGGCGAGGCCGATGGCGTCGCCGATGGCGGTGTTTTTGCCGGCGATGCCGATTCGCGCTTCGTCGAGCCACACGCGCACGGTGTGCCGGTCGAACGTCAAGGGCGCTTGCAGGTACGCCTGGCTGCCGAACAGGATCAGGCCGACGCGATCGCCGTCGCGACGTTCAAGGAAGTCACCGAGCAAGTGCTGAACCAGCGACAGTCGGCTGACGTCTTCGTCCTGCCACTGCATGTCGGGGAAATCCATGGAGCCGGACACGTCCACGGCCACCAGCAGATCGCGACCACTGGCGGCAATCGGCAGGGGGTCACCCAGCCATTGCGGGCGCGCCGCCGCTATCAGCAACAACAGCCACAACAGGATGAACGGTGCTTGCTGGCGCCACGCCGGCAGGTTGGCCCGGGCACGGCGGCGGGCCAGGCCTTCGAGGTCATTGAGGAAACTGACTTTGAGCGCCGGTTCGCCGCTGTCGGCCACCGGCAGCAGAACGCGCATCAACCAGGGCAGCGGCAGCAGGGCAAAGATCCACGGCCAGGCGAACTCAAACATGTTTGCGAATCCAGGTATCGACGGCTTGAGTGAGGCCGGCGATGGCCTTGTCGTCGAGTTTGCATTCGGGTTTGTAGGCGCCTTCGACCAGCACCATCCAGCGGGTCAGGCCGGCTGCCGGGCAACGGTTGTCGAGGAACGCCAGCCACTTGCGCCCGTTGAGGGTATGGCTCTGACTGTAGGGGTAATGGTTGCGGCACAGGCGTTTGAGCAAGCCGTTAAGCTGCTGCAACCAGGCGCCGGCCGGTGCGCCGTCGTAGGGTTTTGGCATCTGCGCCAGTTCGGCCAATGCGGCGATACGCACCGGGTCCAGCGGTTGTTCGGCGCGCACGATCGGGCGTTTGTCCGGAATGAGTCGCCGCGCCTTCCACAGGCCAAAACCGATCAGCGGCAGCAACAACAGCAACAGCCACCAGCCGGGCGCGGGTGGCCAGAATTCGATGGGCGGCGGGGAAATCAGCGGTTGCAGTTGATCGAGGCTGCTCATCGACCTTTCCCCGGTTTCTGTGGGTTCAGGTACTCGCGCAGCTGTTCAACCATCTCGCTCTGGGTGCTCAGCGGCATCAGCAATACCCGCAGCTTTTGCGCGAGCAGTTCCCAGCGGGCGATGCGGGCTTCGGCCTGGGCGCGGTAGGTCTGGCGCAGGTCGAAATTCAGGGTGTCGAGTTCCAGTTGCGCGCCACGTTCGGCGAAGCGCAGCAAACCGGCGGCGGGCAGGGCGTGATCCAGCGGGTCGGACAACGGCAGCAGCAACAGGTCGCAATGGCGCGACAACAGACTCAATTGCTGTTCAGCACCTTCGGTCAAGGCGCGTTCATCGCAGATCACGATGACCAGGCTGCCGGGGCGCAGCACCTCCCGCGCCCGACGCAGGGCCATGTTGAGGGAATCACGGTTCTGCTCGCTTTCGGTGTGCAGCGACTGATTGACCCGCACCAGACGGTTAAGCAGTTGCAGCAGGCTTTGTTTGCTGCGCCGGGGCTTGATCTCGTAGTGCTCGTTGTCGCCGAACACCAGCCCGCCGACCCGGTCGTTATGGCCCAGGGCTGCCCAGCCGATCAGGCTCGCTGCCTGGGCGGCCAGCACTGATTTGAACATCATCCCGGAGCCGAAAAACAGCCGACGGCTTTGCTCGACCATGATGAAAATGGGCCGTTCGCGTTCTTCGTGAAAC
This sequence comes from Pseudomonas sp. UMAB-40, assembly GCF_900095275.1. NCBI lineage: Bacteria > Pseudomonadati > Pseudomonadota > Gammaproteobacteria > Pseudomonadales > Pseudomonadaceae > Pseudomonas > Pseudomonas sp. UMAB-40. Next base: position 25,265 of record NZ_LT607576.1, read on the forward strand.
AGCTTGGTGTGGGGCTCCTGGGTGCGGGCGGTGACGCGCCAGTCGATGGTGCGCACGTCGTCGCCGGCCTGATAAACCCGCACCTGATCGAAGTCCACGCCACGGCCGCGCAGCTTGGAGTGGTGCAGGCCGATCAGCGGGCTGCGCTGGCTCGGCGTGGAAAACAGCTGCACTTCGCGCACGCGATGGCGCATCTCGATCAGCTCGGCGAGACTGACGCGGATGCCCGGCTCGGGCGGCAGGAGGGCGTTCATCGGGGTCAAGCGACGGCTACGACGTCGAGAATCCGCTGGACCACCCGGTCCTGATCGATGCCAGCGGCTTCGGCTTCAAAGGACAGAATGATGCGGTGGCGCAGTACGTCGAACAGCACGGCCTGGATGTCTTCCGGGCTGACAAAGTCGCGACCGGCGAGCCAGGCGTGGGCCCGGGCGCAGCGGTCGAGGGCAATCGAACCGCGAGGACTGGCGCCATAGGCGATCCACTCGGCCATCTCCGGGTCGAACTTGGCCGGGGTGCGCGTGGCCATGACCAGTTGCACCAGGTATTCCTCCACAGCGTCGGCCATGTACAAACCGAGGATTTCCTTGCGTGCGGCGAAAATCGCCTGCTGGCTGACCCGGCGCTCGGGCTTGGTTTCGCCGTTAAGGGCTTCGCCACGGGCCTGTTGCAGGATGCGGCGTTCGACAGCAGCATCGGGGAAGCCGATTTTCACGTGCATCAGGAAGCGGTCGAGCTGGGCTTCGGGCAGGGGATAGGTGCCTTCCTGCTCGATCGGGTTTTGCGTGGCCATCACCAGAAAAAGCGGCGACAGCTCGTAAGTGCTGCGCCCGACACTGACCTGGCGCTCGGCCATGGCTTCCAGCAATGCCGATTGAACCTTGGCCGGGGCGCGGTTGATTTCGTCCGCCAGCACCAGGTTGTGGAAGATCGGGCCTTGCTGGAACACGAAGCTGCCGGTTTCCGGGCGATAGATTTCCGTGCCGGTGATGTCGGCCGGCAGCAGGTCGGGGGTGAACTGGATGCGATGGAACTGGGCTTCGATGCCTTCGGCGAGTTCTTTGATGGCCTTGGTCTTGGCCAGCCCCGGGGCGCCCTCGACCAGCATGTGGCCGTCGGCGAGCAAGGCGATGAGCAAGCGCTCGATGAGTTTTTCCTGGCCGAGAATCTGCGTTGAAAGAAAGGTTCGCAGCGCTAGCAGCGCTTCACGATGTTCCATCGATGACTGTTCCTGGAAAGGGTGACCGAAGACGTTCGAATAACGCCAGGGCTGGGGGCGTTACTTTAATCCATCGCGGGGGGCGGCGACTAACGGCATTTTGTGCAAAGTGTGGGAAATGGCTGGGGAAATTGTTGGAGTTTTGTGAGGCTCCAAGGCTGGAGGTGTTCTTTCGGGCCTCATCGCGAGCAGGCTCGCTCCCACATTGATCGCATTTCAATCAAACGACTCGGTCACCTGTGGGAGCGAGCCTGCTCGCGATGAGGCCGGTCAAGGCACCCTCAAATCTCGCTTATATAGGTGCCAGTCCCCTTGAGGATGTTTTGCAAGGTTTCCTCGACCTCAGCCAGATCGCCAGCATCCGTACTGTGAATGATCTCCAGCGAATCATCGCCATTCAGCGCATCCGCATCCGCCGCCGCGATTTCAATCAGCAAGCGGGTAGGGCTCAAGGTCACTTTGACGCCATCCAGCGTCGAAGGCTCGCCGTCGAGGGTGATGTCCAGCGCGTCCTCGTCCGGGTAACGGGTCATCAGGAACATGTCGCCCTGATCGCTGTGGCAGCAGAGCATGGCCATGTTGTCTTCTTCGTCATCGCATGGGTTGACGATCAAGAGTGCGGTGGTCATTTGCATGGGAAAATCCTGGCTCGGCGAGCATTGTGAACGCAATAAAAGGCGATTCTGCCAGCCCTCGGGAATTTCTGCTCGCCTGAGTGTCAGAGGATGTGTCGTGAACACTTGGAGTGTTACTGGTCATTTCTGGTACGGATGTGCCGTAAAACCGGGGATAAAACGCCCGTTTTCCTGCGCGACTGCTAGTGTTGTTCGAGGCGCATGCCGTGAGCTGCGTACCGATGACCGAATATGTCGCAGCGCCGCAAGCACAGGCCTTGCCGCACTCGTTAAGCTGCGCATCGAATGGATATCCGTAAAGACATTGTGCAATTCATCGCACAGGCGTTTTTGCCGATAACCCTCATGGAAGGTGAATGTGACCTGAGTGTCTCGTCCAGCTTCACCCACCTGTCATCCTGTTTCCTCTGCCCGAGAATCAGGAACAGGGTGACGGATCGCCCCGAAAGGGGTTTTGCACGCGACGCTTCCATCAATAACAAGCCCAAGCGGAGTACCACAGATGGCGTTCTTCACCGCAGCCAGCAAAGCCGACTTCCAGCACCAACTGCAAGCGGCACTGGCCCAGCACATCAGTGAACAGGCACTGCCACAAGTGGCGCTGTTCGCTGAACAATTCTTCGGCATCATTTCCCTGGACGAGCTGACCCAGCGTCGGTTGTCCGACCTCGCCGGCTGCACCCTTTCTGCGTGGCGCCTGCTTGAGCGCTTCGATCACGCGCAACCGCAAGTGCGCGTCTACAACCCGGATTACGAACGCCACGGCTGGCAGTCGACCCACACCGCGGTCGAAGTGCTGCACCACGACCTGCCATTTTTGGTGGACTCGGTGCGCACCGAGCTGAACCGTCGCGGCTACAGCATTCATACCCTGCAAACCACTGTGCTGAGCGTGCGTCGCGGCAGCAAGGGCGAGCTGCTGGAAATCCTGCCGAAAGGCACCCAGGGCGACGACGTACTGCAAGAATCGCTGATGTACCTGGAAATCGACCGTTGCGCCAACGCGGCCGAGCTCAATGTCCTGAGCAAAGAGCTGGAGCAGGTTCTCGGTGAAGTCCGCGTCGCGGTCGCCGATTTTGAACCGATGAAAGTCAAGGTCCAGGAAATCCTCACCGGCCTGGACAACAGCCAGTTCGCCGTCGATCCCGAAGAAAAAGCCGAGATCAAAAGCTTCCTGGAATGGCTGGTGGGTAACCACTTCACCTTCCTGGGCTATGAAGAGTTCGTGGTTCGCGATGAAGCCGACGGCGGCCACATCGTCTACGACCAGGATTCGTTCCTCGGCCTGACCAAATTGCTGCGCACCGGCCTGACCTACGATGACCTGCGCATCGAAGACTACGCCGTGAACTACCTGCGCGAACCGACCTTGTTGTCGTTCGCCAAGGCCGCACACCCAAGCCGTGTCCACCGTCCGGCCTACCCGGACTACGTGTCGATCCGTGAAATCGACGCCGACGGCAACGTCATCAAGGAATGCCGTTTCATGGGCCTGTACACCTCTTCGGTGTATGGCGAGAGCGTGCGGGTCATTCCGTACATCCGCCGCAAGGTCGAAGAAATCGAACGCCGTTCCGGCTTCCAGCCCAAGGCTCACCTGGGTAAGGAACTGGCGCAGGTGGTTGAAGTGCTGCCGCGTGACGATCTGTTCCAGACCCCGGTGGACGAGCTGTTCAGCACCGTGATGTCGATCGTGCAGATCCAGGAACGCAACAAGATTCGCGTGTTCTTGCGCAAAGACCCGTATGGCCGTTTCTGCTACTGCCTGGCCTACGTGCCGCGTGACATCTACTCCACCGAAGTGCGCCAGAAGATCCAGCAAGTGCTGATGGATCGCCTGAAAGCCTCGGACTGCGAGTTCTGGACCTTCTTCTCCGAGTCCGTGCTGGCGCGTGTGCAACTGATTCTGCGCGTCGATCCGAAGAACCGTCTCGACATCGACCCGGTCCTGCTGGAAAAAGAAGTGGTCCAGGCCTGCCGCAGCTGGCAGGACGACTACGCCAACCTGGTGGTTGAAAGCTTCGGCGAAGCCCACGGTACCAACGTGCTGGCTGATTTCCCGAAAGGCTTTCCGGCCGGTTACCGCGAGCGTTTCGCTGCCCACTCGGCCGTGGTCGACATGCAGCACCTGTTGAGCCTGACCGAAAAAAATCCGCTGGTGATGAGTTTCTATCAGCCACTGGGTCAGGTGTCTGGTCAACGCGAGCTGCACTGCAAGCTGTATCACGCCGATACACCGCTGGCGCTGTCCGACGTGTTGCCGATCCTGGAAAACCTCGGTCTGCGCGTGTTGGGTGAGTTCCCGTATCGCCTGCGCCACAACAGTGGCCGCGAGTTCTGGATTCACGACTTCGCGTTCACCGCCGCTGAAGGTCTGGAACTCGACATCCAGCAACTCAACGACACCTTGCAGGACGCCTTCGTCCACATCGTGCGTGGCGATGCCGAGAACGATGCATTCAACCGTCTGGTGCTGACCGCCGGCCTGCCTTGGCGCGATGTGGCGCTGCTGCGGGCCTACGCCCGTTACATGAAGCAGATTCGCCTGGGCTTCGACCTGGGTTACATCGCCAGCACCCTGAACAACCACACCGACATCGCTCGCGAGTTGACCCGGTTGTTCAAGACCCGCTTCTACCTCGCGCGCAAGCTGACCAGCGACGATCTGGAAGACAAGCAGCAACGCCTGGAACACGCGATCATTGCCGCGCTGGACGAAGTCCAGGTGCTCAACGAAGACCGTATCCTGCGTCGCTACCTGGACCTGATCAAGGCCACGCTGCGGACCAACTTCTACCAGACCGATGCGAACGGCAAGAACAAGTCCTACTTCAGCTTCAAGTTCAACCCGCACCAGATTCCAGAGCTGCCGAAGCCAGTACCGAAGTTCGAAATCTTCGTCTACTCGCCACGCGTTGAAGGCGTGCACCTGCGCTTCGGCAACGTGGCTCGCGGTGGTCTGCGCTGGTCTGACCGTGAAGAAGACTTCCGTACCGAAGTCCTGGGCCTGGTAAAAGCCCAGCAAGTGAAGAACTCGGTCATCGTGCCAGTGGGTGCCAAGGGCGGCTTCCTGCCGCGTCGCTTGCCACTGGGCGGCAGCCGAGACGAGATCGCGGCCGAGGGCATCGCCTGCTACCGCATCTTCATCTCGGGCCTGTTGGACATCACCGACAACCTGAAGGACGGCGCGCTGGTTCCGCCGGCCAATGTCGTGCGTCATGACGACGATGACCCGTACCTGGTGGTCGCTGCGGACAAGGGCACTGCTACCTTCTCCGACATCGCCAACGGTATTGCCATCGACTACGGCTTCTGGCTCGGCGATGCATTCGCATCGGGCGGCTCGGCCGGTTACGACCACAAGAAGATGGGCATCACCGCCAAAGGCGCGTGGGTAGGCGTTCAACGTCACTTCCGTGAGCGCGGCATCAATGTCCAGGAAGACAGCATCACCGTGGTGGGCGTCGGCGACATGGCCGGTGACGTGTTCGGTAACGGCTTGTTGATGTCCGACAAGCTGCAACTGGTCGCAGCCTTCAACCACCTGCACATCTTCATCGACCCGAACCCGGAGCCTGCCAACAGCTTCGCCGAGCGTCAGCGCCTGTTCGACCTGCCGCGTTCGGCCTGGTCGGACTACGACACCAGCATCATGTCCGAAGGCGGCGGGATCTTCTCCCGTAGCGCGAAAAGCATCGCGATTTCCCCGCAGATGAAAGAGCGTTTCGACATCCAGGCGGACAAGCTGACCCCGACCGAACTGCTGAACGCCTTGCTCAAGGCGCCCGTGGACCTGTTGTGGAACGGCGGTATCGGCACCTACGTCAAAGCCAGCACCGAAAGCCACGCCGATGTCGGCGACAAGGCCAACGATGCGCTGCGCGTGAACGGCAATGAACTGCGCTGCAAAGTCGTGGGCGAGGGCGGTAACCTCGGCATGACCCAACTGGGTCGTGTTGAATTCGGCCTCAACGGCGGCGGTTCCAACACCGACTTCATCGACAACGCCGGTGGTGTGGACTGCTCCGACCACGAAGTGAACATCAAGATCCTGCTGAACGAAGTGGTTCAGGCTGGTGACATGACCGACAAGCAACGCAACCAGTTGCTGGCGAGCATGACCGACGAAGTCGGCAACCTGGTCCTGGGCAACAACTACAAGCAGACTCAGGCCCTGTCCCTGGCGGCCCGTCGTGCCTTGCCGCGGATTGCTGAATACAAGCGCCTGATGAACGATCTGGAAGGTCGCGGCAAGCTGGACCGCGCCATCGAGTTCCTGCCGGCCGAAGAAGCCATCAACGAGCGCATCGCTGCAGGTCACGGCCTGACCCGTGCCGAGCTGTCGGTGCTGATCTCCTATAGCAAGATCGACCTCAAGGAAGCGCTGCTCAATTCCCAGGTGCCGGACGACGACTACCTGACGCGCGACATGGAAACCGCTTTCCCGCCGAGTCTGGTGAGCAAGTTTTCCGAAGCCATGCGCCGTCACCGTCTGAAGCGCGAAATCGTCAGCACCCAGATCGCCAACGATCTGGTGAACCACATGGGCATCACCTTCGTTCAGCGACTCAAAGAGTCGACCGGCATGAGCCCGGCGAACGTGGCCGGTGCTTATGTGATCGTGCGTGACATCTTCCACCTCCCGCACTGGTTCCGTCAGATCGAAGCCCTGGATTATCAGGTCTCCGCCGACGTGCAACTGGAGCTGATGGACGAGCTGATGCGCCTGGGCCGTCGCGCCACGCGCTGGTTCCTGCGTGCCCGTCGCAACGAGCAGAATGCTGCCCGTGATGTCGCGCACTTCGGTCCGCATCTGAAGGAATTGGGTCTCAAGCTCGACGAACTGCTGAGTGGCGAGATTCACGAGAACTGGCAGGCCCGCTATGAGGCTTACGTCGAAGCCGGTGTGCCGGAGTTGCTCGCGCGCATGGTGGCTGGGACTTCGCACTTGTACACCCTGCTGCCGATCATCGAGGCCTCCGACGTGACCGGCCAGAACCCTGCAGACGTGGCCAAGGCTTACTTCGCCGTCGGTAGCGCCCTGGACATCACCTGGTACCTGCAACAGATCAGCGCTCTACCGGTTGAAAACAACTGGCAGGCCCTGGCCCGTGAAGCGTTCCGCGATGACGTCGACTGGCAGCAACGTGCGATCACCATCTCCGTCCTGCAACAGGGCGACGGCACTCAGGACGTGGAAACCCGCCTGGCGCTGTGGATGGAAGAGCACGAAGGCATGATCGAACGCTGGCGCGCCATGCTGGTGGAAATCCGTGCCGCCAGCGGCACCGATTACGCCATGTACGCGGTGGCCAACCGTGAGTTGCTGGACCTGGCGTTGAGCGGGCAAGCGGTAGTGCCTGCGCCTGTTTCAACAGCTGCCGAGCTGGAACCGGCGGCCTGATCAGGCGTTGAATGAAAAAGCCCCGTCTCGCGAGCGACGGGGCTTTTTTTTGCTTGATTTGATCGTTCTCATGCGCAGCAAAGGAATGCAGTCCTTGCTCAGTTCAAGTAGCGAAGGACTACCGGTCTGGAACCGTTAGGGCTGAAGAAATATCCAGCGACAACAATGCGACCATTCTCCTGCACGTCAACAGCGCTTGAGACGTCGACACTGGTACCCACCTTGGTGCGCACAATCCCTTTGTCGCCGAAGTTGATGTCAAGTTTGCCGTTGGAAAGGTAGCGCCCCAGTATGATATCTGCCTCTTCACCACCGAGCGTATTGCCCAACGCAATAATATTTCCGTTGGTTTGGGTTGCGGCACTCTTCCACTCGAAGCCGTAAGGATTTTCGTCCACTGTTGTCAGCACCGGACAGCCTTCGTTGAACGAAGGTTCATTGCTTCCGTCGGTGTTGAGGCATTGCAACAATCCCTGCAATGGAAAAGCGAGGGTTGAGCCTACGCCGATGATCTTTCCGTTACTTTGAAGGGTAATCCACAGGATTTGCGTTGGCTTTTGTACTGCTGTATTGATCGCGAAACCGGAACTGCCGAAACTGCCGTCGATGGCGCCATCAGCAAGATAACGAGCATACAATCCAACAGAGCGATCATCGATATAGGCTGAGCCGGCTACTACGATTCTGCCATCTGGCTGGATAAGTTTAGTTCCGATCTGCGTCGGATATTCCGGGTGGCGCACGATGATGAAGCCCTTGCCATCATTGAAACTGGTATCGAGCGACCCATTTTCCTCTAACCGAATCAACAACCCAGCTTTTTCGGTGAAGCTGTATTGATGGTTGCCAGTCAGAATGATTTTTCCATCGGCGAGGACAGTCGATGTGGCGCTATCGCTCGTACCGCTGTCAGTAGCTGCCAAGGTATGGGGGGCGAGAGTCGCCTGATTCAGCGGCAGCCGGATGACTAAATTGCCATTGATGCCGAAACTTGTGTCTGGGCGCCCGTCCTGATGAAAGCGCGCCAGTGCGGGTAAAGGCTGGCTGGTTTCGGTTTCGAGAAATGTGCCGGTTATTAACACTCGGCCATCTTCATACACTGAAATGTTTGTCGCCCTGGAGTAGTAACCCCGCTCAAAGACGCCGGTGACCACACCAGCGTTTCCAAAATGTTCATCAGGAGAACCATCTGTATTGAGTCGGATAATGGCGTAGTTCCAACCAAATCTCGCCGCGATGAGTAACTTCCCAGAGGCAATGGTGAGGCCATGCACAAACCCGTTAGGGTCACTCGGGTTAGTAGGGAATGCTTTTCCTTCTGAGCCAAAATCCGGATCCAGGCTTCCAGCGTTATGATTCGATTCAGCAGACATTTCATAGCTCCTTGAATATTTGAGGACTCTTGCAACATCCAATGGTTTGGATATATCAATTTCCTACCAATAAAACATGGTGCCTTTCTTATGCGCCATCCATACACTGCCGTCTACTGTCATATCTGACAGTAGACGGGTAACGGTGTTTTATGGTCGAGCACTTAATGAAAAAGCCCGTTCGAAAGAGGTGGGGTATATTTGTCTGGACAGACGGGAAGTGTTCAGTTCAAACAGCGCAAAACAAAACTCTCGATGCGCTCTTCAATTGGCATGGAGTGGCCGGTTACAACGATTTTATTGTCGGCCTGTACTGCGATAGCCCGGCCCATATCTAGTGCGCCGGTCAAATTGATGGCTAGAATACCGTTTTCGTTTCCGAAGTCAGTGTCCAGCTGACCATCAGGCAAGTATTGGCCGATTATGATTTTGGTGTCTTCTTCAAATACCGCACTGCCGATAACAACCAACTTCCCATCATTTCGCAAAGTACCCGATTGCCAGTAAAGCCCGCCTGGGGCGCTTTCGACGGGCGTCTGGACGGGTTCGCCATTGTTGAACTCTTTGACAAAGCTGCCGTTCTTGTCCAGGCAAACAAGCAAGGCTTTATTAGGCAATTCGACTGTGCTGCTGAACGCGAGAATATGGGGGCCCATCAGTGCCAGTCCGTTAATTTCACCGGCGCCGATAGAGTTGAGCAGCACGAACCCTTTGTCTCCGAATGAAGTGGACGGTGTCCCGTCGGGGTTGTATACAGCCACCAGCCCGAAGTGTTCGCCATAAACCCTGGCGGACCCCGCGACGGCGAACGTGTCAGATTCAAGCGCGATCATCGAGCCGATCCAGGTCGAATATTCAGGGTGCCTGATAAAGACATAGCCCTTGTTCTCTGCGCCGAACGTTTCATCTAACGTCCCGTCCCTGTTCAGACGAATCATCATCCCCGATGCATCTGCGATACTGAAACGATGATTACTGATGACTAACAGTTTTCCAGAAGGCAGCTCGACCGAATAGCTGGTTGCACCTGCTGCAGTCTCAGTGAGGGATTGGTTTACACTCGGTGTTGACCCGGTCTCGGGCAGCGGGCGTAAAAGCAGAACGCCACCGTTGCCGAACTCTTTGACTGGCTGGCCATTTGTATCAAACAGCGCGAGACCACGTTCGGTTGGACTACCAAAATCCTCGAGCAAAAACACACCGCTGAGCAATATTTCACCGCTCTCAAGTACAGTAATGCCTTTGCCTTTTGATCTGTATCCCTCTGCGAACGTGCCCGTGACGACACCGTTATCACCAAAACTCGAGTCCTGAGTGCCGTCGGCGTTAAGTCGCACAATCGAAAACTTTAAGCCGTATCCGCTGGCGATAAGGAGTTTTCTGTCGGGGGCTAATGTGATCCCGTCAGCGTCATTGCTGATGCGGTCTGGGTATTCAACCCATACAACACCATTGCGGTTGAGCCCGAATTTTGGGTCTAGATAGTCTTGGTCAATAGGTGGTTTGCTGGTTTGCATGTTGACGCTCCTTTAGCAAAAAAAGTTTGTAATGGTGCGTCGCAATCGGTTGTTTTCGGTCGCATCAAAATACGTCGCACTGACGGAATAGATACGCAGGAACAAACAGGCCGTCTACTGTCAGACTTGACAGTAGACGTGCTCATTTGATTGTGATTCAAGGCGCAAGGATTGTGCTGAGAATTAATACAGTGTTTGATATTTTTCCGAATCAATGGTCGACAGTTTTTCTGTCGGCTTTGTCAATAAGCTACTGAGCGACTGGTCAAATTTTTGCAGTGCCCGAACTTGCACATTCTGTTGTTCATTAATATCCGCCACGATATCTTCGCTGCGTTTGTAGTCTGCCCATAACGGACTCAGTGCTTTGGCGTCATGCCCCTGCGCAGTGCCGATGTAGTTGAAGTTCGAATCATAGAAGTTCGCACTCACATCCGCTTCGATATCCGAACTGCGCGACGTGATCAATTGGCTGCGGGAGTCGACAATGGCGACCACGTCGGGTTTCGCCGCCCTGAGGCTTTGCATGTCCGGGTATACCGTCACCGAGCCGAACTGACGTTGCAGCGATGCCTTGACCCAGTCCACTGCATGGTCGGGTCTGGAGGTGGCCACGTAGGCGTCGTGGATCGACTGTACCAGCAGGCTCTGGCCGAAACCGGTGCCGGCGTTGGCCTGATAGTGCTGAAGATAATCGCGGTTGGCCTGGGTGTTGCGGCTGTAGACGATTCCCAGCGAAACCTGGGGGCCGTTAGGAACGTGCGTGGCGTTGCTGCGTCCAACCGGTTCAGAGAAGAGCCCGTCCAGGGAAGACTTGGCCTTGGGCGCAGTAGGGACAGAGCAGCCCGCCAAGACAATGGTCATGGTTAATGTACTGACAAGTGCAAGTTTCATGGCATTACTCCAGTGAAACAACTTGAGTCGGAAAGTTGTACTGTCGGATGATCCGGCGTGAGTGTCAGACTAAACCTGTCACAGTGTCTTTAAATAGCCAAAAACTGCACTTCTTGGGTGGCCAATAGGTTAATTGGGTTTAAGCGATGTCCGGTAATTGCGCCGGGAAATAAAAAGGCCCGAAATGTTGATTCGGGCCTTTTTACTTATGGCTATCCCTTCAGCGATCAGTTTTCCAAGGGGATCAACACTTTCTCGTCGGGGGACAACACCATGAATACCAACAGTTTGGCAGGCTTGGTTGCGCTGGCATTTTTCGAGACCAAATGTTCCGAGCCGGCCGGTTCGTACCAATACTGCCCGGCCTTATATGTGATTGCTTTCTCACCCTTCACTTGAGAAATGATCGAGCCTGAAAGCACGTAGGCCATGGCGGTGCCTTCATGCTTATGGGCTATCGAGGATTGGCCGGGTTTGTAGTCGACCTCAATCATCATGGCTTTTTTGCCAGGCACGTTTTTCAGTGCTTCATCCTGCAAAACCGTGACCTTCTCCGAAGGGCCTTCGTGAGCAATGGCAGTCGCTGAAACGGTCAGGGCGAGGGCGGTCAGGGGAGCAGCAAGGAAACGCAAAGCTTTCATGGTTCTTCACCTGCGGTTGGTTAGTTGTCAGAAACAACATTAGTCCGCAGACGGGGCCAATCAAACAGCCAATATTCGCGAAGGTGAGGGGACCAATCCTACGCATGATTAATGTAACCGCTGCCTTGTGGCGAGGGGGCAAGCCCCCTCGCCACAAGGCAGCGGTTGTAGGGATTCAGCGAATCGGGAAGCTGTTGAAATCCACGGTTCTCGCCAGGTTTTCATCGATCAGGCCAATAAAGCCTTGTACTTCAGGGCAGTTGAAATGCGATTGCATGGCCGCTTCCGATTGCCAGCGGGCGCTGACGGTCCAGCGGTTGCTGTCCTCTGGGCAGCGGTCGACCATATAGGAATCACAGCCCGGTTGCTGACGCAGGGTGTCGACAATCTTTTGCAGTTGCTTACCCAGTTCTTCCGAGCGGCCGGCGGCGGCCTGCACCTGTACGGTATTGATCACTTCGTTGGACATTGCTCACACTCCTGAATCAGGCCGGACGAATCCTGCTCATTGAGGGATAACGCTTATGCAGGATAGGCCTGCACCTGTGGACCGCCAATAGCCAATCGCCGGATAAAGCCGCAGACCAATCGATCAGGCCACCTGCTGCAAAATGTCGCGCAAACGGTCCAGGGCGACGTCGATATCCAGGGTTTCGATGGCGCCAAAGCCCAGGAAAAGCCCGGCCCGTGGTGCTTGCTGGTAGAAAAAGCTGTCGATCGCGTAGAGCCCGACTTCGACCTTTTTCGCCAATTCGATCACCAATGGAATATCGATAGGCACTTTGCACATAACCACCATGTGGAACCCGGCCGTGGTGGGCACAGGTTCAAGCCAGGGTGACAGGTCGCCCGCTATGCGCGACAGGATCCGCTCGCGACGCCCGGCATAGATCGTGTGGCAGCGCCGGATGTGCTTGAGCAGGCAACCTTCGGCGATGAACTTGGCCAGCGCCCATTGGGGCAGGGTGGAGGTGTGCAGGTCGGTGAGTTGCTTGGCGCGGATGACGGCTTCAAGAATTGCCGGCGGCAACACCGCATAACCGAGGCGCAGTTCCGGCAGCATGGTTTTTGAAAAGGTCCCGACGTAGGCGACAATGCCGCGTTCATCCATGCTTTGCAGTGAATCGGTCGGGCGGCCTTCGTAGCGAAATTCGCTGTCGTAATCGTCCTCGATGATGATCGCGCCCAGCTCGTAAGCCCGTTCCAGCAGCGCAACCCGGCGTGCCTGGCTCATCGGCATGCCCAGCGGAAACTGGTGGGACGGCGTGACGTAAATCAGCCGGGTGCCCAAGGGGATCTTGTCCACCTCAATCCCTTCGGCATCCACCGGCACCCCGATCACCGTGGCCCCGTGGGTGCCAAACAACAGGCGAGCCGGCGGATAGCCGGGGTCTTCCATGGCGACAATGCTGCCCGGGCGCGTCAGCACCCGGGAGATCAGGTCCAGCGCCTGTTGCGCACCGTTGCACACCACCACGTCTTCGTCCTGGCAATTGACCCCGCGGGAAAACGCGATGTGCCGGGCGATCGCATTGCGCAGTGCCGGCAGGCCTTCGGGCAGGCTGTAGAAACCTTTGGAACCGGCAATCTGGCGCAATGCGTGGGAGATGCAGCGCCGCCAATCGTCCTGTGGGAACTGGCCTTTGCTGGTCGCGCCACCGATGAAGTCGTAGCGTAACGAACCCTCAAGGGTAGGGTGGCGCAAAAACACCGGCAGATTGCGCCAGGACTCGATCACCTCAAAGCTCGCCAGCTGCGAATGGCTTTGCTTGGGGACGGCTTTGGCTGTCCGGGCGTTGACGAAAGTGCCTTTGCCGATCACCCCGGTGAGGAAGTTCTCATAGGTCAGTTGCGCGTAGGTGTCGGAAATGGTCTTGCGCGAAATGCCCAGCTGTTCGGCCAGCAAGCGACTGGGTGGCAGTTGCGTCCCGGCTGCCAGGCGGCCGGATTCAATGGCGCTGCGCAGTTGGTTATACAACTGGCCTGCCAGGTCCTTGCGGCCGTTGATGACAACATGAAGTTCCATACCGGCGAGGCTCCTGGAGCGATTGAGGCGCGTGTGCGTCGCGCCAGATTACCCGCACGAGCCGCCGTGCAGAAGTTGCGTGGGCGAAAAACCCAGGATTGGTCTGCCGCCGAATGGTCCACGGCTTTTTCGCCGAATTGGACCTGTAACGCCGATGCGTCAGCGCCTACCTTGGGGGTCTCTATTTGATCCAAGAGGGTCACCCCATGAGCTCCCGCCTGGATTACTACAGTGCGTCGCCCAAAGCGATGAAGGCGATGATCGCTATGGAAGCCTTGACCAGCAACCTGAGCATCGAGCCCGCCTTGCTGCATTTGATCAAGATCCGCGCCTCGCAACTCAATGGCTGCGCCTTCTGCACCGACATGCATTCAGTGGACGCGCGGCGTCTGGGCGAGACGGATCGGCGCTTGTATTCGATTGTGGTGTGGCGCGACAGCGGCTTCTTCAACCCTCGCGAACGCGCGGCGTTGGCCTGGACCGAGGCGGTGACCCTGCTCTCTGAAAACCATGTGCCGGACGACGTCTACGCGCAGGCGCGTGAGCAGTTCAACGAAAGCGAAATGGTCGACTTGACCATCGCGGTCACCACCATCAACAGCTGGAATCGCCTGGCGGTGAGTTTTCGGCAAAGCCCCAGCAGCTGAATCGATTTTCCGCTCGGGGTGTCACGTCAGGTTCATAAACGCTGCGCAGGATGAGGTTTTCAAGGATAGATCGACAAGGAGTCATTGATGTCATACATGGAATCCACCCGCGCTGCCGGGATTGACCCGGTGCTGGCGCAGTCTTTCCGGGTCAGTGCCCGTTGCGGTTGTTTCATGCAGGCGGCCCGCAGCCTCAATATCAAATCAACGCAATTGCGCAAACACCTGGCGCAGCTTGAAACGCAATTGCAGTGTTCGCTGTTCAGTCACCAGGACAACGGCCTGGCCTTGAGCCGTGAAGGGTTGCAGCTTCAGGCCCAGTTGATCGCCCTGGCTCATGAGCACGATGTGCCGGTGATCGAACAACCATTGATTCGACTGGCCGTGGCCGAGTCGATTCTGCATGACATCCTGGGACGTGATCTGGTCGCGCTGTTGCGACGCAACGCCAGCGTGCGCCTCGACATCATCACGCTGGACAGCGAACTGTCCCTGCAAGCGATCAGTGCTGACGTGGTGCTGTGGCTGGCCGGTATCGACTCACCGCTGCCAGGCCCGAGTTTCCCGGTCAGCGAGCCGCAGCGTCTGACGCGACTGGACTATCTGCCGCACATCGCCAAACGGTATTCACGGGTGGCGGCCCGCCCCGACAGCCTTGATGACCTGGCTGACTTCATGTTGGTGCAATGGCAGCCGGATCGTCAGGTCGAGAGTTTTCGGCCATGGAACGGCGTGGTCGACCAGCGCCTGGCCGGCGTGGTGCATTTGCACTCTTATGAGCTGATGCTGGAGATGATCCGTTGCAGCGCCTGCATTGGTTTGCTGCCCACTTACATGAGTCGGTTTGACCGCGGCCTGATCGGGTTATCGGGGGTGTTCGACCAGCCGATGCAGCGCCAGGTGTGGATGGCGGTCAATACCGAGTCCACAGGGCGGGCAGAAGTGCAAATGATCGTCGACCTGATCCACAACACCTTCAACGAGCGGCGTGAGTGGTTCGAAGCCTGAGCGCATAAACCTGTGGGAGCGAGCTTGCTCGCGATGGCGGCCTAACATTCAACATCCTGAGTGACTGACCCACCGATATCGCGAGCAAGCTCGCTCCCACAGGGTTTGTCGCGCAGAGGGTTATGGTCACATCGCGAGAAGGCATTGTAGAGTGGGCGGCCATGTCTGCATCAAGGATGAGTCACCCATGCCCGCTACCGATTCTGTCATCACCCTCGAACGCTTCAGCGAATCCCACATCGAGGGCGTCACCGCACTCTACAACGACCCGGCGATCACCCGTCAGGTCCTGCAAATGCCGTTTCAATCCACCGAGATCTGGCGCCAACGCCTGGCGTCGGATAACGAGCGGCTGGTGAAACTGGTGGCGCTGCATCAGGGCGCGGTCATCGGCAACATTGGCCTGGAGCAGTTTTCGCGGATCCGCCGCAGCCATGCCGGCAATCTCGGCATGGCGGTCGCGGTGGATTGGCAGGGCAAAGGCGTGGGCTCAAAACTGCTGGCGGCGGCGCTGGACGTCGCCGACAACTGGATGAACCTGCAACGGGTCGAGCTCTCGGTGTACGCCGACAACGAAGCAGCCATCGGGCTCTACCGCAAGTTCGGTTTCGAGACCGAAGGCCTGTTCCGCGACTACGCCGTGCGTGACGGCCGGCTGGTCGACACGTTGAGCATGGCGCGTCTGCGTCGCACGCCCAGGTCCGACTGACTCAGTCACCCAACGCGAACGCCACCGCCGCCTGCGCATGCAGTTCGGTGGTGTCGAGCAAGGGCAGGGCGCTGTGCTCGGGTTTGATCAGCAGGCCGATATCCGTGCAGTCGTCAGTCACTCGCCGATCACCCCTACGAACAACTCGTCATCGATAATCCGGCGCACGGTATTGGCGCTCTTTGGCGCTCTTGAAACCAGATAAAAAAATGTAAACGTTACTTATGACGAATCACCGTAGATAAAAAATATCCCTCTTTTTACATCGCCTTTTTCGGAAAATGAGTTGTTGTCAACTGTCAGGTCTGACAGTTGTCGGGAGAAGTGCGCAGGTGTATTAAAGGAGGCGATAGCGTCACTATTAAAAGTGCTGGTGGTGGCTTGGAGAGGTGATGTTGTTAGTGCCTTGTATATAGAGTGTGCAAGGGATATTCATTTATTTTTGGATGGGTTGAACATGAGTGGCGAACTTAATAGCAAAAATAGCACGACGGGTTCTTTTGTTGTGCGTGTGGATGGGAAAGAGCCGCTAAAGCAAGACTATAAATCGTTTGATGTGAAAGAAGGAAGTGTTGAAATTTGGGTCCTGGAGGGTGTCGGCGGTCCTATGGCGCCTAGAACTCATCTGTTGCTTGGTTTTCAGGGAGACTATCCCAGCGGGCGCCATGACGCTACAAAACTGTTGAAAGTTGAATACAAAGAGTGGTCGGACATGCATGGATTTGAGTATAAGGCCAAATCGGGCTGGGTCGAAGTCAGCTCAACACCATCGCCGCGACGTATCACTGGGAAATTTGAAATGGTAGTCGAGTCTAGTTCTTCTGGGGCACCTCCGGAAAAAAGGGTGTCGGGAGATTTTGATTTGACTAACGAGTAGTGTTTTTTTTGAAGTAAATACTAGTGCAAGACTTGCCCGTAGAGAGATTTTGCGCTGGCTGATTATAGTTGTAAGTTTGCTGGTTCGTGATGGTATCAGGCACTTTCTTCTGTGCCTGATACAACACTTTTGTGACGAATTTATCGCTATACCTAAAGCATGACATGCCTGTGTCGCACGCCCAGGTTCGACTGACTCAGTCACCCAACGCGAACGCCACCGCCGCCTGCGCATGCAGTTCGGTGGTGTCGAGCAAGGGCAGGGCGCTGTGCTCGGGTTTGATCAGCATGCCGATTTCGGTGCAACCGAGGATGATCGCCTGGGCGCCACGCCGGGTCATCGACTCGATGACCTGCTGATACACCTTGCGCGACGCCTCGCTGATCTCCCCAACGCACAACTCGTCATAGATGATCCTGTGCACGGCGTTGCGTTCCTCGGCGTCCGGCACCAGCACCGTCAACCCCATCGCGCTCAGGCGATCCTTGAGAAAGTCCTGTTCCATGGTGAACGCAGTTCCGAGCAAACCGACCTTCAGCGCTCCGGTCTCCACGGCTGCCTGGGCGGTCGGGTCGGCGATGTGCAAAAACGGAATATTGATCGCGCCCTGAATCTGCCCGGCCACCTTGTGCATGGTGTTGGTACACAGCACCACGCACTCGGCACCGCCGGCCTGCAGCCGCTGCGCCGCGTCCACCAGAATCGCCGCCGCGTCGTCCCAACGCCCGGCATGCTGGGCCTGTTCGACAGGGCCGAAGTCGACGCTGTACATCAGCAATTTCGCCGAACGCAACGGCCCGAGCCGGTCGCGAACCTGTTGGTTGATGAGGCGGTAATACTCGGCGCTGGACTCCCAGCTCATGCCGCCGATAAGGCCGATGGTGCGCATGCGACTCTCCGATTTCTTCAAGTGGGGAGAGTGTCCATCGATTTGGGCAGATGATGCCAGTGTATTGAGTGGTTTATGCCTCGTTTTCCCTGAAGCTTCTGCGTCAGAGACAGGCGAGTGATCAAGGTGCGACCATTTGATCCGAGGCTACGTATTGGAAACTTGCGTTGCCGGAAATCGTCGAAGGCGGAATGAGCCTGATGACCGGCACCCAGATTCTGATGGTGGTGGAGTCATAAAAATCCTTCTGGTTGCCACGGGCTTCCACAAGACCGGCATTGTCGCCCCCTGCGATAAAAAAGAAGGCCATAAGAGGCAGCGTGTTCTGCATATTCTGCAGCCAGGTCTTGATGACGATTTCGTTTTGTTCGTTAAATCCGGTTGCGCCCAACATCCCCCTTGCCCGCACGGATTGATAAAACGCGTCTGCAGCAGGTTTACCTGTCGCCTCCGAAACATCAAAACCGCATTGGCGAATGTGTTGATTGTTGGGTGAGCTGTCCCAAACGGTTTTCCATTGCTCTGCCGTGGTGACGCCTGCACTACGGCAACGTTGGCTTTGAGACGGAAAGGACGCGTGATGACCACAGGGTGTCACTCGGTTCCAGGTCCAGCCGTCGATGGGGAAGGAGCAAAGGAAATCGAGATCGACCTTGTCATGCGGCGCACCGAAAATGGGGTACAACATGAAACCGTTGTTTTTCCCCCACGCGAGTCGCCCGTATTTTGCATCCGCTCTGATGTAGGAAAACGAAACACCACCGTTTCCAACTGAAGTCGGGCTCGGATTCCATACATGGTGCGTTTCGCCAGGTCTTTTATCGGTGACCCTGAGTACCACGCCCGAACATAAAAATGCCGGTGCGGTGGGCGAGTTGTTACAGTTGGCGTAGGTTCGGTTATAAAGTGTCGTTAGCAAGTTGACAACCTCCGGTCCTGTCATGGCTGCATGAGTTGCACCGGAAACGGTTACATCCTGAACCGGGTTCTCGACATGGGTGCATCCCAGAGCGGACGCGATAAATAGCACTATTATGATTCGTTTCATAATGTTGTCCGTTTCATGTTCATTCTTACTTGATGTATGGGCGGCTGATCGTAGTTATTGAACGACCACCTGATCTGAGGCGACGTAAGTAAAAGTGGCTGTGCCGGTTGAACTGGCGGGTGGTGTCAGTCGAATAATGGGGACAACAATTTTCGGATTGGTTGAGTTGTAGAAGTCCCGTTGATTATATTGCGCATCCGCCAATCCCTGGTTATCGCCACCGGAGATGAAAAAGAACGCCTTGATAGGTAACGTGTTGGCACGGCCCGCAGGCCAGGTGCGAATGATGATTTCGTTGTGTTCGTTAAAACCGGTGATACCTAACATGGATTTCGCCAGTAACGACTGGTAAAACGCAGGTCCAGCCAACATGTTGCGATCATCTTCGACGTCGAATCCACATTGGCGCAAGTTTGGATTACCTCCTGCCAGGTTCCATACCGCCACCGCTTGCGCAGCAGTCGTTACACCGGCTTCCTGGCAGCGTTTGCTTTGTGCAGGGTACGTGGCGGATGGGCCGCAAACTTCCGTCGGGCTTCGATGCCAACCCCAGGCATCCATAGGGTATGAGCACAAGTATTGCAACTGGTCCTTACCGGCGGGTTGTTCAAGAAAGGGGTAAAGGATATAGCCATTACCATAACCCCATGCCAGGCGCCCGAAGTTTGCGTCGGCCCTCAGGTAAGAAAATGAAACACCGCCGCTTTTTACTGAGGTAGGACTGGGGTCCCATACCTTGTACTGCCCCGCGGGATCTTTCACGGTAACCCTGAGTGTTACGCCAGAACACAGGAACGCCGGCTGGGAGTCGACCTTGTTGCAATTGGGGAACTTCCTGCCGTAAAGCGTCGTTAGCTGAGCCGCTACCGTCGCTCCATTCCGGGCGTCAGGGCCGTCAAGGACGGCGACGTCATTCGGTGAAGTTGTGCGGGTAGATGAACAACCCATGATTAAAGCAATGAATACAATAAAGATTGCATTTTTCATGACAAGGCTCCTTCATCAAAAGGCGTTGGCGTGTTGAATCTTTAATCAATGTCGATGTTTTTGGCTTTCAATAGTCTTGATGCACCGAGAAGTATTACGGTGCCTTTTCCGGTAGCGGGGTGACATGATTACAACCGGCGGCCAGTGTTAACTGATAACCGACATCAGGTCGCCAAGGTTCCAGAATCCACTGTGGTTTATCCCTTGCAATCTCTAAATGGCAGATCAACTGGTGGCGCAGCCCATGGGTGTTTTTCCAATATCGGCTATTGGAGTAATCCCGTGTGAGTTCATCCCAAAGATAAGGTGTTTGCTCTACCTGTGTTTCTCTTGCGCAGGGAGTCGGTGTAATCGCGATAGACCATTTATACTCCCGTAGAAACCATTCGGCCTTTTCGATGTATTTCGCACACCGTTGTATTGAGATTGTCTTTCGGTCATCTGCTGCTTTGGCTGTTAGCGGATCCGCATACGATAATGAGTAGTGACTCATTAATAATCCTGCGCACAGCAATGACCAAGGGTGGCGATTCATAGTGTCGTCCTTGAGTGTGGTGACGCTCTCGATATTTGTTGTTGGGTTTGTTACTAAACTTGCAAGCGCAAGATCCACGAAAACATCAAGCGATCACCACTACCGGTCCGAAGGATCGTGTAATTGATACGTACCGGCAGTCCTTCACTTTCAGCAATCCAGGCGGGATCAATCGCCAGTCTCATCTGCGAGGTATTGGTAATAGGGACATCAGGTCCATAACGAGTGACTTTCCCGTGCCAGGCTATGCGTATTGAATATCCGCTGGTCATACCAACATAGCTGACGGTTGCCGTGCGTTTATCTGACGACAATGTGGGTTCAGGCAGATGAAATCTCTGGGCTATAACGGTGAGGTGAAGGGGGCGGGACTCGAGTGGCTCGGAAATGCCGGGATATTTAACCGTGTAATACACCTCGGCGCCGCTGCCGATACAGTCGATGACGTCCAGTCGGTCGATCAGGAATGTCAAGGTTTGCCCTGGTTGCCCAATCGTTTGAATTTCACTGCCATAGGTGTTGTTTCGGCCAACCCAATACACTTTGACGGTGTGTCCGGTGAGCGAGCCGGTATAGGAAACCTGCACCCTGGCATGCTCGGCCGAGTACATGTCATCAAACGTCAGCTCCGTCCCGTTGTTTCCCAAGGCCTCCAGGACCTTAGGCGGCTTCAGATCCAGAACCGGTCGTTTAACGTGTACATCGATGTGAGTCGTACTCGACCAGATCGCCTGCGGCCCGGATGAATTTCCGATTTGATCCACGACCCGGAAGCGCATTGCAAATCGAGGGTTATCATTTTGGAATGCGTCGGCAAAAAGCTTCAGAACGACTCTGCCTGCACCGGCTTGCGCTGTCGTCACCGTGTGCCGGACGGTGTGGCCGTCACAATCGAGGATAATCTCGTCGTGCGCTCTCAGGTAAGGGTAGGCGAGTGTGACATCTACCCCTTGGGCGGCACGTTCGGCGTCCACCCCTTTGGCTATCACATCCGCTGGAAGCGTCATTACAAGGTTGGGATTATCCCCTGTCCCTGTTACCTCGCCGCCGGGGCGGGGAGTGTTGAACAGGAAGACCAGGTCCGCCGACGTTTCCGGCTCCTGACTGACGCGTTTGACCCTAAGACTAATCCGGTTGATCCCGTTCTGCAGGAACCCTCCTGGCAGATTCAGCGTGAATCTCTTGTTTTCCTCACCCGACTGGATCGTCTTTGAGACACCGGTGGGCAGGGCGTTGAGCACCAGCTCAGCAGTATCGAATTCACTCATGTTGAACCAGGGGTCGATCAACACCTGGAGGCCGGCAGGGGTCACCAGGATTAACCCGACACCCCCCTCGGGATTGTCGGGATGAATGACCGGGGTCGTCCACAGCGGTATCACGACTTTGTCTATCGACGTTATCTGGTGGCTCATGAACGGCGGTCCTTGGCTGTATGTTTTAAATTGAATCTCGACTGCCAAGTCATCAAACACCAACAGGCGGGTATCAGCTACTGTCAGATCTGACAGGTAAACGGCAATAAAACGATGAAAATGCAGCCGCTCGTCGTTTTCACTCATCGTTAAAGGGTGCCCATACAGCAGCTTTGTCGTACACCGGTGGCCGGCATCTGCCATGATCGGCTTCCGCAGCACCGCTTCAACCAAAGGAACACCGCAATGGACGACGTACAGCAACTGGGCGAGATGCTTCGCCACTACGCAGAAAGCGAAGCGCACAAGAAGCAAGTGTTTGAGTCGCAATCGGCCGTGTGGGCGACGCGTATCGGTGAATTGTTCGACCAGATCCAGCAATGGCTGGAGCCGGTCCAGGTGCCGAATCTGCTGGAGGTGAGTCGCGAGGTGTATGTCGCTTCAGGGCCGAGCGTTCCGGTCGAGACGTCGACGTTCAAGACCGAGAAATTGAGCATTGTCATTGCCGGCAAACCGGTGGAGTTCGTGCCGGATGTGATGGGCGCCGGTGGTCAGATTTCGTTGGCGGTGATGGGGTTGACGGCTGCGCGGTATGGCAGCATTTCGCTGGTGTGCCTGCCGCCGTCGACCAACTGGCAATGGCGCAAGACCAATGGGTTGAAGGACCCGGATACGTTTGCCTTCGATGCGAACTTCCTGGCGCAGCAGTTGCAGAGCCTTATTCCCCGCGAACGCGGTTGATTCTCTGACCTTACACATATCCCTGTGGGAGCGAGCAGGCTCGCTCCCACATTTGGATTAGTGGTGTGTCAGATTTCCAGGTTGCCCCATCCGGGTTTAGCGTCTTCCGGCGCCACCGCCTTCACAGTCTTCCCCGTCGCCAATTCCACCCGCCGCGCCACCTCAGGGTCATCGGCAAACGGAATCAGGCTCGCGTCCTCCAGGCTCTCGGCCGTCTGGTGTTTCAGGCAATACTCGATCGCCAGCCAAAACCCCACGACCCCAAACAGATTCAACACTATCTCGGTCATCTCACACCTCACGCAATCTGCGCTTCACGTTCGGCCATCGCCACGTCCGAAACCCGCACTGTGCGCCACGTGTTGTAGGCCATCAGCAGCATCCCGCTAAGGAAGAAAACCCCGCCGGCGAAGCGCACCACGAATCCCGGATGGCTGGCCTGCAAGGCCTCGACGAACGAGTAGGTCAGGGTGCCGTCGTCGTTGATCGCACGCCACATCAACCCTTGGGTGATGCCGTTGACCCACATCGAGGCGATGTACAACACCGTGCCGATGGTCGCGAGCCAGAAGTGCAGGTTGATCAGCGGCGTGCTGAACATCTGCTCACGACCGAAGACTTTCGGGACCATGTGGTAGATGGCGCCAAACGTGATCATCGCCACCCAACCGAGGGCACCGGCGTGGACGTGGCCGATGGTCCAGTCGGTGTAGTGGGAGAGGGCGTTGACCGTTTTGATGGCCATCATCGGCCCTTCGAACGTCGACATCCCGTAGAACGCCAGCGACAGCACTAAAAAGCGCAGGATCGGGTCGGTGCGCAACTTATGCCAGGCGCCCGAGAGCGTCATCATGCCGTTGATCATCCCGCCCCAACTCGGCGCCAGCAAAATCAGCGACATCGCCATACCGAGTGATTGCGCCCAGTCCGGCAACGCGGTGTAGTGCAAATGGTGCGGGCCGGCCCAGATGTACAGGGTGATCAGCGCCCAGAAATGCACAATCGACAACCGGTACGAGTACACCGGCCGCCCGACCTGTTTCGGTACGAAGTAATACATCATCCCGAGGAACCCGGTGGTCAAGAAAAAGCCCACGGCGTTGTGCCCGTACCACCACTGCACCATGGCGTCGGTGGCCCCGGAATAGACCGGATAGGACTTGAACCAATCCACCGGAATCGACAGGTGATTGACCACGTGCAGCATCGCGATCACGACGATGAACGCGCCGAAGAACCAGTTGCCGACGTAGATGTGTTTGGTCTTGCGTTGCACCACGGTGGTGAAGAACACGATGGCGTAAGCGACCCAGACCACCGTCATCCACACCGCGCCGGAGAATTCGATTTCGGCGTATTCCTTAGTGGTGGTGTAGCCCAGCGGCAAGGTGATCAGCATCACCACGATCACCGATTGCCAGCCCCAGAAGGTGAACGCCGCCAGTTTGTCGGAGTACAGCCGCACCTGACACGTGCGCTGTACCGCGTAGTAACTGGCGGCGAATTGCGCGCTGCCGGCAAAGCCGAAAATCACCAGGCTGGTGTGCAGCGGGCGCAAGCGGCCGAAGGTGGTCCACGGCAGGTCGAGGTTCATCTCGGGCCACACCAGTTGCGAGGCGATCCACACCCCCATCGCCATCCCTACGACGCCCCATACGATGGTTGCCACGACGAATTGGCGGACGACCTTGTAGTTGTAGGCCTGTCCGATTGCTGCTGTGCTCATGGTCAATGCTTCCACGGTTGCAAAGTCTTGCCAGGCCACCCGGACTGGCATGTCGTCCACTGTAGAAACCCTGCCGGAAACAAAACAGACTCAGAAAAACCGAGTTTATGCGGATCAGATACGAGGCCAGCCTGCGGTGATCTGACGCACGCTGATACGGTTTTTTAGCATTCAGGTGAATCTGTAACCCGCTGCGCCGCAGGTTCATAGTCACTGCCACAAGCACCGCCACCCCTGTAGCAGAGCGTGCGATCCACCCTGATGAGGTAGCCACATGTATCAGTACGACGACTATGACCGGGCCCTGGTCTTCGAGCGGGTTGCGCAGTTTCGCGATCAGGTCGAGCGTTTCATGACGGGCGAGTTGAGCGAGGAAGAGTTCCTGCCGTTGCGTCTGCAGAACGGCCTGTACATGCAAAAGCACGCCTACATGCTGCGCGTGGCGATTCCTTACGGCACCCTGAGCGCCACGCAAATGCGCACGCTGGCGAGCATCGCCCGGGACTACGATCGCGGGTATGGCCACTTCACCACCCGGCAGAACATGCAGTTCAACTGGATCGAACTGGCGCAGGTGCCGGACATTCTCGAACGGCTTGCCCAGGTCGAAATGCACGCGATCCAGACCTCCGGCAACTGCGTGCGCAACATCACCACTGAAGCCTTTGCCGGGGTCGCGGCAGACGAGCTGATGGACCCAAGACCGCTGGCCGAGATCCTGCGCCAGTGGTCGACCATCAACCCGGAGTTCCTGTACCTGCCGCGCAAGTTCAAGATCGCCATCTGCTCGGCGGAGCAGGACCGCGCCGCGATCATGATGCATGACATCGGCCTTTATCTTTATCGCGATGACAGTGGGCAGATGCTGCTGCGGGTCATTGTCGGTGGCGGGTTGGGGCGCACGCCGATCCTTGGGTTGCAGATCCGCGAAGGATTGCCCTGGCAGCATTTGCTGTCCTACGTCGAGGCGGTGCTACGGGTCTACAACCGCCACGGCCGACGCGACAACAAGTACAAGGCGCGGATCAAGATTCTGGTCAAGGCCTTGGGCATCGAAGCCTTCGCCAGGGAAGTGGAGGAAGAATGGCAGTACCTCAAGGACGGTCCGGCGCAATTGACCGACGTCGAATATGAGCGGGTCGCCAGTGCCTTCGTGGCTCCCGATTACCGTTCACTGTCCGACACGGACCTGAATTTCGGCACGCGCCTGGCCGAGAGCCCGGCTTTCGCACGCTGGGTCATGCGTAACGTTCAGCCCCACAAGGTCGCGGGTTACACCAGCGTGGTGCTGTCGACCAAACCGGGCTTCGACTCACCACCGGGGGACGTGACGACCGAGCAAATGTTGGCCGTGGCCGAGTGGTCCGAACAGTTCGGTTTCGGTGAGATTCGCATCGCCCACGAACAGAACATCGTGCTGCCGGACGTGCCCAAGGCTGATCTCTACACCCTGTGGTGCCTGGCCTGCGAGCAGGGCCTGGGCTGCGCCAACATCGGTTTGTTGACGGACATCATCGCGTGCCCCGGCGGCGATTTCTGCGCGTTGGCCAACGCCAAATCCATCCCGATTGCCCAGGCGATCCAGGCACGTTTCGAGGACCTGGATTACCTCCACGACCTGGGCGACATCAGCCTGAACATCTCCGGCTGCATGAACGCCTGCGGTCACCACCACATCGGCAACATCGGCATTCTGGGCGTCGATAAAAACGGCAGCGAGTGGTACCAGATCACCCTCGGCGGCAGCCAGGGCAAGAACAGCGCCTTGGGCAAGGTCATCGGCCCTTCCTTCAGCGCTGCCGAAGTGCCTGGGGTGATCGAGCGGATCATCGCCACGTTCGTCGACTACCGCGAGAGCGAAGAACTGTTTGTCGACACCTTGCAGCGCATCGGTCTTGAGCCGTTCAAGGAACAGGTTTACCCGAAGGTGCTGGAGGTCTCGGCATGAACAATTTGCTGCGACTGGAGGAGGGTGGGGCGCGGATTGTGACTGACGATCCGTGGGTGCTGGTCAGGGACGTAGAGGGTGAATTGCCGGACGGTTCGGTGATTCTGCCGTTGAGTCGCTGGCTTCAAGCGCCCGCACAGCATGCGGTCTGGCTGGGGCCGGATGATGAAGTGGAAAGTCTCAAGCCGTGGTTTGACGCATTGCCGCTGATTGCCCTGGACTTCCCGAGCTTTCGCGACGGTCGCGGTTACAGCCAGGCGTACCTGCTGCGTACTCGGTTGGGCTGGACGGGGGAATTGCGCGCGGTTGGTGATGTGCTGCGCGATCAGCTCAGCCATATGCGCCAATGTGGGTTCGATAGTTTCGCGGTGCGCGAAGACAAATCCGCCGAGGATGCGCTGAAGGGACTGGCCGGGATGAGCGTTCTCTATGGGCGTTCAGTGATTGAACCGCGGCCGTTATTCAGGAGGCGTTGAGAGTTTCGCTTGGGTCGATGATGGCATTTTGATAAAGTCCGCGCATTCTCAAAAAGGAGTCGGGTATGCGCAGGATTTTCGCGGTCGGGTTGGTGACGTTGATGTTAGCGGGTTGCGGTGGTCCGAAACTGGACGGCACCAGTGACGAGAGCCTCACGGCATCGCTGGACAAGGTCACGGCAGACTTGCCGCAAGACAAGAAAGCCCAACTCCTTGAAGACTTGAAACTCATCACCTTCAGCAATATCGGCGAGGCTCTGACTGGCCAGATCACGGCTGAGCAAGCCAAAAACAACGTGCGCACGACGCTCAACGGTAAAACCGCCGAAGACGTCGCCGTCATCGCCGCCAACCTGCGCACCGAGCGTGCCCTCAAAGAAAAACAACAAGCCCTGGCCGAGATCAAGCAGCTGCAGGATATCCAGCAGATGGCGGAAAAAGCCAAGGTCGAGATGGCCAAGTTCCAGATTCTCAAGTCGGAATTTTATTTCACCGAGAAGAACAAGAATGTTGCGGCGCCGCACGGTCAACCGGTGGTGGTAGCAAAGGTCAAGAATGGCACGACGTACTCTGTGGCTCGTGTTGGTTTTAAAGGCACCGTGGCCAGCCCGGGCCGTGCCACGCCATGGTTTGTCGGCACAGTCGAATTGCCGATTCCCGGCGGTATAGAGCCGGGCGAGTCGCCGACCTGGGAAATCACGCCGAACCAGTTCAGCGACTGGGGCAAGCTTGATGCGCCCGCAGAAGCGCTGTTCAGCCTGGAAATCATCAAACTGGTGGGTGCCGACGGCACGCTGTTGTTTGATGCCAGCGGCCTGACTCCGCAGCAGATCGAGCGCCTGCAGGCGCTGCAAGACAAATACGCCGCTAACTAATCAACGACATAACCGAGGACCCGCGCCAGCGGGCTTTCGGCTGCATGGAAGAAGTCGGGAAAGGAGTCGAGTTGTGGGTGTGGGCAAGAAGGTTTTGGGGCTGATTGCGCTGTTACTGATGTTGGCGCTGTGGGCCAGTTATTTTTATGTGTTCAAGGAAAACCGTGACGGCCAGTTGGGTGGAGCCTTCGACAGTACGGCCTGGTGCGGCACGCCACCGGCCAGCGACGCCGCGCTGCTGGGCAAGGATCAACTGACGCTGCGCATCACCAACTCGGTGCGCGGCGAGTTCATGCTCAGTGGTGCCGTGGTGGTGTCCGAGCGCACCTTCAACCGCTACGACCTGGGCCGCAACGAACTGCGCCTTCGTCTGGAACCCTTGCAGTGGTCGTTCGGCGTCACGCCGATTTTCCTTGAGCAGGTCAAGGTCCAGCCGCTGAGCCGCAACCTCGCGTCGGCCAACAAAAGCGCCTACGCAGAACTCGAGCCAAGGCCCATCGGGGTGCAGGGCCGGGCCACGGATTTTCCCTTCGATACCTACCGTTATGGCTACAAACCGGTGCTGTATTACCTCAAGGGCAACGAGCGCATCGACCTGAGGTTCAAAAACATCACCACGCTGATGGAGATGTCGAACACCTTCACCCCGATCCAGAAGTACAACCGCGTCGACTACATCAACGAACGCAACTCGATGGTCCGCGATGAAGACTACAAGGCTTATGGCGCCCACGAGTGCGCGTTCAGCGTCGAGCGCAAAGGCTCGTTCAAGGTAATCGTGCTGCTCTTGTTGCTGGTGATGTGCCTGCCGCTGCTGCATGTGTTCTATCGCGATGAACCGGGGATCGATTTTCTCGCCACGCTGGTGAGTATCGGCGCTATACGGGTGTTGCTGGTGGGGCCGATGAAAGACTTCCAGCTGTACACCATCGACTTCCTGTTCGCCGGGGTGATTATCCTGGTGGGCACGGTGTCGCTGATCAAGGCGATGCGGGCGAACAGCCGGCGGGAGTTGGCGTTGAAGAGTGGTTCTTCGTGGTAAGTCTGATCTGAAACCGAGTTGACGCCATCGCGGGCAAGCCAAGCTCCCACAGGTTTTGCGCAATCCTGTGGGAGCGTGGCTTGCCCGAGAAGGGGCCGTTGGATCAGACCCCAATCATTTCAACGCCGGATCAGCCATGTTCATGGCCTTCCAGCCTTGCAACAGCACCTGCGCCTTCGGTTCCTGCCCGTTATCCAGGTAATACTGGATCAGCGATAACCGCGCATTGCGGTTGGCCGGCTGCACTTTCAACAACCGCTCCAGCTCTGCACAGGCCTCATCGACCTTACCGCTGTCGTGCAACGCCACGGCCAGCACGTAGCCGTATTGGGCGTTCTGCGGTTCCAGTTGCGCGGCTTTGCGCAAGGCGGGCATGGCTTGGGCTGATTGGCCCGCACGCACCAGCGCCAAGCCCTGGGTGTGTTGCAGCAGGGCGGCGTCCGGGTGTTCTTTGAGGCTTTGTGCCAACAGCGTCTGCGCTTCCTGGCCGCGTCCATTGGCTTCCAGCCATTGCACCAGCGTCACCAGCGCCGGGTAGAAATCCGGATCACGCTTGAGGGCGGTGCGCAGCAGCGATTCGACTTCGTCGTTGCGCCCGCTGGCCTGGTAGAGCATCGCCAGGTTCAGGTTGGCCTCGGCGCGTTCGGCCAGGCTTTTTTGCACCGCTTCGTATTCGGCAATGGCCGCGTTCCAGTTGGCCTGGGCGCTGCCCAATCCGTTGCGCGCGACGCTCAGCAGGTCCCGGGCCGCGACGATCCGCACCGCCTTGACCGGATCGCCCAGCAAAGGCGTCAGCAGCGGCGCACGCTCCGGTGGCGGCAGGAACGCGCTGATGGCCCGTACTGCGCTTTCACGCACCTGCGGTGCCGGGTTGCTCAAGTCCTTGGTCGCGAGTTTCAACGCCTGTTCGCTCGGGTACAGCGGTAATTCTGCGATCAAGGTCGCACGCTGAATCGCCGGCAGGTTGCTGCGCTGCAACTGCTCGTACAAGGCTTGCGCGGCGCCGGGTTGACCGTTGCGAATCAGCCACAGGCTTTCGTCGTAACGTGGCGCCTGCGCCGTGGTGGTGGTGTTCCAGAGCTTGAATTGCTCGGTGACCTTGTCGCCGGCCTTGCCCTGGTGACAGGTCAGGCAGGCGTCCGGCGTGCCGAGTTTTTTCGCCCGCTCCGGGTTGGGAATGCTGAAGCTGTGGTCATGCCGGAAGTCGTTGCCCATGTAGAACTTGCCGGGCATGTGGCAATCCACGCATTGGGAGCCAGGCTGGCCCGGGGTGTGGCGGGTGTGCTCGATGGAATCGTAGTTTTTGGCTTGCAAACCCTTGCCGTCGACGCCCGTCACTGAAGTCTTGCCGGCGGTGGTGTGGCATTGCAGGCACACGCCGTTGCCCGGTGCCTTGAGTTCGGTGCTGTGAGGGTTGTGGCAGTTGCTGCAACGCACGCCCTTGTCGAACATTTTGCTTTGGGCAAAGGAGCCGTGCTCGAACACTTCATCCTTGATCTTGCCGTCCAGCGCATACAACTCGCGGGTCAGGGTGCTCGGCAGGTAGTCGTCCATCAAGCGCTTGCCAACGGTGTAGCCGTCGTCCAGTGGTGCGCGGCGCGAATGGCAGCGGGCACAGGTTTCGATTTCGACCGTGGCGTCCTTGTCCTTGAGGTCGACCGCAAAGCCGGCGTGGATCAGATCGCCTTTTTTTGCTGTCCATTCCAGGTGGTTAGACGCAGGCCCGTGGCACGCCTGACAGCCGACTCCGAGGCTGTTCCACTGACTGTCGAAGGTGTTTTTGGCCGCGTCGAAATTGCGCTTGTAGCCGGTGGTGTGACACTCGACGCACATGAAATTGGCGTTCTGGCTCGGCTTGCTCCAGTGCAGCGGGTTCTTGAAATTCACGCCCTGGCCCGGATAGAGGTGGAACCAGCGGTTTTTCTCGGTATCCCAGGCCACGCCCAGCGCTTGCAAGCGACCTTCACCCACCTCGATCAGGTATTGCTGCAACGGCGCGATGCCGAAGGTGTAGGCCACTTTGAAGTCGGCGTTCTTGCCATCAATGCCGGGCGTGTTGACCCAGAAACCGTCGTCCTTGCGCGAAAACCAGGTGGTTTCGTTTTGCGCCTTGAACGTGACGTTATTGAAGTCGCCCAGCATCGTCTCGGCATTGGCTTCCTGCATCGCCAATTGGTGATGGGAGCCTTGCCAATCCTTCATCTGCTCGCTGTGACAGCCCTGGCACTGTTGCTCATCAACCATCTTCGTCGGTGTCACGACGACGGTTTGCGGTTTGGCCGGCTGAACGGCTGGCGTACTGACGGGCACGGTTTTGATCGGCGCTGGCGTGCTGCTCAGCAGAAACCAGCCGATCGCCGCCACGGCCACCAGCAATACGCCGATGGTGACGGGAAACAGGTAGCGGTTAATCAGGGTCGGTGGCGAATCAGGGCTTGCCTGTGCTGCTTTATTTTTAGAGTTCGGCATGGCGACTTCCGTAGTCCAGTTGCGTTTGCCGTCAGGCGCGCATTCAAGCTAGGTGCAGCTTTGCCGGATGCTCTGCGTCTGTCAAATGGTGCGGTGGGAAACCTTATGAAGTGATCCCGATTGCACGGCCGGGCAGGCGCCGCATCACTCAATACTCAGCACGAGCCAACCGGTTGTAGCGGCTGATCAGCGAGTCATACCCTCGCGTAACGGCGTAAAAGTCATCACTCAAGCGCTGCGGCTCAGCCTTGTTCTGCCAATCCCTGTGCAACGTGTTCAACGCATTGAGGTATTTCTGCGTCGGCCCGGCAATGTCGAACCACAGATAGCGCGGCACTTTGTTGCGTTCCGGTTCGGGTAATTGCGTGCGAACGAATGGCTGTCCGCTGTCCCACGCCCGTTGCAGTTCCCCAGTGGTTTTCGCCAGCGCCTGCGGCGTCAGAGTCCGGTTTTTTACCCCTTCACTGACCAGGTTCAACGTATCCCTGGCCTGAATCATGTAAGCCAGCAGATGCCAATGAATGTCCTTGCCCAAACGCGCTTCGATCAGTTTCAGCTGAGCCTGCCGCTGTTCATAGTCCAGCGCTTCGACGCGTTGTCTCAAGGCCGTCGAGGTCGCGAGGTATGTGTCCGCCCTGGGCTGGAATTGCCCGGCAAAATCAGGCGGCAACACGTAGGAGGGCGCTGAATAGGTGGATTGCTGGTAAAAGCCAATTCTCAGCGTCAGGGGCGTCACCCCTTCCAGAGCCTGCACGTAACGGTCGGCCATCATCGCTAACGGCTTGTCATACTCAAGAATAGTGAGTCTCTCGCTGATTTTCTGCGAACAGACATCCCGTTGGGCGACGGGCGCATCACTGAAGCCGCCATCGTCGAAATCATGTTTGTTGGCCATCCAGTCCCGCACCGGTTCCACGGGTTGTTCCGGTGAGGTGTAGCGCTCATAAGCAACGCGCCAAGGCACATCGACCCGATTCAGACAATTGATTACCGGGCTCAATGCATTGGCCTGCGCGGTGACGGGTGCATCGTGTGTGTCCAGCCACAGGTCGAACGTTGTCAGGGGCTTTCCGGCCCCGAACATTCCCAGGGCAATCAACCCCCAGAAGATCCCCACGGGAAACATCCATTCCCGATTCATCGCCCGGCCTCCTTGCCGTACCACTGCTCATGGGTGGCCGGTGCAGAGCATTCGGCCGCGCTGGCCGGCATGCGGCTGCACAAGCGCTCGGTCAATTGTTGCAGCCCCTGATTGCGGTTGACCGTGCCTTGGCTGGAAATGACTTTGAACACGCCGAGCAGGGCGACCAGCACCAGAATGCCGACGCCCATCAGGCCATACTTGAATAGCGGGCTGGATTGTTCCCAGGAGACGCGGGTCTTGATCTGGCGCCTGCGTACCAGGCCGACACCCAGCAACGTGCTGACATACACGGCGCTGGCAAGCGGACCGTAGACATAGCCGAGCCCGGCCGCCATGGCCGCGCAAGGCATCAAGTCGCGCAGTATGCCAAGTGGCGGCGGATTGAACCCGGGCAACAGGCGGGCGCTGATTCGATCGTCCAACAGCCAGAACCGATGGGCGAGTTGATGCATTAGCCAGTTGAGTACCCAACCGCCCACGGCGTAAATCACCGACCAGAACACCGCGACACTGATCAAGGCTCCCAGCCGGGCGCCGTCGGGCGCGTATTGAACAAAAGTACCGACCAGACAGGCCAGGACAATACCCAGGTACATCGGCCAACTGTCATACGCATGTTCCCAGTCACGCCAGAAGAACGGCGTGCCGCCGGGCAGGTCTGCGCAGATGTCCGGGTGGTTGGCGTACAACGCAGAGCTGAGCTTGCGACAGTGCACCCAATCGTCTTCGCGCAAGCGTCGGGCCAGGGCGCGGCGCTGACTGAATGGGCCCGGCGCCAGCAGCAAGTGGGCGGCGCGATGCTCCGGGGTGGCAGCGGGTTCTGCGGCGAGACGCCGTTGCCCGGCCAGGAATATCGGTGCCTCACGACGCTCGGCCAAGCGCTTGCGCTGCTGCGCCAGCTCTACGATCAGCTCTTCGTCCAGTTCCAGGCGCTGCCAGAGACCGAACCAGTGAAAGGTTTGCATCGCCCATTCGAGCAGTGTTTCGGACGTCTCGAAGTGGTCGACGCAATGCCTCAGTACCGCATCTTCCATGACATCGGCCGCGCCATGCTCGAGGGCGGCGGCATACCGTTGTTCGAGCTCGACACGGCTGACACCGTCCAGCGAACGGGTGACCCGTTGCAGCGTGTCGACTTCCACCACCGACAGCCCGCTCAGGTCCCACGGGGCATCGTCCCCCGCGTCATCCTCGCGCAATTGCTCCCATTCCTTGATGCTCAGCGCGTGCTCATACGCCTCACGCAGGCGCTGAAAGCCCTCGGGGTCTTCATCCGGGCGCGTCTGTTTGAGCAGGATGGCGTATTGGCGTTTGATACTGCGTGTATCGGCATCGGCCGGGAGGCCAAGGATGGTCCAGCAACTCATTGCGTGTGCAACTCCATGAAAACCCGCGACGCGTCCACTAGTGGCAATTTGATTTTGCGCACCCTACCTGTTTCGCGTCGAAAAGTCCTCGGGGATTACCTTCAGGCACCGACAAACGTTTACTGCAGTCCGGCGTAACGCTTTTTTTATTGCACTTGCTCGGGAGCGGGCGCATCGAACGGATAGATTTGGCGCCATTCGGATGCCATATCCACAATCGTCCAGCCACGGGTTTTGGCTTCGTCCAGGGCCTTGTCCAGACGCCCGATCTGCGATTGACGGTCATAGGCCCATTCGCGCTTGGCGTCGGTGTGGTGCACCAACCCCATGAAGCGTTTGCCCGGCCCGGCGGCGGTCCACTGCAGCATTTGCAGGTCGCCATCGGAGTTGCCGAACGCGAGGATCGGCCGGCGCCCGATCACCGCGTCGATGCTTTCCGGTTTGCCCGGGCCGTCGTCGTTGTGGGCCAGTTTCGGGGTGCGCACGATCGAGGCTTTGCCGTCCTTGAACTGGAACGCGGTGACAAAGGTGGTGCCGATCACTTGCTCGGGTGGAATGCCGTAGACCTTCTCGGCAAAGGCGCGCATGAACGCGGTGTCGCCCCCGGAGACGATGTAGGTCTTGAAGTCCTGGCTGCGCAGGTAATCGAGCATTTCCAGCATCGGCTGGAAGATCATCTCGGTGTACGGCTTGCCGGTTTTCGGATGTTTGGCTTGGCTCAGCCAGGTCTTGGCGTAGTCATCGAAGGCGTCGGTAGTCATGCCAGTGTGGGTGGCGCCGAAGATCTTCAGGATGCCGTCCATACCGGTGGCAGCCAGGGCCTGGTGATCGTTTTCCAGCACCGCTTTGAAGGGCTGGGTGGTTTTCCATTCCGGGTGTTGCGGTGCGGTGCGCTTGACCTCTTCGAGGGCAAACAGCAACTCGAAATACATTGGTTGTTCGCTCCACAACGTGCCGTCATTGTCGAAGACGGCGATGCGGTCCTCGGGTTTGACGAAGTCCTTGCTGGATTGGTCGGTGACTGCCTGGACGAACTCGATGATGTTTTTCTTCGATGGACCGTCGTTCCACGAGGGCAAGGGTTCGGCCGCGAAGGCCAGCAGCGGTATGCTCAAGGCCAACGCAAACAATAGCTTCAGCCCGTGGCGTTGACGGATCGATATTGGGTTCGTCATGGGAAGTCCTTCTCGTAAACAGGGCTAAGTGGGCCTAAGGCGTGAGCAAAAGGAGACGGGTTGCGGTTGGCCTGACTATCCGCCAGGCGTGTCGATCGGGGGGGGCTCCTGCGGTCTATGGGGTGGGAATTCATGGTTTAGCCGGCACGGGGTTTAGCAGCGGCATTTTCCACTGGCCGCTGGCAACTTCGGGTTGTGGCAGGTAAAGGCGCAAGACCCCATAGAACGGACCTTCCGGCGCGGGCAGCCAGTTGCTTTGCAGGTCCTTGGCCGGTGCACTGTTTTGCAGATAAAGGGTCAAGCCACCGTCGATGTCGAGCTTGAGATCGGGCAGCATCCGCGAATTGATCAGGTAGCGATTCAACGGGTTGGCCACCAGTAACTTGTTCTTGCTGTCGTACATCGTCAGCGACCAGAACGCATCGGCCGGGGGCAGGGCGCCTTTGTCGAAATGCAGGGTGTAATCGTGTTTCGAGGCGTCGAGCGGCTTGCCGTCCTTGTCGATGAAATAGCCGATGTAATTGGCCTCTTCGGCCGAGTTGCCGAAAATCCCCAGGTTGGCGCCAGCGTAGCGGTACAGGTAATTGCCCTTGAGGTGATCGCGAGTGCCGTAGAAATCGCCGCTGGTGACCTCGTGAGTATCGACTTTGTCTTTCTTGAACCGGGCGAATTCCGCCTTGGCATCACTGATACCGTCTTCCAGGGCCTGGCGTTGTTCTGCGGTGAAGTCGTGCAGGTTGAAAGGCTCGCCGGCCTCGATGCCGATGGTCTTGAAGCGCGCGAGCAAGTCCTTTTCCGCGTCCTGCGCCGGGGCGAAGGCCAGCATGAAGTTAAGGTAGCGGAACAGATCAGGGGTATCGCTCATGGTCGGGGTGGGTTTGGGCCAGGCAATCTTCGGCGCGGCGGATGGGGCCTTCTGCTTGACGTAGTGGCTCAGCGTTTCGACCTTGTAGCCTTTCTGAATCTTCTTGACCTGGGCCAGGTCCTTTTCATCGAACAGCTGCGTGCGATACAGGGCATAGGCGATGTGGGTTTCACTGCGCAACAGGCGATCCATTTTTACCGGTTGCTGACCCTGCCAGTTGGGGCCTGCGACCATGAAATGCCCGCCGTTGTTGCCCGTACTGCGGGTGCCCAGGTACGCGAAGTTTTGCGTGTAGGCGTCGATCAATTGCACGGAGTAATAACGATGCTCGTCGATGGGTGGCAAGGTCAGCACAACGGGTTCGGCGCGCAGGTCCATCCACACAAAGGAGTAGGGCGTGTCTGCGTTGGGTGTGACGAACGCGGTGTCCTTGGCGGTGAACGCCTTCGCGGTGTTGCCGATCCGGTTGAACGGCGCCTTGAAGTTCGCGCTCTTTTTGTCCACGGCCTGGGTGTAGAGGGTTTTGTACATCTCCACCACCGGGAAGCCATACAGGTAGGCCTCCTTGGCGATGCCCCGGGCTTCTTCGGGAGTAGCAGTGAAGTCGGCCCAGGTGCTGGTGCTCAGGGCGAGCGAGAGCGCGGTGAGCAACAGGCGGTTAGTCATAGTGAACCCTTGGGCGTCATTTCACCGCTGTGACGGCGTCGAGTACCGGACGGGATGGGGGGGCGATCGCCATAGAACCCGTGTAGAAACAAAGGATCGCTTCTTGGGCCGGCAGACTGTTTTCCAGCGCAGCCTTGCGGATTTGGGTATCGAGGTCCTGGGCACCGACGCCACAACTGACGAACATGGTCATCAGGCTGTAGCCGGCCAAGCGAATTGCACAGTACATACGAGACTCCTATTTGCCGAAAGGCAGTTGTGTCGCGGTTGCCACTGCTGCGTAATCTCTTTCCTATCAAGCCTGTATGACATGTTTGTTGAAGTTAGCAGCTAACGTCGGATTCGCCAGCCGGACGGGGGCTTTGGATGTTTGTTCAGGTTTTCGGTATTTTTTGTGCATTGAAATTGAATGCAAACCTGAGGCTTGGGTGATGTGGCAGAAAAGCCATCGCGGGCAAGCCTGGCACCTGCAAGAGAACGCGGTGTGGTGATCGACTTGCCCGAGAAAGGTGTTGATGAGGTGGCGCTGGACGCTTGACCCCCTGCAATGTTCAGCGTTTTTTCATCTGTTCGCGTATCCGTTCTTCCTGCTCACGCAGTTGCGGAGTGAATTCCTCGCCGAAATCTTCCGCCCCGTATATAGGGCGGATCTCGATCTCCGCTTCGGTGCCCGGCATCGGGTTGGGGCAGCGTTTGACCCATTCGATCGCTTCCTCTTTTGACTTGACCTCCCAAATCCAGTAACCGGCAATCAGCTCCTTGGTTTCGGCGAACGGGCCGTCGATGATCGTGCGCTTTTCGCCGGAGAAACGCACCCGGGCGCCTTTGCTGCTCGGTTGCAGGCCGTCGCAGTCGATAAGGATGCCGGCCTTGGTCAGTTCCTCGTTGTAGTTGCCCATCGCGGTCATCAGTTCCTCGGTGGGCAGCACACCGGCCTCGGAGTCCGGGCTGGCTTTTACAATGATCATGAATCGCATGGTTTTATCTCCGCTGGAGGGTGGGTGATTCACTGTCTAGTCGAATGGGCGTGAGCCGAATCGACAGGCAATGTGTGAAATGTAGAGGCGGTGTCTGCCTTTCATCTTGAACACCGGGTGGAGGCGGGAGAGGGCGGTACGCTATACATCGGCTGCGCGAACTGTTCGGCTGTCGGTGGTGCGTTGATATGCGCCGGATTTTCGAGACGCGGCACCAAAATGTGCTGCGGTTGCTGAGACAGTGGGCACGCATCCGACCCTGTAGAAGGTCGCCTGCTCACGATAGCGGACCGACATTCAAAATGAATATCGACTAATACACCGCTATCGCGAGCAGGCTCGCTCCTACAGGTTTCTGTGTCGTTTGGAAGAGTTGTATCCAGTTTAGGGGGCGACACTTCACAATTTGTATCCGGGCATAGGTCGTCGGCCCATTTCGTGGTTAACTTCGGCCTCTTCAAAATTCTCCACAACAACGTCAGAAGGACTCCGTTCATGGCTCAAGTCACTCTTAAAGGCTCCCCGGTTCAAGTCAACGGCCAACTGCCACAAGCCGGTTCCAAGGCGCCAGCCTTTTCCCTGGTTGCCGGCAATCTGTCGGACGTGACCCTGGCGAGCTTCGCCGGCAAGCGCAAAGTGCTGAACATCTTCCCAAGCGTCGACACCCCGACCTGCGCCACTTCGGTACGTAAGTTCAACGCCCAGGCCAACGACATCGCCAACACCGTGGTGCTGTGCATCTCCGCTGACCTCCCGTTCGCCCAAGCACGCTTCTGCGGCGCCGAAGGCCTGGAAAACGTGCAAAACCTGTCGACCCTGCGCGGTGCCGAGTTCATCGAGAACTACGGTGTTGCCATCGCTGACGGCCCGCTCAAAGGCCTGACTGCCCGTGCCGTCGTGGTACTGGACGAAAACGACAACGTGCTGCACAGCGAACTGGTCAAGGAAATCGCTGAAGAACCGGACTACGAAGCGGCACTGGCCGTTCTGAAATAAGTAAAGCATTACAATTGTTAACGGCCTGAGGGGGCATTCTCAGTTAATTTCCCCGCCGCGTTGTCGCCTTAAAGCGGGCCAGGCAAGGCGCAGGCCGCTGGGAATGGTTGTTCCCTTTCCAAGGCCTGCAACGCATGCTGGCCCGCTTTAAGGCACAACCCGAAGGGCCGGGCCTGCTGTTGTGCAGGGCTGCGTTGCTCGAAGCTTATTTGGAATGACCAAACCACGCTTCTCGCGCCTTGCCCTGCACAACAGCAGACCCGGCGCGGCGGGGTAATTAGCTGAGAACGCCCCCTCTGTCCAGGCCGTTTTCATTTGTGCTTCAGTGTCTTAGATAAACCTCCTGTTACGTAAGCCGAAGGTAAATTGCCGGTAAAGGCGCTTTGCTTAATACCCACCAGTGCTTATCGTTCAGCCTCCTGTAGAAAGAAGCTCACGCGCCCAATGGTTGATCATTCCATGCAATCCTCCGCTTCCCGTAATCCTCGTCGCTGGCTGCTCGGCCTGCTTGTCCTGTTGGTCATTGCGGGCCTGTGCTGGAAATTCTGGCCCGCCGGCACTGCCCAAAAAGACGGAGCTGCGCCGAAAGCCGTGGCCGGTCACACCGGCAAGTCGGGGGGGATGCGTCCGGGCTTCGGTGGGGCGACCGGACCGATCCCGGTGCGCGTGGCGCCGGCGGTCAAGGGTGATTTCCCGCTGTATTACAAGGCGCTGGGCACCGTTACCGCGCTGAACACTATCAATGTGCGCAGCCGCGTTGGCGGCGAATTGATGAAGGTCTCCTTCGAAGAAGGGCAGATGGTCAAGGCCGGCGACTTGCTGGCTGAAATCGATCCGCGCCCATACCAGAACGCCTTGCTCCAGGCCGAAGGCACGCTGCTGCAGAACCAGGCACAACTGAAAAACGCGCAGGTCGACGTCGAGCGTTATCGCGGCTTGTTCAAGGAAGACAGTATCGCCAAGCAAACCCTGGACACCGCCGAAGCACTGGTCGGCCAGTACCAAGGCACGGTCAAGACCAATCAGGCGGCGGTCAACGATGCCAAGCTCAATCTCGAATTCACCAGGATCCGCGCCCCGATTGCCGGGCGCGTAGGCCTGCGGCAGCTGGACGTCGGCAACCTGGTGGCGGCCAACGACACCACGGCGCTGGCGATCATCACCCAGACCCAGCCGATCAGCGTCGCCTTCACCTTGCCGGAAAACAGCCTCGACGTCGTCCTGGCGCGCTATCGCACCGGCGCCAAACTGCCGGCCGAAGCCTGGGACCGTGGCGACACCAAGTTGCAGGCCACCGGCGTGTTGCAGAGCCTGGACAACCAGATCGACGTGACCACCGGCACCCTGAAATTCAAGGCGCGCTATGAGAACCGTGACCAGGCGCTGTTCCCTAATCAGTTCGTCAACGTCCACTTGCTGGCCGACACCCTTAAGGATGTGGTGCTCGCACCGTCGGCGGCGATTCAATTCGGCACCAACGGCACCTTCGTCTACGCCCTGGACGGCGACAAGAAAGTCGCGATCCGCCAATTGAAAGTCGGCGCCAGTGACGGTGAAAACACCGTGATTACCGAAGGCCTGGCCCCCGGAGACCGCGTCGTCCTCGAAGGCACCGACCGCCTCAAAGAAGGCAGTGAAGTGGAAGTGGTCAACGACACCCAGGACGTACCGACCAGTCCGACCGGCCATCTGCAAGGCAAATCGGCAGCCAGCTCGACTGAGCCGGCGACCACCGACAAGGCGAAAAAGGGCGGCGCATGAACATCTCGCGGCTGTTCATCCTTCGCCCGGTCGCCACCACGCTGAGCATGCTGGCCATTATCCTGGCCGGCGTGATTGCTTATCGGCTGCTGCCGGTGTCGGCGTTGCCTCAAGTCGATTACCCGACCATCCGCGTCATGACGCTGTATCCCGGCGCCAGCCCGGATGTCATGACCAGCGCCGTGACCGCGCCGCTGGAGCGTCAGTTCGGGCAGATGCCCGGCCTGACCCAGATGGCGTCGACCAGTTCCGGTGGCGCCTCGGTGCTGACCCTGCGTTTCAGCCTCGACATCAACATGGACGTCGCCGAGCAGCAGGTGCAGGCCGCGATCAACGCCGCGACCAATCTGCTGCCCAAGGACCTGCCGGCGCCGCCGGTGTACAACAAAGTCAACCCGGCGGACACCCCGGTGCTGACCCTGGCCATCACCTCCAAAACCATGTTGTTGCCCAAGCTCAATGACCTGGTCGATACGCGCATGGCGCAGAAAATCGCCCAGATCAGCGGCGTCGGTATGGTCAGCATTGCCGGCGGCCAGCGTCAGGCGGTGCGGATCAAGGTTAATCCGGAGGCATTGGCAGCCAATGGCTTGAACCTGTCGGATGTGCGCACCCTGATCGGCGCGTCCAACGTCAACCAGCCCAAGGGCAACTTCGATGGCCCGACCCGGGTGTCGATGCTCGATGCCAACGACCAACTGACCTCGCCCAAGGACTACGCCAACCTGATCCTGGCCTACGCCAACGGTGCGCCGTTGCGGTTGAAGGATGTGGCGGAAATCGTCGATGGCGCGGAAAACGAGCGGCTGGCGGCATGGGCCAATGAAAACCAGGCGGTGCTGCTGAACATTCAGCGCCAGCCAGGTGCCAACGTTATCGAGGTGGTCGACCGGATCAAGGCCTTGCTGCCGAGCATCACCGACAACCTGCCGGCCGGCCTCGACGTCACGGTCCTCACCGACCGCACCCAGACCATCCGCGCCTCCGTCACCGACGTGCAGCACGAATTGCTGATCGCCATCGCGCTGGTGGTCATGGTCACGTTCCTGTTCCTGCGTCGGTTCAGCGCCACGATCATTCCGTCGGTGGCCGTGCCGCTGTCGTTGATCGGCACTTTCGGCGTGATGTACCTCGCCGGTTTCTCGGTCAACAACCTGACCTTGATGGCCCTGACCATCGCCACCGGTTTCGTGGTGGACGATGCGATCGTGATGCTGGAGAACATTTCCCGGTATATCGAAGAAGGGGACAGTCCCCTTAATGCTGCGTTGAAGGGCGCCAAGCAGATCGGCTTCACCCTGATTTCCCTGACCCTGTCGTTGATCGCGGTACTGATCCCGCTGCTATTCATGGCGGACGTGGTGGGGCGCTTGTTCCGTGAGTTCGCCATCACCCTGGCGGTGGCGATCCTGATTTCCCTGGTCGTGTCCCTGACCCTGACGCCGATGATGTGCGCGCGGTTGCTCAAGCGTGAACCCAAGGAAGAAGATCAGGGCCGTTTTTACCGGGCCAGCGGTGCAACAATTGATTGGATGATCGCGGCTTACGGCCGCAAGTTAAAGTGGGTTCTCAAGCATCAACCACTTACGCTGATGGTGGCCATCGGCACCCTGGCGTTGACGGTGTTCTTGTACTTGGTCGTGCCCAAGGGTTTTTTCCCGGTGCAGGACACGGGCGTTATTCAGGGCATTTCCGAAGCGCCGCAGTCGATTTCCTTTGCGGCGATGAGTGAGCGGCAGCAGGAACTGGCCAAGGTGATCCTGGCCGATCCTGCGGTGGAGAGCCTGTCGTCCTACATCGGTGTCGACGGTGACAACTCGACGCTCAACAGCGGTCGCCTGCTGATCAACCTCAAGTCGCACAGTAACCGCGACCTGAGCGCCACCGAGGTGATCGCCCGCCTGCAACCGGAACTGGACAAGCTTGTCGGCATTCGCC
Source organism: Pseudomonas sp. UMAB-40 (assembly GCF_900095275.1). Classification (NCBI taxonomy): domain Bacteria; kingdom Pseudomonadati; phylum Pseudomonadota; class Gammaproteobacteria; order Pseudomonadales; family Pseudomonadaceae; genus Pseudomonas; species Pseudomonas sp. UMAB-40. The sequence goes on from NZ_LT607576.1 coordinate 67,255, forward strand.
TATTCATGCAGCCGGTGCAGGACTTGACCATCGAAGACCGCGTCAGCCGCACGCAATACCAGTTCAGCATGTCGTCGCCCGATTCCGAGTTGCTCAGCCTGTGGAGCGGTCGTCTGGTGGACGCACTGGCGCAACGGCCGGAGTTGACCGACGTCGCCAGCGACCTGCAAGACAAAGGTTTGCAGGTTTATCTGGTGATCGACCGCGATGCCGCGTCGCGGGTCGGCGTATCGGTGTCGAACATCACCGATGCGCTGTACGACGCCTTCGGCCAGCGGCAGATTTCCACCATCTATACCCAGGCCAGCCAGTACCGCGTGGTCCTGCAATCGCAGTCCGGCGAGAAGATCGGCCCGGACGCGTTGAATCAGATTCACGTGAAGACCACCGACGGCGGGCAAGTGCGCCTGTCCAGCCTGGCGCACATCGAGGAGCGGCAGGCGCAACTGGCGATCACCCACATCGGCCAGTTCCCGGCGGTGATGATGTCCTTCAACCTCGCACCCGGCGTGGCGCTGGGGCATGCGGTGGAAATCATCGAACAAGTGCAGAAAGACATCGGCATGCCGATTGGCGTGCAAACCCAGTTCCAGGGCGCGGCCGAGGCATTCCAGGCCTCGTTGTCGAGCACCTTGCTGCTGATTCTGGCGGCGGTGGTGACCATGTACATCGTGCTTGGCGTGCTCTACGAGAGCTACATCCACCCGATCACCATTCTCTCGACCTTGCCCTCGGCGGCGGTCGGCGCCTTGCTGGCCTTGTTGTTGAGCGGCAATGACCTGGGGATGATCGCGATCATCGGCATCATTCTGCTGATCGGCATCGTGAAAAAGAACGCGATCATGATGATCGACTTCGCCCTCGACGCTGAACGCAATCAGGGCATGGATCCGGAAACGGCGATCTATCAGGCGGCTCTGTTGCGTTTCCGGCCGATCCTGATGACCACACTGGCGGCATTGTTTGGTGCGGTGCCGTTGATGCTGGCGACCGGTTCCGGCGCGGAATTGCGCCAGCCGTTGGGCCTGGTGATGGTCGGCGGTTTGCTGGTGAGTCAGGTGCTGACGCTGTTCACCACGCCGGTGATCTATCTGTATTTCGACCGCCTTGGTCGGCGCTGGGGTCGCAAGTCTGAAGCCGCGGAAGCGGTCGAGCAGCCATGAACCTCTCCGGACCTTTCATCAAGCGGCCGGTCGCGACCATGCTGCTGAGCCTGGCGATCATGCTGCTGGGCGGCGTGAGCTTCGGCCTGTTGCCGGTGTCGCCGTTGCCGCAGATGGATTTCCCGGTGATCGTGGTCCAGGCCAGCCTGCCCGGTGCCAGCCCTGAAGTGATGGCCTCGACCGTGGCCACGCCGCTGGAGCGCTCCTTCGGCGCCATCGCCGGGGTCAACACCATGAGCAGCCGATCCAGTCAGGGCTCGACCCGGGTGATTTTGCAGTTCGACCTCGACCGCGACATCAACGGCGCGGCCCGGGAAGTGCAGGCGGCGATCAATGCCTCGCGCAACCTGCTGCCGAGCGGGATGCGCAGCATGCCGACCTACAAGAAGGTCAACCCGTCCCAGGCGCCGATCATGGTGCTGTCGCTGACCTCCGACGTGCTCGAAAAAGGCCAGCTCTACGATTTGGCCTCGACGATCCTGTCCCAGAGCCTCTCCCAGGTGCAGGGCGTCGGTGAGGTGCAGATCGGCGGCAGCTCCTTGCCGGCGGTGCGCATCGAACTCGAGCCCCAGGCGCTCAACCAGTACGGCGTGGCCCTGGACGATGTGCGCAACACCATTGCCAACGCCAACGTGCGCCGGCCCAAGGGCTCGGTCGAAGACGGCCAGCGGCTGTGGCAGGTTCAGGCTAACGATCAACTGGAGAAAGCCAAGGATTACGAGTCGCTGATCATCCACTACGCGGACGGCGCGGCGCTGCGCCTGAAGGATGTGGCCAAGGTCAGCGATGGCGTCGAGGACCGCTACAACAGCGGCTTCTTCAACAATGACGCGGCGGTGCTGCTGGTGATCAACCGCCAGGCCGGCGCCAACATCATCGAGACGGTCAACGAAATCAAGGCGCAGCTGCCGGCGTTGCAGGCGGTGCTGCCGGCCAGCGTCAAGCTGAACGTGGCGATGGACCGCTCGCCGGTGATCAAGGCGACATTGCACGAAGCGGAAATGACCCTGCTGATCGCCGTGGCGTTGGTGATTCTGGTGGTGTTCCTGTTTCTCGGTAACTTCCGCGCCTCGCTGATTCCGACCCTGGCGGTGCCGGTGTCACTGGTCGGCACCTTTGCGGTGATGTACCTCTACGGGTTTTCCCTGAACAACCTGTCGCTGATGGCGCTGATTCTGGCCACCGGGCTGGTGGTGGACGATGCCATCGTGGTGCTGGAGAACATTTCGCGGCACATCGACAAAGGCGTACCGCCGATGAAGGCCGCGTACCTCGGGGCGCAGGAAGTCGGCTTCACGTTACTGTCGATGAACGTCTCGCTGGTGGCGGTGTTCCTGTCGATCCTGTTCATGGGCGGGATTGTCGAAAGCCTGTTCCGCGAATTTTCCATTACGTTGGCGGCGTCCATCGTGGTCTCGCTGGTGGTTTCGCTGACGCTGACGCCGATGCTCTGTGCCCGTTGGCTCAAGCCACACACGCCGGGGCAGGAAAACCGTTTGCAGCGCTGGAGCCAGCGGGCCAACGAGTGGATGGTCGGCAAATACGCCACCAGCCTCGACTGGGTGCTGCGTCACCGTCGGTTGACCTTGCTCAGCCTGTTCGTGACAGTCGGCGTTAACATCGCGTTGTATGTTGTTGTTCCTAAAACATTTATGCCGCAGCAGGATACCGGTCAACTGATCGGTTTCGTGCGTGGTGACGACGGGCTGTCGTTCAGCGTGATGCAGCCGAAAATGGAAACGTTCCGCCGTGCCGTGCTCAAGGACGACGCGGTTGAAAGCGTCGCCGGGTTCATTGGCGGCACCAACGGCACCAACAACGCCTTCATGCTGGTGCGCTTGAAGCCGATCAAGGAACGCAACATTTCCGCGCAGAAAGTCATCGAACGCCTGCGCAAGGAAATGCCCAAGGTCGCTGGCGCGCAATTGATGCTGATGGCGGATCAGGACCTGCAGTTCGGTGGCGGTCGTGAACAGACCACTGCGCAGTACTCCTACATCTTGCAAAGCGGTGATCTGGGCGCATTGCGCGAGTGGTATCCGAAAGTCGTCGCCGCTTTGAAAGCATTGCCGGAGCTGACGGCGATCGATGCCCGTGAAGGTCGGGGCGCCCAGCAAGTGACGCTGATCGTCGACCGCGATCAGGCGAAACGCTTGGGGGTCGACATGGACATGGTCACCTCGGTGCTTAACAACGCTTACAGCCAGCGGCAGATCTCGACGATTTACGACAGCCTCAACCAATACCAGGTGGTGATGGAGGTCAATCCGAAATACGCCCAGGACCCGATCACGCTCAACCAGGTACAAGTGATCACCGCCGACGGTGCGCGAATTCCGCTGTCGACCATCGCGCACTATGAAAACAGTCTGGAAGACGACCGGGTCAGCCATGAAGGCCAGTTCGCCTCCGAAAGCATTGCCTTCGACATGGCCGAAGGCGTCACGGTGGAGCAGGGCAGTGCCGCCATCGAACGTGCGATTGCCAAGGTGGGCCTGCCGGAAGATGTCATCGCGAAAATGGCCGGCACCGCCGATGCCTTCGCCGCCACCCAGAAGAGCCAGCCGTGGATGATTCTCGGCGCGCTGGTGGCGGTGTATCTGGTGCTGGGTGTGCTGTATGAAAGCTACATTCATCCGCTGACCATCTTGTCGACGTTGCCATCGGCCGGAGTTGGCGCGTTGCTGTCGATCTATGCGCTGGGCGGTGAGTTCAGCCTGATTTCGTTGCTCGGGTTATTCCTGCTCATCGGCGTGGTCAAGAAAAACGCCATCCTGATGATCGACCTGGCGTTGCAACTCGAGCGCCATCAGGGCATGGCGCCGCTGGAATCGATTCGCAGTGCTTGCCTGCAACGTCTGCGGCCGATTCTGATGACCACCCTGGCGGCGATTCTCGGCGCGTTGCCGTTGCTGTTGGGTCGTGCCGAAGGGGCGGAAATGCGCCAGCCGCTGGGCCTGACCATCATCGGCGGGCTGATTTTCAGCCAAGTGCTGACCCTTTACACCACCCCGGTGGTTTACCTCTATCTCGACAAACTGCGCCATCGCTTCAACAAATGGCGTGGCGTGCGTACCGATGCTGCTCTGGAAACTCCGCTATGACTGACCGTTCGCTTATCAATCTGACCACGCCGCTGGCAGCCGCCCGGGGCACGCGTTTGCTGAGCCTGGCGCTGTGCGTGGCGATGCTCAGCGCTTGCGCTGTCGGGCCGGACTACCAGCGCCCGCCAGCGGCCGCGCCGGTGCAATACAAGGAAGCGGCCGGCTGGCGTCAGGCCAGCCCGAGTGATTCCCTGGCCCGAGGTGCCTGGTGGGAGTTGTATGGCGATCAGCAGCTCAACGGCCTGATCGAAAAACTCAACAGCTCCAACCAGACCGTCGCCCAGTCCGAAGCCCAGTACCGCCAGGCCCAGGCCTTGGTGCGCAGCGCCCGGGGTGCATTTTTTCCGACGGTGGACCTGACCGTCGGGAAAAACCGCTCCAGCCAGGGCACCGGCAGCAGCAGTTCGAGCCTGACCAGTTCCTCCAGCGGGATTCGCGACACCTACACCGCGCAGGCCGGGGTCAGTTGGGAAGCGGACATTTGGGGCAAGTTGCGTCGGGGCCTGGAAGCCGACACCGCCAACGCCGAAGCCAGTTTTGCCGATCTGGCAGCGATGCGCCTGAGCCAGCAATCGGAACTGGTGCAGAACTACCTGCAATTGCGGGTGATCGACGAACAGAAACGCCTGTTGGAGGCGACCGTCGAGGCCTATCAGCGCTCGCTGAAAATGACCGAAAACCAGTACCGCGCCGGCGTCTCCGGCAAGGACGCGGTGGCTCAGGCGCAGACCCAGCTCAAAAGCACCCAGGCGGACATGGTCGACCTGATCTGGCAGCGTGCCCAGTTCGAGAACGCCATCGCCGTGCTGATCGGGCTACCACCCGCCGAGTTCAGCCTGGCCGAAACCAAGACCATCCCGGCGTTGCCCGAAGTACCGCTGGGCCTGCCGTCGCAGCTGCTAGAGCGTCGCCCGGACATCGCTTCCGCCGAACGTTCGGTGATGGCGGCCAACGCCAACATCGGCGTGGCGAAGGCCGCCTACTACCCGGACCTGACCCTGAGCCTGAACGGCGGTTACAGCAGCAGCACCTATGCCGACTGGATCAGCGTGCCCAACCGCTTCTGGTCGGTGGGACCGCAACTGGCCATGACCCTGTTTGATGGCGGCCAGCGTTCGGCCGAGGTCGATCGCAGTGAAGCGGCCTACGACGAAACCGTCGCCAAGTACCGCCAGACCGTGCTCGATGGTTTCCGCGAGGTGGAAAACTACCTGGTGCAACTCAAGGTGCTGGAAGACGAAGCCGGCGTGCGCCAGGAAGCACTGGATGCTGCGCGTGAATCCCTGCGCCTGACGCAAAACCAGTACAAGGCCGGGGTGATTGCTTACCTGGATGTAGTGGTGGTGCAGGCCACTGCGTTGAGTAATGAACGCAGTGTGTTGAGCCTGTTGCAGAGTCGGTTGATTGCCAGTGTGCAGCTGATTGCGGCGCTGGGCGGTGGGTGGGACGGGGCGCTTCAAGTCAGCGAAAACAAATAGCACGGCCCCTGTAGCAGCTGCCTCGCAGGCTCGACAGCTGCTACTGCCAAACATGTCGTCATCGGGAGTCAAACAAGCGTTTCATCGGGTTGATGGCCATATGCTTACGTTTGTCAGTGCGTTCTTTTACGCAATCAGTACAATCACCCGATTTGCCCTCCCGAGAACGGAAGCAGTACGGTAGGGCGATCGCGAGAAGTCACATGCTCATCGGTAGCTATTCCCCCACGCTGGTTATCATTTCGCTCTGTGTAGCGATTCTCGCCTCCTATACCGCGCTCGACCTGACCGAACGCATTGCCACCGCCAAAGGCCGGGCCGTGCTCCTATGGACTGCGGGCGGCGCCTTTGCCATGGGCGTGGGCGTGTGGTCGATGCACTTTATCGGCATGCTCGCGTTCACCTTGCCCATCGACCTGGGTTACGACCTCACCCTTACGTCCCTGTCGCTGCTGACCGCGATCCTGTCCTGCGGTTTTGCCCTTTGGCTGGTCAGTCAGCCACGTCTGCCGACCTGGCAACTGGCGTTCGGCGCGTTGATCATGGGCGCCGGGATCAGTGCCATGCATTACACCGGCATGGCGGCCATGCGCATGCAGCCGGGCATCGATTACGACCCGACGTTGTTCGGCGCATCGCTGCTCATCGCCGTCGGCGCTTCCGGCGCCGCGTTATGGATCGCCTTCCGCCTGCGTCAGCACACGCCGTATGTGGGCCTGCTTCGCGCCGGTGCGGCGGTGATCATGGGGCTCGCCATCGTCGGTATGCACTACACCGCCATGGCCGCAGCACGCTTCCCGGACGGCAGTTTCTGTGGCGCCGCCATCAGCGGCTTGAACGGCAAAGGCCTCGACAACCTGGTGCTGATCACCACGCTCGCGGTGTTGAGCATTGCCTTGCTGACCTCGGTTCTCGATGCGCGTCTTGAAGCCCGCACCGCCGACCTGGCGCGCTCGCTCATGGAAGCCAACCGCGAACTGACCCAACTGGCCCTGCACGACACCCTGACCGGTTTGCCCAATCGCATGTTGCTGGCCGATCGCATCGAGCAGGCCATGTCCAAGGTTCAGGAGCAGGGCGGTTGTTTCGCGCTGATGTTCATCGACCTCGACGGCTTCAAACCGGTCAATGATGCTTTCGGTCACCACATGGGCGATCAGTTGTTGCGTGAGGTCGGTTTGCGCCTGCGCGAGGACATGCGCAGTCAGGACACCTTGGCGCGGATCGGCGGTGATGAATTCGTCCTGCTGGTGCGCCTCAGCGAGCCAAACGACGCGTTGAACGTGGCGGCGCGGCAGGTCGGGTTGATCGGCAGTTCGTTCCGGGTCGCCGAACACGACTTGCAGATTTCCGCGAGCCTCGGCATCGCGCTGTACCCGGGCAACGGCCAGACCGCCCAGGAACTGCTGATGAACGCCGACGCGGCGATGTACCACGCCAAGGGGGCCGGGAAAAACGGCTACAGCTTCTTTGACGCGTCGATGAACAGCAACGCGCGCAAACAGCTGCAATTGCTGCAGGATTTGCGCAATGCCCTCGATCAGCAGCAGTTCAGCCTCTATTACCAACCGAAGTTCGACGCCGGCAATGGTCGCCCGGTAGGCGCCGAAGCGCTGCTGCGCTGGGAACATCCGACCCAGGGCATGCTGTTGCCAGACAAGTTTATCGACCTGGCGGAAAGGACCGGGCTGATCATTCCCATTGGTGAATGGGTGCTGAACGAAGCCTGTCGCCAGATGCGCGAGTGGTACGTGCTCGGCTACACCGAGTGGCGCATTGCGGTGAACCTCTCGGCGTTGCAGTTCTGCCATGCGGGCCTGGTCAAGAGCGTCTCCAAAGCCTTGGCCACGCATCAGCTGCCGGCCAACAGTCTGACCCTGGAAATCACTGAAACCACCGCCATGAGCGATGCCGATGCGAGCATGACGGTGCTTCAGGAACTCTCGGAAATGGGCGTCGACCTGTCCATCGATGACTTCGGCACCGGCTATTCGAGCTTGATGTACCTCAAGCGCCTGCCAGCCAACGAACTGAAGATCGACCGTGGTTTCGTCCGCGATCTGGAACACGACAGTGACGACGCCGCCATCGTGTCAGCCATCGTCGCCCTCGGGCAGGCGCTGGGCTTGCGCATCGTCGCCGAAGGCGTGGAAACCGGCGTCCAGCAAGACTTCCTGACCAAACTCGGTTGCGATTCATTGCAGGGCTACCTGCTCGGGCACCCGCTGCCGGCGGATCGCTTCATGGCCGACATTGTTCGTGGGGAACGATTGGCGACGGGCATTGTGCCTGTAGCAGCTGACGAGCCTGCTGTGTGGTGAGGGGCTCCTGTGGCGAGGGGGCTCGACAGCTGCTACAGAGACTCCAATACATACGACGTTGGTAGGGTCACTTGACGTGAGTCCATGCAAAACCGCGCAATGGCGGTTATTCTTGGCCCCGATTGCTTACGCGTGAAGGGGAAAGTCAGCATGGACAAAGTCATTGTCATCACCGGCGGCGGCCGTGGCATCGGCGCTGCAACCGCGCTGTTGGCCGCAGGGCTTGGCTACCGGGTCTGTATCAACTATCAGTCCGACGAATCGGCTGCGCAAAGCGTGCTGGCGCAAGTCCGTGCATTGGGTGCTCAAGCCATTGCAGTGCGCGCCGACGTCAGCATCGAAGACGAAGTGATCAGTCTGTTCCACCGGGTGGACACCGAGCTGGGTCGAGTCACCGCGCTGGTGAATAACGCCGGCACCGTGGGCCACAAGTCCCGCGTCGACGAAATGTCCGAGTTCCGCATTCTCAAAACCCTCAAGACCAACGTCCTGGCACCGATTCTCTGCGCCAAGCACGCGATCATGCGCATGTCGCCCAAGCATGGCGGGCAGGGCGGCAGCATCGTCAATGTGTCCTCAGTGGCTTCGCGTTTGGGCTCGCCCAATGAGTACGTGGATTACGCCGCGTCAAAAGGTGCGCTGGACAGCTTCACCATCGGCCTGTCCAAGGAAGTGGCGGGCGAGGGCATTCGCGTCAACGCGGTGCGTCCGGGGTTTATCTACACCGACTTCCATGCGCTGAGCGGTGATCCGGATCGGGTCAGCAAACTGGAATCGGCGATCCCGATGGCTCGCGGTGGACGGCCGGATGAAGTGGCGGAGGCGATTATCTGGTTGCTGTCGGATAAGGCTTCTTATGCGACCGGGACGTTTGTTGACCTCGGGGGCGGGCGTTAATCCTTGGATTTGTGTCGTCTGGTCTGACGTCATCGCGAGCAAGCTCGCTCCCACAGTGGTTGGATGTGAACACATTTTTTGTGGACACCACCGCTCCCTGTGGGAGCGAGCTTGCTCGCGATAGCAATCGAACAAACGACGCTGAATGATCAGAACGACCGGACTATCCGCCCCAACGTCTCCATCGCCTTCTCCGAATCCTCGGTCCACGGGCTGCCGTAATTCAACCGGATACAATTCCTGAACCGCTGCGTCGGCGAAAAGATAGGCCCCGGCGCGATGCTGATGCCTTGCGCCAATGCCATCTGAAACAACTTCAGAGAATCCATTTGCGGCGGCAATTCCAGCCACAGGAAGTAGCCGCCGGCGGGTTGGCTGACGCGTGTCTGCGCCGGGAAGTAGCGGGCGATGGCGGCGAGCATGGCGCTTTGCTGTTCTTCCAGGGCGTAGCGCAGTTTGCGCAGGTGCCGATCATATCCGCCGTGTTGCAGGTAGTCGGCGATGGCGGCTTGGGCCGGCATCGAGGCGCACAGCGAGGTCATGAGTTTCAGCCGTTCGATCTTCTGCGCATATCGCCCGGCGGCGACCCAGCCGATGCGGTAGCCGGGGGCAAGGCTCTTGGCGAAGGAACCGCAATGCATCACCAACCCTTCTGTATCAAACGCCTTGGCCGGTTTCGGCGCCTGTTGACCGTAATAGAGCTCGGCGTAGACATCGTCCTCGATCAGCGGCACCTGGTGGCTGCGCATCAGCTCGACCAGCTCCTGCTTCTTCGCCTCGGGCATGGTCGCGCCCATCGGGTTCTGAAAACTGGTCATGCACCAGCAGGCTTTGATCGGGTGGCGCTCCAGGGTTTGCGCGAGCACCCCCAGGTCGATACCGTCGCGCGGGTGCACCGGAATCTCGACGGCTTTGAGTTTCAGCCGTTCCAGTATTTGCAGGCAGGCATAGAACGCCGGCGCTTCTATCGCCACCAGGTCGCCGGGTTCGGTGACCGCTTGCAGGCACAGGTTCAGGGCTTCCAGCGCGCCGTTGGTGATCAGCAGTTCTTCCATTGGCAGCATCAGCCCGCCGACCATGTAGCGCAGGGCAATCTGGCGACGTAGCTGAGGGTTGCCCGGCGACATGTCGGTGACGACCATGCGCGGGTCCATGTCCCGTGCGGCGCTGGCCAGGGAGCGGGACAACCGCTGCAACGGGAACAGGGTCGGGCTGGGGAAGGCCGAACCGAAGGGCACGGTGGTCGGGTCCTTGATCGAGTCGAGGACCGAGAACACCAGTTCGCTGACGTCGACTTCGGTGGATTCATTGACCTGGCTGCTGATCACCGGCTCCGAGAACGGGCTCGGTGCGTGCGCGTTGACGAAGTAGCCGGAACGCGGCCGGGCGCGGATCAGGCCACGGCGTTCCAGCAGGTAATAGGCCTGGAACACAGTGGACGGGCTGACCCCGTAAGTCTGGCTGGCGTAGCGCACCGACGGCACGCGCTGGCCAGGGCCGAGGACCCCGGAGCGGATCAGTTCAGCGATGTCGTCGGCGAATTTTTCGTAGCGTTTCATCGAGTGCCTGGATTGGTGTCATTCAGAGAAATCGAGGTGACTTCTTCGCGGGCAAGCCTCGCTCCCACAGTCAACACCGTACCGTAGGAGCGAGGCTTGCCCGCGAATAGCGCACCGCAGTCTAAGGGATCAACGGTTCATCGGCGCAACAAACCGGCTTTTGGCCACGCTGTAGATGTCAGGCTCGTCGCTGTCGGCAATCTTGAAACTGATCGTCTGCGAGCTGCTGCTCGGCCGTTCGGTGGTCATGGCCACCGACACCGGTACATCGACAATTTCACCCGGGGCCAGGCTCAGCTCGGTCTTGCCTTGCAGCACGAAGCCTTCGCCGTCCACCAGGCTCAGCCGGTAATCCTGACGCAGCTGGGTCTTGTTGATGACCTTCAGGCTGTAGATGTTTTCGATCTGCCCCTGACTGTTCTCGCGGAACAGGCCACGGTCCTTGCTCACGTCCAGCGACACCATCGGCCGTTCGATCAGGGCGAGGGCGAGGGCGCCGATCATCACCAGCAGCACCGCCGTGTAACCGATCAGCCGTGGCCGCAGCAGGTGAGTCTTGCCACCTTGCAACTCATGCTCCGAGGTATAGCTGATCAAGCCACGGGCGTAGCCCATTTTGTCCATGATCGAATCGCAAGCGTCGATACATGCCGCGCAGCCGATGCACTCCATCTGCAAACCGTCGCGAATGTCGATCCCGGTCGGGCAGACCTGCACGCACAGCTGACAGTCGATGCAGTCACCCAGGCCTACCTCGGCCGGTTTCACCTCACGTTTGCGCGGGCCACGGTTTTCACCCCGGGCGACGTCGTAGGAAATGGTCAGGGTGTCCTTGTCGAACATCACGCTCTGGAACCGCGCATACGGGCACATGTGCATGCACACCGCTTCACGCAGCCACCCGGCGTTGATGTACGTCGCGCCGGTGAAGAACAGCACCCAGAACAGACTGACACCGCCCATTTGCAGGGTCAGCATCTCTTCGGCCAGCGGCCGGATCGGTGTGAAGTAGCCGACAAAGGTCAGGCCGGTGAGCAGGCTGATGGCCAGCCATAGCGTGTGCTTGGCTGAGCGCCGGATCAGCTTGTTCAAGCCCCATGGCGCGGCTTGCAGCTTGATCCGCTGGTTGCGTTCGCCTTCGGTGATCTTCTCGCACCACATGAAGATCCAGGTCCAGGAGCTCTGCGGGCAGGTGTAGCCGCACCACACCCGGCCGGCGAACACGGTGATGGCGAACAGGCCGAAGGCGGCGATTATCAACAGCGCCGACAGCAGGATGAAATCCTGTGGCCAGAAGGTCGCGCCGAAGATGTGGAATTTGCTTTCGGAAAGGTCCCAGAGCACCGCCTGACGGTCGCCCCAGTTCAGCCACACGGTGCCGAAGAACAGCAAAAACAATAGGCCCGCGCCGCTCATGCGCAAGGTGCGAAACAGGCCGGTGAAGCTGCGGGTGTGGATCAGGTTGTCGCTGGACTTGGCCTTTATCTTTGGGCGCAAAGGCTCGGTTTTTATAAATGAGGCAGGTTCTATGGTTCGGACGGGGATTCTTTCGCTCATGGTCTTTCGCTCATCAGCCTCCATCAGGCATGAGCACTATGACCAGCGATCTGTTTGCATAACAGACTCAGGTATTGCAATAAAAAGCGGATCAGATGGGCTTTGATCCGCTACCTGCGACAACTTGATGCACCCCGTCACAGCGAGGCGCAAGCGCCTATATCAGGCGCTTGCGAGGCTTGTTGATCCGGGTCAGTCAAATCACCGAATCACTGTCGGTGGCCTTCAAATGCTTACGACCGTCCACTGCGCCTGCTACGGTCAATGCGTCGGCTTCTGCTTCGGTGATGTAGACGCGCTGGCCGTTGAGCTCAACCGCCGACATGGCTTTTTCCGAGTCGGTGATGATCGTGACATCGGGGCACAGGCGAATTTCTTCGCCGTTCTCGGTGAGGAAAAAGCAGGTCTGGTTTTCGATGCGCACAGTCATGGAGGTGTCCTTTTTTTAGCGGGTTCTAAACTGTTAGGGCGCATCCGACGGACATCGTTCTGTGCAACTGATTAATGGTCGGCGCGGTCCATCCTCCCATAACAATCAATCACAAGGATTGCACCATGAACGCCTGGTGGCATGAGGTTTGGGTAACGCTGCAAGCAGAGTTCGCCGACATCGGCGATGCGTCGCAACTGACGCGTATAACCGTGAGATTGCTGATCGCAGCCATATTGGGCGGCATTCTCGGATTCGAGCGTGAGCAAAAGGGCAAGGCCGCCGGGGTGCGCACACACATGCTCGTGGCCCTCGGTGCCGCGCTGTTTGTGCTGGTGCCGCAGATGTCCGGTTCCCAGGCCGACGCCATGAGCCGGGTGGTACAAGGGGTGATCGCCGGGATCGGCTTCCTGGGTGCTGGCACCATCCTGAAAAACCAGGAAGGCGATGAAGGCCACGTCAAAGGCCTGACCACCGCTGCCGGGTTATGGATGACTGCCGCCATCGGCGTCTCGGCCGGGTTGGGCCGCGAGGCGACGGCGGTGTTCAGTACGCTGCTGGCGTTGGCGATTTTCAGCGTGATGCCGAAGATCGTGAAAATGCTCGACCGGGATAAGGACGAGCAGGAACGGCCCTGACGGAGGAGGTGCTCGCGATACGCGATAACACAGCTCCTACATTGGAATGTGTTGGATTCAGGGTGTGACGATCACCGGCGGCATGGTGTTCGGTGGGTCTTCCCGAGGCGGTGGTGTGGTGCCGGGCGGCTCTTGCTCGGGCACCGGCTCCGGTTCGGTTGGCGGAATGGTCGGGTGGTCGATGTTCGGATCGGGCGTCTCGGCCGGGATTGGAATACTCATCGTTGAAGCCTCCAGTGGCACATGGCGTAAGTCGTGCTTAAGTGAGTTGACCGTCGCGCAAGGGATTTGATTCCCCAGCAAATGGGCGTGAACTTTTCCCCGCGCTTGTCGCTCGGAACCTAAGTGAGTTCATTTCGGGACCGAAGGGTTTCGTGTGAACGACGACCAGACACAAGAGCGTCCATGGGGCGTTAAGGAGAGATGCTCGATGACTGCTGAAAAACCGACAGAGCTGAACTACAACCCTCATATGCCGCTGTCGCAGGCGTTATTGCTGCCGCGCATCGCCATTGAAAACGTCATGCCCACCCTGGATGGCGGGCAGTTCGCGGCCAAGGCTGTGGTGGGTCAGGACGTGGTGGTGATTAGTAAAGTGTTCGCCGACGGCCACGACAAACTGGCGGTGCGTATACGCTGGCGAGCCGAAGGCGACGAGGCCTGGCAGAGCGAGGTCATGAACGAGCTCGGCAATAACGGCTGGCAAGGCCAGTTCCGCGTTAAGGATCAGGGCCGCTACGTCTTCTGTATCGAAGCCTGGATCGATCAATACGGCAGCTTTCTCTATGAAATCGAGAAAAAACACATGGCTGGCGTACCCATCAGCCTGGAGTTGCAGGAAGGGCGAAACCAGGTGAAACAGGCCTCCGAACGCTCGGAAGGGCCGCTGAGCGAAGATCTGGCGGCGTTGCACCATGAACTGTCCGGTCTGCTCGAAGCCGAGCAGGTCGCGCTGTTTCTGCACCAACGTAGTGCTGACCTGATAGCCCAGGCCGATCACCGCGCTTATTTGAGCCTCAGCCCCGAGTTTGCGCTGGACGTTGAGCGCGAGCTCGCCCAGTTCGCCAGTTGGTATGAGTTGTTTCCGCGCTCGATCACCGACGATCCAGCCCGCCATGGCACGTTCAACGACGTGCACTCGCGGTTGGCGATGATTCAGGACATGGGTTTTGACGTGCTGTACTTTCCGCCGATCCACCCGATCGGTCGCAGCTTCCGCAAAGGCCCGAACAATTCATTGAGCGCCGGCCCCGATGATCCGGGCAGCCCGTATGCCATCGGCAGCGAAGAGGGCGGGCACGAGGCAATTCACTCCGAACTCGGCACCCGCGAAGATTTCCGTCGACTGGTGGCCGCCGCCGCAGATCACGGACTGGAAATTGCCCTCGATTTCGCGATCCAGTGCTCCCAGGACCACCCGTGGCTCAAGCAGCACCCGGGCTGGTTCAACTGGCGCCCGGATGGCACGATCAAATACGCCGAGAACCCGCCAAAAAAGTACCAGGACATCGTCAACGTCGATTTCTATGCCAGTGATGCGATTCCGAGCCTTTGGGTCGAACTGCGGGACATTGTGGTCGGTTGGGTGCAAGAGGGCGTGAAGATCTTTCGCGTCGACAACCCTCACACCAAGCCGCTGCCGTTCTGGCAATGGCTGATTGCCGACGTGCGGGCGTTGTACCCCGAGGTGATCTTCCTGGCGGAGGCCTTTACCACGCCGGCGATGATGGCTCGGCTGGGCAAGGTCGGTTACTCCCAGAGCTACACCTACTTCACCTGGCGCAATACCAAAACGGAACTGGCGACCTATTTCACCGAGCTCAACGAGTCGCCGTGGCGCGAATGCTACCGGCCGAATTTCTTCGTTAATACGCCGGACATCAACCCTGCGTTTCTTCATGAGTCTGGACGCGCCGGTTTCCTGATCCGCGCCGCGCTGGCAACCATGGGCTCCGGTCTGTGGGGCATGTATTCGGGCTTCGAACTCTGTGAAGCCGCGCCGGTGCCGGGCAAAGAGGAATACCTCAATTCCGAGAAGTACGAGATCCGCCCGCGGGACTTTACCGCGCCGGGCAACATCATCGCCGAGATCGCCCAGCTCAACCGCATCCGCCGGCAAAACCCGGCGCTGCACACGCACCTGGGCCTGAAGGTCTACAACGCGTGGAACGACAACATTCTGTATTTTGGCAAACGCAGCGCGGATGGCAGCAACTTCATTCTGGTGGCCGTCAGCGTCGATCCGCATAACGTCCAGGAAGCGAATTTCGAATTGCCGTTGTGGGAAATGGGTTTGCCGGATGATGCGAGCACCCAAGGCGAAGACTTGATGAGCGGGCACCGATGGACGTGGCATGGCAAGTACCAATTCATGCGGATCGACCCGGCGCATCAACCGTTCGGCATCTGGCGGATCTCTACTTCCTGAAGACACCCAGTTTTCCTGCGGGATGAACTCTTGCTCCCGCTGGGGCGCGTAGCGGCCCTATTTCCTTCAGGTTCATCTGATTTACAGGTTCGCGACTGCTTCGCAGCCGAGCGGGATCAAGCTCCCTCGCCACAGGTAGGCGTCCGGCTCAGGGCTGCACTGAATTCAACAGGAGTTTCAAATGGCGAAGAAACCCAAGGCAGCCACCTTTATCAAGGACCCGCTCTGGTATAAGGATGCGGTGATCTACCAGGTTCACGTTAAGTCTTTTTTCGACTCCAACAATGACGGGATCGGCGACTTTCCCGGCCTTATCGCCAAACTCGATTACATTGCCGACCTCGGCGTTAACACCATCTGGCTCTTGCCGTTCTATCCCTCGCCACGGCGCGATGATGGCTACGACATTGCCGAGTACCGTGGCGTCCACCCCGACTACGGCACCATGGCCGACGCCAAGCGTTTCATCTCCGAGGCCCACAAACGCGGCCTGCGGGTGATTACCGAGCTGGTCATCAACCACACCTCCGACCAGCACGCCTGGTTCCAGCGCGCACGAAAAGCCAAACCCGGATCGGCGGCGCGGGACTTCTACGTCTGGTCCGACGACGATCACAAATACGACGGCACCCGCATTATTTTTCTCGACACCGAGAAATCCAACTGGACCTGGGACCCGGTCGCCGGCCAGTACTTCTGGCACCGCTTCTATTCGCACCAGCCGGACCTCAACTTCGACAACCCGCAAGTCATGAAAGCGGTGCTGTCGGTGATGCGCTACTGGCTCGACATGGGCATCGACGGCCTGCGCCTGGACGCGATTCCGTACCTGATCGAGCGCGACGGCACCAACAACGAAAACCTGCCCGAGACCCACGACGTCCTTAAGCAGATCCGTGCCGAGATCGACGCCAATTACCCAGACCGCATGCTCTTGGCCGAGGCCAATCAATGGCCGGAAGACACGCAGCTGTACTTCGGCGATACCGATAAAAAAGGCCTCAACGGCGACGAATGCCACATGGCCTTTCACTTTCCGTTGATGCCGCGCATGTACATGGCGCTGGCCCAGGAAGATCGCTTCCCGATCACCGACATCCTGCGCCAGACCCCGGAGATCCCGGCCAACTGTCAGTGGGCGATTTTCCTGCGCAACCACGATGAGTTGACCCTGGAAATGGTCACCGACAAGGAACGCGATTACCTGTGGAATTACTACGCGGCCGACCGTCGGGCGCGGATCAACCTCGGTATTCGCCGCCGCCTCGCGCCGTTGATGGAGCGGGATCGCCGTCGCGTGGAACTGCTCAACAGCCTGCTGCTGTCGATGCCGGGCACACCGACGATGTATTACGGCGATGAAATCGGCATGGGCGACAACATCTACCTCGGCGACCGTGACGGCGTGCGCACGCCCATGCAGTGGTCGATCGATCGCAACGGGGGGTTCTCCCGCGCCGACCCGGCGAGCCTGGTACTGCCACCGATCATGGACCCGCAATACGGCTACCTGTCGGTCAACGTCGAAACCCAGGCGGGCGACCCGCATTCCTTGCTGAACTGGACCCGGCGCATGCTCGCCGTGCGCAAGCAGTCCAAAGCCTTCGGGCGAGGCACGCTGAAAATGCTGTCGCCGAGCAATCGGCGGATTCTGGCCTACACCCGTGAGTTCACCGGCGACGACGGCAAGCACGAAATCATCCTGTGCGTGGCCAACGTGTCCCGTAGCGCGCAAGCGGCAGAGCTCGACCTGTCGGCCTACGTCGGCATGGTCCCGGTGGAGATGCTCGGCGGTAACGCCTTTCCGCCGATCGGCCAATTGAATTTCCTCCTGACGCTCGCGCCTTACGGCTTTTATTGGTTCGGACTCGCTGCGGAGAATCAAATGCCTAGCTGGCACGTAGAACCGGCGCAAAGCCTGCCGGACTTCACCACCCTGGTGCTGAAAAAACGCATGGAAGAACTGCTCGAAGCGCCGTCCCGCGGCACGCTGGAGCAGGGCATCCTGCCGAACTGGCTGCAAAACCGCCGCTGGTTCGCCGGCAAGGACGCGGCCATCGAGAAGGTCAACCTGGCCTATGGCGTGCGCTTCGGTGATGCGCTGCACCCGGTGCTGCTGAGTGAAATCGAAGTCACCAGCGGTGGCCAGACCAGCCGTTACCAGTTGCCGTTCGGGTTCATTGCCGATGATCAAGTCGGGCCGGCGTTGCCGCAGCAACTGGCACTGTCTCGTGTACGACGTGGCCCTCAAGTGGGGTTGATCACCGATGCGTTCAGCCTGGAAAACTTTATCCGCGCGGTGTTGCATGGCATGCAGGAAAACACCGTGTTGCCTTCGGACGGCGGCGAGATTCGTTTCGAGCCGACCGCCGAGCTGGCCAGGTTGGGCCTGACGGCCGAATCCGAAGTGCGCTACCTGTCCGCCGAGCAGTCCAACAGTTCGGTGGTGATCGGCAGCAGCCTGGTGCTGAAGCTGATCCGCAAGGTCGCCTCGGGTGTGCACCCGGAGCTGGAAATGAGCGCTTACCTGACCAATGCCGGGTTCAGCAACATCTCGCCGCTGCTGGGGTCGGTGGTTCGCCGCGACGCCAAGGGCGAGGACAATCTGCTGATGATCGCCCAAGGCTATTTGAGCAATCAGGGCGATGCCTGGGAATGGACCCAGAACAACCTCGAACGGGCACTGCGCGATGAACTGGCGGACGCCATGTCCGAGCAGGAGCAGCACTACAACGCCCTCGGTGAACTGAAAGACTTCGCCGGCATGCTCGGTCAACGGCTGGGTGAAATGCACCGAGTGCTGGCGGCCCCGACCGATGACCCGGACTTCGCCCCACAGGTCACCACGCAAAAAGAGGCCCTGGCTTCGGCCAAGGACGTCGCGGCGCAATTGGAGCACTCGCTGAAGTTGCTCAAACAGCATCAAGGCGAACTGAACCCGGCGGACAAAGCGCTGGTCACTCGTTTACTGGACAACAAAAAAGCCATCCTCAGTCATGTCCAGGACCTGGGCAAAAAAGCCGTCGGTGGTTTGCGCATTCGCGTCCATGGCGACTTGCACCTGGGTCAGGTGCTGGTGATCAAGGGCGACGCTTACTTGATCGACTTCGAAGGCGAGCCGGCACGGCCGCTCAGCGAGCGACGCGGCAAGCACAGCCCGTACAAAGATGTCAGCGGCGTGTTGCGCTCCTTCGATTACGCCGCGGCGATGGCGATCAACGTGCAAAACGTCGACAACACCGCCGAAGCCCGAGCGGCACGGCAACGGGTCGCTGATCGCTATTTGAATGAAGCAAAACAAGCATTTGTCGACGCTTATCGGCTGGCGGCAGCTAGTCTTGCTCATGCGTGGCAAGATCCGGAAGGCGAGGACGCCGCGTTGGCGTTGTTCGGGCTGGAGAAGGCGGCGTATGAGGTGGCCTATGAGGCTGAAAATCGCCCCACGTGGCTGCCGGTGCCATTGCACGGTTTGTATGGATTATTGAGTGGGCTTAAACCCTTTTCCGATCTTGGTGGAGAGTAGTTATGAGTTTCTCGAACAAGGAACAGGGTCACGCTAAAGAAGCGCTGCTGCCCAGATCGCGGGATATCGACGCGCTGGTACGCGCCGAACATCACGACCCTTTTGCAATTCTCGGCCCCCACGGCGATGACGCCGGCGGGCAATTCATTCGGGCTTATCTGCCAGACGCGCTGAGCGTGCAGGTACTGGCCAGGGACTCCGGGGAAGAACTCGGCAACCTTGAGGCCACCCAGACGCCTGGCCTGTTTGTCGGGCACTTCGATCGGGCGCAGCCGTATCTGCTGCGCACCCGCTGGGCCGGTGGCGAGCAAGTGTCCGAAGACCCCTACAGCTTTGGCCCGTTACTCGGCGAGATGGACTTGTACCTGTTTGCCGAAGGCAATCACCGCGACCTCAGTGCCTGCCTCGGCGCGCAACTGAAGACGGTGGACGGGGTCGACGGCGTGCGTTTCGCCGTGTGGGCGCCGAATGCCAAACGGGTGTCGGTGGTCGGCGACTTCAACAACTGGGACGGTCGTCGGCACCCGATGCGTCTGCGCCATCCCACCGGGGTCTGGGAAGTGTTTATCCCGCGTTTGCAGGCGGGGGAAACCTACAAATACGAAATCCTCGGCGCCCACGGCATTCTGCCGCTCAAGGCTGACCCGATGGCCCTGGCCACCTCGCTGCCGCCCGATACCGCGTCAAAAGTCGCGGCACCCTTGAGCATCGATTGGCAGGATCAGGCGTGGATGCAATCCCGTGCCGACCGTCACCTGCCGAGTGCGCCGCTGTCGATCTACGAACTGCACGCTGGCTCGTGGCAATGCGAACTGGACGATCTGGGTGAAGTGGCGCGCCAGTACACCTGGCACGAACTGGGTGAGCGGCTGATTCCTTACGTGAAGGAGCTGGGCTTTACCCACATCGAACTGATGCCGATCATGGAACACCCGTTCGGCGGTTCCTGGGGTTATCAGTTGTTGTCGCAATTCGCCCCGAGCGCCCGCTACGGTTCGCCGGAAGACTTCGCGGCCTTCGTCAACGCCTGCCACCAGGCGGACATCGGCGTGATCCTCGACTGGGTGCCGGCGCATTTTCCGACCGATACCCACGGTCTGGCGCAATTCGATGGCACCGCGCTGTACGAATACGGCAATCCGCAAGAAGGCTTCCATCAGGACTGGGACACGCTGATCTACAACCTGGGCCGCACCGAAGTGCACGGCTACATGCTCGCTTCGGCATTGCACTGGCTCAAGCATTTCCACGTCGATGGCCTGCGGGTCGATGCCGTGGCGTCGATGCTCTATCGCGATTATTCGCGCAAGGCCGGCGAGTGGGTGCCGAACCGCCACGGCGGACGCGAAAACCTCGAAGCCATCGATTTCCTGCGCCACCTCAACGACGTGGTCAACCTGGAAGCGCCGGGTGCGCTGGTGATTGCCGAGGAATCCACCGCATGGCCGGGTGTCAGCCAAAGCACGCAACAGGGCGGGCTGGGCTTCGACTACAAATGGAACATGGGCTGGATGCACGATTCGCTGCATTACATCCAGCAGGACCCGGTGTACCGCGGTCATCACCACAACGAGCTGAGTTTCGGCCTGGTGTATGCCTGGTCAGAGCGCTTCATCCTGCCGATCTCCCACGATGAAGTGGTGCACGGCAAGCACTCGCTGATCGACAAGATGCCGGGTGACCGCTGGCAGAAATTTGCCAACCTGCGCGCCTATCTGAGTTTCATGTGGGCGCATCCTGGCAAGAAGCTGTTGTTCATGGGCTGCGAATTCGGCCAGTGGCGCGAGTGGAACCACGACCAGCAACTGGACTGGTACCTGCTGCAATACTCGGAACACAAGGGCGTGCAGAAACTCGTCGGCGACCTCAATCGGCTGTACCGCGAAGAGCCGGCGATGCATGACCAGGACGACGCGCCGCAGGGCTTCCAGTGGTTGATCGGCGACGATGCGATCAACAGCGTTTATGCGTTCCTGCGCTGGAGCAAGGAAGGGCGGCCGGTGCTGGTGGTGGCGAACTTCACGCCGGTGCCGCGCCAGGCCTATCGCATTGGCGTGCCGTTTGCCGGGCGCTGGGGCGAGGTGATCAACAGCGATGCGGCGATGTATGCCGGGTCCAACTATGGCAACAGCGGCGGAGCTTTTACCGAGGAAGAGCCGAGCCATGGGCAGGCGCTTTCGCTGGTGTTGAATCTGCCACCGCTGGCGGTGTTGATCCTCAGTCCTGAGGGTTGATCTAGAACCGCGCTGCTCCCATCGCGAGCAAGCTCGCTCCCACATTGGATCTGTGTCGTACACAAAACCAATGTGGGAGCGAGCTTGCTCGCGATGGCGTCAGCTCAAACAATACATTTCTTGAAATTAACCCTCACCACCGCATCCGCACCCCAAGACTCCCGATCAACCCGTTCAAATCATTGTCATCCACATCACTGCTGTAATCGGCGCTGACGTAAAGACTCACCGCAGGCGTCACTCTCGCCACCAGCCCCAACCCCACTTCGACCGTCGATGAATTGCGACTGCTGCTGATCTTCTCGACCTGATCGAGGTTCACGGTATTGCCGGTGTACACGGTGTGCCACAAGTTGGTCCGCACATAGGGTTCGACACCCAGCCCGTTGATGTCGTAACTCCCTTTCAACCGTGCACCGACCCGGCCGCTCCAGGACGTCAGGTCACTGGACGACGCATTGCCTGAGCCGGCATAAGGCGTATCCAGCGTAATGCGCTGATTGATCAACTGCGCTTGCGGTTCGACCACCCAGTTCTCGCTCACGCCAATCGGAAAACCACCTTCTACCGACAACGTTACCGCGCTGCCTTCGGTCGCCATCCGCGCGCCCTGGTCGTTACGGCTGTAGCCGTTGACCCGGCCGCCACTGGCCGACAAATCCACGTGCCAGCCTTGTGGCCCGGTCAGGCTCCAGTAGGCGCCGAGGCTCTGGCCTTGCAGGTTGAGGGTGTCGTTTGCCGGGTCGGCGAGTGCGCGACTGGTCAACAGGCCGTTGCTGTTGCCTTGTAACTGCGTCATCCCGCCGATCAGGCCGACCCGCTGGGTATGGCCGCTACCGCTCTGCAGGGTCAGGATCGCCGGGCCTTTGAATTCGGTGCTGCCAGGGCTGGAAAAACCATGGGTCATGACATCGGTCTGTGCTTGTCGCGATGCCTGCCCGTACAGCTGGTCCCAGGCCGAAGGCGCGGCATCTTCGATGGTCAGGCGAGAACTTCGTGTATCGGAGGCGGCGCTGAAATGGCCGGGGTAGGGGGCGGTGATGTTTATCGTGGGCAAGGTCATTGCCGGAACATCCTGGCGATACCAGGGGGCGGTTTCATCCTCTGCGGGCCCGGCTTGCACCTCCATGGACGAACACAGCAGCAGAGAACTCGAGACAGTGCAAAAGGTGATTTTGATCTCTTGTTGGGTGAATGAAGTTTTCATGGGGGTCTACCTTGCAATCGCATGCCGTATCTCGCTCTGGCGTCTCTCCTACCCCGAATGAGGGGCGACCGAATGGATTGAGGCAAGCCGCTGGCCGCCCGATTTCGCGGGTGTCTGGAGGTTTGCCCCTGGTGGAATTTCCGGGGGTAGTAACGTGAAGCTAAGAAGACCCTTGACAGGGCGTCAAGAAAATGGCCGATAAGTGGTATGAGAATTTTAGGTCTCACAAGTGACTGATTTTCGGCGTACATCTAAGTTCTTGTTTGTTCGAAACATCGTCAAAAAGCTCGCGATTTAGAGCCTTCTCACTCATTCGCTACAGATGCACTTCAACCGCCAACGGCAAGTGATCCGACAGGTGCGTCCAGGGTTTATTGCCGAGAATTCGCGGGTTGTGGCTGCTGGCGTTGCGCAGGTAGATCCGGTCCAGGCGCAGCAGAGGAAAACGCGCCGGGTAGGTCTTCGCCGGCCGGCCATTGTGGCGTTCGAAGGCTTCGTGCAGGTAATCGCGCCGGGCCAAGGCGGCGTTGCCTTGCAACTGCCAGTCGTTGAAGTCGCCGGCAATGATCACCGGCGCATCGTCGGGCAGGGATTCAAGCAGTAGGCAGAGCAGTTGGAGCTGCAACTGGCGATGGCTTTCCAGCAAACTCAAGTGCACGCAGATCGCATGGACTTCAGCGTGCCCTGGCACGTCCAGTACGCAGTGCAGCAACCCACGTCGCTCGGGGCCGGTGATCGAGACGTCGAGGTTGCGGTGTTCGCGAATCGGGTATTTCGACAGCAGCGCGTTGCCGTGATGGCCATTGGGATAGACGGCGTTGCGACCGTAGGCGAAATCGCTCCACATGCTATCGGCCAGGAACTCGTATTGCGAGGTTCGCGGCCAGTCGTTGTATCGGGAAGAATGCCGATCGTGCTCGCCGACCACTTCCTGGAGGAATACAAGATCGGCCGATGTACTGCGCACCGCTTCACGCAGCTCCGGGAGGATGAAACGCCGGTTGAGGGCGGTAAACCCTTTGTGGGTGTTGACCGTCAGCACCCTCAATCGATGAATCGCCGGGGGCGAGTCCAAGGGCATTGATTCAACGGCTCGCTGCTCGGAATCGCTGGTCACGTTTACTCCTCTGAATCTGGGCTGCTTATGCATGCGACTGATGCAGCGGCGGGCAGTTCAGAGTGATTGGTCGCCAGCAGTCTTCACACGAAAATGTAGCCGCTGCCCTGTGGCGAGGGGATCTATCCCCGTTCGGCTGCGCAGCAGTCGTGAAACCATTCAACCACGGTGTTTCAGGAAAACCGTGCAGACCGGGTTTATGACTGCTGCGCAGCCGAACGCAGCCTCGCAGGCTCGACAGCTGCTACAGAGCATTTAGGGTCAGACAAAGACAACTTCATAGGACAAACGCATGCGCTCCAGAATCACCCGGGGCA
This sequence comes from Pseudomonas sp. UMAB-40, assembly GCF_900095275.1. Lineage (NCBI taxonomy): Bacteria > Pseudomonadati > Pseudomonadota > Gammaproteobacteria > Pseudomonadales > Pseudomonadaceae > Pseudomonas > Pseudomonas sp. UMAB-40. The sequence continues at coordinate 91,228 of NZ_LT607576.1, forward strand.
GCAGTGGCGCGATGCCGATGGCCGGTTCGCCGTCGAGCTGGCTGGCGTAGGCGTGGGTGGCGTGGCTTTTGCGTGCGACGGTCCAGGTGTCGAGGCGTATTTTGCGCGCACGATGCCAGGGGAACAGTCCTTGATCACGGGTCGGCCAGTGCCAGGCCCAGACCGGCAGCTCGTTGAGCGTCGCACCGATCATGCTCGCCGCATTGGCGCTGGCGCGGCCGACGGCGTCATGATCCGAGGTGCCGTCCTCGCGCCAGGTGCTGAACACCACGTCGCCGGGGCGCAAATAACGGGCGATGAATTGAGTCAGTTGCGTTTCACGCTTGGCCAGGGCGTTGTCGGTAAAGCCGCCGCGAATCCACTTCAGGCTGTGCATCGGCAAACCGAGCCGGCGCAAGGCTTCGACGCTTTCCTGGCCGCGAAACACACTCAGGCGCTTCTCTGACCATTGTTGCGAGCCCGGATGGCTGGCGCTGCCATCGGTGATCGAGATCAATTGCAGGGGATGACCCAAGGAGGAAAGGAGCTGGAGCAAGCCTCCACACATGACCACTTCATCGCCAGGATGCGGTGCGATCACCACGGCACGTGCGCCAGTGGGGACCAGGGTCTCGGTGTTGATGACGGGGATGTTGTCCAATTGCAGGGCGCTGTTCCAGACCTGTCCCGGCAAGCTGCTTTCGATGAGGGAAACGGGTTTCATCGGGCTACGTCCTTGTTCTGTTTGAGAGCAATGTGCAGCGCTCCATACCCTGGATTGCCGCGAGCAGAGTATTGCTCAAGTCACGCTATTCGTCGCGTGGTGCTGTCATCTGATCCGGTTTTTTTTAACCAGCCTGTGCCAGGCCTCGTAAATAATCGCCGAAACCACCGCGTGCGCGGCTGTCCAGTCGAGCACTGGTCAGCACTTGCGGGCGATGGCTCCAGGCAATGTTTGCGCCACAGCGTTCGAGTTGCCGCACCAATTGCACATCTTCGTTACAGGCCAGTGGTTCGAAACCGCCGGCGCGCTGATAGGCGTCAGCGCTGATGCCCAGATTGGCCCCATGGATGTGCCGATGACCTTCGCGGGCCTGATAGTGCTGGTGATAGCGAATCTGAGCCGACTCATCGAACGACTCGTGCCACGCCTCCACCGTGACCGTGCCGCACACCGCATCGACGTCGAGGGCCAGTTGCGCCACCAGCCAATCCTGCGCCACACGGCTGTCGGCATCGGAACAGGAAATCCAGCGCGCCCCGCGCTCCAGCAGAAACCGTGCGCCTGCGGCGCGAGCCTGACCGACATTACGCGCCTCGATCGCCAGACTATGCACCGGATAAGCACCGACGATCTCCGAGGACCGGTCGGTACAACTGTCGAGCACCACCAGCACCTCGACGGCTTCACCGCCCAGCCGTTCGTGTTGCGCGGCGAGCAGGGCCGCTTCAAGGCAGTCTTCGAGCAAGTCTTCTTCGTTATGCGCGGGGATCAGAATGCCAATCATCGCAAACCCTCCAGAGCCGCCACGGAGCGTGGTTCACGACTCCAGAGTTCCAGTAGAAAATCCGCTTCCTGATGCAGGACCAGGCGCGGTAAATGCAAATGTTCGTGGAGCAAGTCATGGACCTGGCGGGCATTCAACGGACAGCCGTCGATGGGTGGCCGCCAGTGGCAAGCCAGCAGTTGGCCGTCGGCGGTCAGCGATTGTGCAGCCTGTGCGATCAAGCGTTTCAGGTCATCGGCGTCGAGGTAGTAGCCGATCTCGCTGAGCACGATCAGGTCGAATTTTTCCTCCGGCCAATCGCCAGGCAAGCGACTGTGGTGGACTTCGGCGTGGTCGAACGGGCCGAGTCGGGTGCGGGCGAGCGTTACGGCGGCGGCAGCGGTGTCGCAACACAGCAGACGATTGCAGCGGCTGGCCAAGTCAAAGCTCAGCTCGCCATTGGCGCAGCCGGGTTCGAAGATCGCGCGGTAGTGTGGGCGGGGCAGTGCGGCGAGGGTGATTGCGCGTTTGCGTTGTTCATACCAGCGCTGACGGAACGACCAGGGATCATCGTTCCCGGCAAACAACCCATCGAAATAGCGATCGTCGACGCTCATACAAACACCACTTCGAACGGTTGCAACAGTCTCTCCAGCACATAGGGCGCCAGCACGGGCGGCAAGCCGGCTTGCGGGTCACCCTCCAACTGGCTGGCAAAGGCGTGGATCGCGTGGCGTTTGCGCGCGACCAGGTGCGGGGCGAGGAGGATTTTCCGCGCCCGGTGCCACGGCACGAAACTGTCTTCAGGTGCTGCCCAGTGCCAGGTCCATACGGGCAATTCATAGACGGTTGCACCGGCGCGCTTTGCCGCTGTGGCGCTGGCCCGGCCCACGGCTTCGTGGTCGCAGTGGCCGTCCTCGCGCCATGTGGTGAATACCACATCGTTGGGGTGCAAGTGACGTTCGATGAATTCGCTCAATTCGCTTTCTCGATCAGCCACCAGGCTGTCCTTGAATCCGCCGCGCAGCCATTTCAGACTGTGCAGCGGCACGCCAAGACGCCGCAAAGCTTCGACCGATTCCTGAGGCCGGACCGCGCTCAGGCGTTCCACCGGCCAGCGCTCGGAGCCAGGATGGCTGGCGCTGCCATCGGTGACCGAGATCAGTTGCAAGGGCCGACCGGCGGCGGCGAGCAATTGCAGGAAACCGCCGCAGCCCAGCACTTCGTCATCCGGGTGCGGCGCGATGATCACTGCGCGGGCACCTTCCGGCACCAGGCTCAGGATGTCGATCACCGGTAACTGCGCCAGGTGGCTGGAGGTCTGCCACCGATGAAGCGGCGTGCCCTGGCCGACGATAGGGTTGGTTTTCATAACGTCCATGTTCCGGTAATGACGGTTTGGCCGAGGGCGGCGAGGTCCCGTTCGGCGTGGCTTTGGCGCAGGAACACCGGCAGGTCGGCGATCAATCGGGCGAACTGCCGATCCCTACAATAGGGAACGGCCCCCAAGGCGTGGCCGACATGCAGCATGACCTGTTCAGCGGTGTGTTCCACCACCGCCCGGGTGCGCCGGGCCAGCAGTTCGGCGTCGTCCAGCGGCGCGGCGTCGATCATCAGCGCGCTGACCCGCAACACCTCGGCAGCGGCATGCAGCGCGCTGTCGACGGCGCCGAGGTGGGCGAGGGCATGGGGTTCTTCACGGAGGGCGCAGTGAGTGCGCAGGCGTTCGGCGATGCTCTGTGCCGCGCCGTACCAGCAAGCGGCAATGCCGATGCCGCCCTGCCAGAAACCGGGCCGATCCAGGTAATCGCCGCGGTAGCCGATGGCTTGTCCTTCGGCGCCTTCGAACAGCACTTCGACACTGCCAGTGGCGCCCATGCCGACGGCTTGCCAGCCCTCATCGGTAAGGGTCACGCCGGGTTGATCCAGCGCCACCGCAACCAGTTGCTGGCAGTCCTGATGATCCCAGGCCGTGAGCAACGCATGACTCAACACCGCCGCACCCGAGCACCAGGCCTTGCGTCCGTTCAGCACCACCATCTGACCCTGCGGACGGACGCGCACCCGCGCCTGTGGCGGTTCAGCGGCCCACATGCCCCACGTGCTGCCCGGCGTTGGCGAGCCACCGAGTTGCTGGATGATCGCCAGCGCATCGGTATGGCCTTCGTACAATTTGCACAACCCCAGGTCATGCCCACCGACTGCGGCCAACCGCTGGAAGCGCTCCAGCGTCTGGCCGCCGCCCGGCAGCGGAAGTTGATCGAGTCCAGCCTCCACCAGCGCCCGCAGGCACCGGCCTAACGCCTGAGTATCGGCGTAGTCCGGTGGCTGGCGATCGAGAAAGGCTTGAAGGTCCATTTCACTCTTCTTCCTCATGCTGCAATTCGAACAGCAGCAGCGAACGGCCGGTGACGGAATACTCGTGACCGAACTCGAAGCGTTCCTGCCCGCGAATTGACGGTTGATTGGTGTCGACCATGCACGTCCAGTGATAGCCGTCCGGCACTTCCGGCAAGGTGAAGTTGACGATGTCGTGGTGCGCGTTGACCACCAGCAACAAGGTCGCGTCACCGCCCTTGCGACGGATACCGGTTTCCTGGGCGCGGCCGTCCATCAACATGCCGAGGCAGCGGCCGTGGGCTTCTTCCCACTGCTCGGTGGACATTTCGCTGCCATCCGGGGCGAGCCAGGTCACGTCCTTGACGCCGATGTCCTCGTTGTAATTGCCCACCAGGAAGCGTCCGCGACGCAGGATCGGATAGGCCAGACGCAACTTGATCAGGCGTTTGACAAACTTGAGCAGGGCCTTGCCGTCTTCGCTCAGGTCCCAATTGACCCAACCGATCTCGCTGTCCTGGCAATAGGCGTTGTTGTTGCCTTCCTGGGTCCGGGCGAATTCGTCGCCGGCCACCAGCATCGGTGTGCCTTGGGACAGCAGCAGCGTGGCGAAGAAATTGCGCATTTGCCGCTGACGCAATTCATTGATCTCGGGGTCGTCGGTCGGGCCTTCGACGCCGTGGTTCCAGGACAGGTTGTTGTTGCTGCCGTCCTGATTGTTCTCGTCGTTGGCTTCGTTGTGCTTGTCGTTGTACGACACCAGGTCATTCAGGGTGAAACCGTCATGCGCGGTGATGAAGTTCAACGAGGCGTAGGGCCGCCGACCGCGCTGGTTGAACATCTCGCCGGACGCGGTCATGCGGCTGGCGAAGTCCGCGAGTTGGCCGTCGTCGCCTTTCCAGAAGGCGCGCACGGTGTCGCGGAACTTGTCGTTCCATTCGACCCAGCCCGGCGGAAAACCACCGACCTGATAACCGCCGGGGCCGCAATCCCATGGCTCGGCGATCATCTTCACCTGGCGCAGCACCGGGTCCTGGCGGCAGGCTACAAGGAAACTGTGACGTTCATCAAACCCGTCGTGGTAGCGCCCGAGGATGGTCGCCAGGTCGAAGCGGAAACCGTCCACGTGCATTTCCGAGGCCCAATAGCGCAGGGAGTCGGTGACCATTTGCAGCACGCAAGGGTGACTCAAATCGAGGGTGTTGCCGGTGCCGGAATCGTTGATGTAGTAGCGCTTGTCATCGGGCATCAAGCGGTAATACGAGGCGTTGTCGATGCCGCGCATGGACAGGGTCGGACCTTGTTCGTTGCCCTCGGCGGTGTGGTTGTAGACCACGTCGAGGATCACTTCCAGGTTGGCCTCGTGCAGGTGCGCGACCATCTCCTTGAACTCGGCGATCTTGCCGCTGGCCAGGTAACGCGGGTCCGGGGCGAAGAACGCGATGCTGTTGTAGCCCCAGTAATTGGTCATGCCTTTGTGCAGCAGGTGCTGGTCGTTGACGAAGGCGTGGATCGGCAGCAACTCCACCGACGACACCCCGAGCTTGCGAATGTGTTCCAGCACGTCATCGACCATCAACCCGGCGAAGGTGCCACGCACGTTCTCGGGGACGGAAGGGTGACGCATGCTGATGCCACGCACGTGGGTCTCATAAATGATCGTCTTGTCCCACGGCACGCTGACGCGATGGTCGTGGCCCCAGGTGTGCGCCGGGTCAATCACCTTGCACTTGGGGACAAACGGTGCGCTGTCGCGTTCGTCGAAACTCAAATCGGCATCGGGATGCCCGATGGTGTAGCCGAACAGCGCTTCGGACCATTTCAGCTGGCCGACCAGTTGTTTGGCATAGGGGTCGATCAGCAGTTTGTTGTGGTTGAAACGATGACCGTTGGCCGGGTCGTATGGGCCATAGACACGGTAGCCGTAAATCAGCCCTGGATGGGCGTCGGGCAAATAGCCGTGGTAGATCTCGTCGGTGTATTCCGGCAGCTCGATGCGTTCGAGTTCGACCTCGCCGGCATCGTCGAAGATGCACAGTTCGACCTTGGTGGCGTTGGCGGAAAACAAGGCAAAGTTGACCCCCAGACCATCCCAGGTCGCACCCAGCGGGAAGGGCAAGCCTTCACGGATTCGCGAGGCCTCGACGTGAGGTTCTGGCGCGGCTTTCTTTGGACTGGACATAGATGCTCCTGCAAAAAGGGGATTCTTTGTAGGAGCGAGGCTGACCGCGAAGGCGGTGTTTCAGTCACAGTTGAATCGACTGACATGCCGCCTTCGCGGGCAAGCCTCGCTCCTACAGGTTTTTCGTGGGCGAGTGAGCACACGGTGGCCAGGGGGCTGGCCACGAGGTCAATCAGGACGCGATAGTGAAGCGTCAGACAGCAGGCGGTTTGCGCGCTGCTTTAGGCTTCTTCTCGGCAGCTTTTTCGCCTGGCGGAATCACCTTCGAGGCCGCAGCAGGCTTGGCCTTGGCTTTCGGCTCGGGGACCTTGCCATTAGCGGCTTTAGCCGCCGCAGGTTTGGCAGCCGTTTTACTGCCAGCAGCCTTGGGCGATTTTTTGGGGGCGAGGGCTTCGGCTTCAGCGAGCTTGCGCGCCATCTCCCAGTGCCGGGCTTCCTGGCCTTCGGGTTTGCCTTCCGATTCCCAGATTTGATAGGCAAATTCGCGAACGCGTTTATCGTCGGTACTCATCGCAATACTCCTGAACTGAACTCAAGCTTGGGTAAACGTTTGAATAATGAGATTGACCGGGAAATCCCCCAGCGCGGCGCTGATGTTCAGCTCCCTGTGGTGTGTGACTGCGGTGCTTGAAAAAAGTCCCTTCAGATTTTCCTCAGAGGCGGTGAACGGTAATTTGACCCGTGTATCGCCCCAGCGCAGCGCGTCAACCCGGGGTTCGGCACTGTTTTCCAGCAGCGGGGCGCAACGTATCGGTACGATCACGATGGCCCGTTTTCCCTGATGTTCGCGAGCAAAGGCCAGCACTCGGTGAGCCTGGCTGCCCACGACTTCAAGGGCTTGATACGTCCCTCGCCGAAACAGCTCCGCATGCTCCGCCCGCAGGTTCAACACCTGCTTGATAAGGGTTTGCTTGATGTGCCCGTTACGCCAGTTGGCCAACAGGTCGGGCAGATTCATCGACACCTGCATCGCCTGTTGGCGGCTCGCGTAATCCACTGGCCGGCGGTTGTCCGGGTCCACCAGCGAGAAGTCCCAGTACTCGTTGCCCTGGTAGAGGTCCGGGATCCCCGGCACAGTCATTCGCAGCAAGGTTTGCGCCAAACCATTGATCGCGCCGGGAGCGGCCATCGTTTGAACTGCCTTGCCGAGGGCGGTACGCAACAACTCACCCTCCGGGCTAAGCAGCAGGCGCTCGATAAAGACCTGCATGGCTTTTTCATATGGCTCGTTCGCCGCGCTCCAACTGCTTTGCAGCTTGGCTTCACGCAAGGCTTTCTGTTGCCATTGCCACAGACGCGTGGCGTAGTCCTCAAGCGCGGGCTGATCGTCAACGCGCAGGTCCAGCGGCCAGCTGCCGAGAATGGCTTGATAGAGGATCAGCTCATCGCCGGCCGAGGGCATCTGATCGTCGTCATGCAGGGGCCGGGCGAGTGTTCGCCAGAGCGGAACCTGCTCGGCGTACCAGGCACTGCGTTCACTCAAGACCGCCAACCGCGCGCGAGTGTCTTCGCCGCGCTTGTGGTCGTGGGTGGCGGTGGCCAGCAGGTTGTCCGGAAACTGCTCCAGGCGATTGATGCAGACGGCATGGAAATCGGCGACCGGCGCACTGAATTGCTCGGTGCTGAAGCCCACGTCGTTGCGCGACAGCAGCACCGCCGAGCGATAGAACGCGGTGTCTTCCACCGCCTTGGCCGCGGCGGGTGAAGTCAGTTGCTGGAACCGCACGCAGGCATGCTTGAGGATCTTGCGCTGACGGCCCACCGGGCGTTTGCGCCACGGTTCACCGCCGAGCCAGCCGGCCAGGCAATCGAGCACTGGCCAATCGGCCTCGCCCAAGGTTTGCCGTGCACCGTCCATGGCCTGCTGGAAAAACACATCGTCTTCGGCAGAACGGCCACGCGGGCTGATGTAGGTGCGGTACACCGGGAAGTGCACAATCAGTTCCTGCAACGCCCGACGAATCGCGCCAAGGGTCAGGTCGCGGGTCATCAGGTCGTCCCGGGCCACTTGCAGCAACGCCTGGGCCACACTCTCGAAATCACCGGCCAATGAGCCGTTGAGAATCTGTTGACGCGCCAGTTGCGCTTCCTGACGGAAGTCGGCGGGCCGTTCGCTATAGCGATTCCACAGATGGCCCAGGTTTTCCGCGCCTTGTGGATCGTGCTGCAGCAACGACAACTGGTTCATGAATTCGTAACCGGTGGTGCCATCCACCGACCAGTCGCGGTGCAGGGTTTCGCCTTCACCGAGAATCTTTTCGACGTAGATCGGCAGGTGCCGGTCGGGCGACAGCGTATCGACCCGACGCCGCAGTTTGCGGCAGTAGCCGCGCGGGTCGGCGAGGCCATCGATGTGGTCGATGCGCAAACCGTCGACCAGGCCTTCAGCCACCAGCTCGAAGATTTTCGCGTGGGTCGCTTCGAACACGGCGGGACGTTCGACCCGCAGGCCGCCGAGCTCGTTGACATCGAAAAAGCGCCGCCAATTGATGTCATCCGCCGCCGTGCGCCAACTGGCCAGCCGATAACTCTGGCGTTCGAGCAGGTTGTGCAGCCGTTGGAAACCTTCGGGCGTTTGCGAATCGTAGGCGCCAAGGTTCTGCTGGATGCACCGCAGGAGCGCGGGGTCACTGGCCAGTTCACGCAGTTCTGCCTTCAGCGGTTGCGCGAGGCTGTGAGCATCGGTCTGGTAGCTCAAGGCACTGAAACGGTCGGCGAGAAACTTGAGTGGTTCGTCGTCGGTTCTCAGCAGTTCACCGTAGCTCGACGGGCAGATCGGGAAATGATGCTCGTAGTGCTCGACATAAAACGCGCCGCGCTCTGCATCGAAACGCAAGGGCAGGGTGCCGTCCTGCAGGGCGACGCCGTAGTCGCTGCCGAGGAACGGCAACAGCAACTGGCCCTCCATCAGCGGGTCGGAGGAGTGCCATTGAATGTCGAAAAACTCGCCGTAAGGGCTCAGGCGTCCCCATTCCAGCAAGTCCAGCCACCAGGGGTTATCGCCGCCACCGACGGCCATGTGGTTGGAGACGATGTCGAGGATCAGCCCCATCTTGTGTTCGCGCAGGGCCGCAACCAATCGGCGCAAGGCGGCTTCGCCACCCAACTCAGGGTTGACCGTGGTCGGGTCCACGACATCGTAGCCATGCATGGACCCGGCACGGGCGGCGAGCAGTGGCGAGGCATAGACATGGCTGATGCCCAGACTGGCAAAGTACGGCACCAGCGGCACCGCTTGATCCAGGGTAAAGCCTTTATGAAATTGCAGGCGCAGGGTTGCCCGCAGCGGTTGGATTAACGGATGAGTCATTGGTCACGCTCGCCAGCCTGAAGTCGCGCACAGGCGAGCAATTCCAGACGCCGGGCAGCGTCCGGGTCGTCGAGCAGCGCTTCGCTGCCGCCGGGCAGGCGTCGCGACCAGTTGGGGTGCGTGTCGATGGTGCCGGGCAGGTTGGCCTGCTGTTCGATGCCCAAGGCATCTTCCAGTGGCAGCAACACCAACGGAGCGCGGGTATGACCGAGAAAGCGTACCGCCGCATCCAGTATCTGGTCCGTCTCATGGGACTCTTCGCGAAAGTTCTGCGGGTCCTCGCTCAGCACGCGACGCAGGCCCTCACGTTCGCGTTCACGGTGGTGGCGCCATTCGATTTCACCCGTGGCATCGACCAGGCCCAGTCGGGCGTTCCAGTCGATGTCACGGCCATGCCACCAGCCATTGAGCGTCGGCAGGTCATGGGTGCTGGTGGTCGCGAGGGCGTTGTCCGGCCAGTCGAGAATCGATTTGAAATGCGTGTTGTCCTGTTCAAACAGCAGCACGCGCATGCCGAGGATCGAGCGGGCGATGAGTTTTTCCCGCAGACCATCGGCCACCGTCCCGAGGTCTTCGCCCAGGACGATCGCCTGATGGCGATGGGATTCAAGGCTGAGCAAGCGCAGCAGGTCGTCCACCGGGTAATACAGGTAGGCGCCGTCGGCGGGCGGCGAGCCATTGGGGATCACCCACAGCCGTTGCAGGCCCATGACGTGGTCAATGCGCAAGCCGCCGGCGTGGGCGAAGTTGGCCCGAAGCATTTCGATGAACGCACGAAAGCCGTTGCGCACCAGGCCTTCTGGAGAAAACGCGGAAATACCCCAGCCCTGACCGGTGCGGTTAAGAATGTCCGGCGGTGCGCCGACCGTCAGTGAAGCGAGCAATTCGTCCTGGCGACTCCAGGCCTGACTGCCACCGCCGTCGGCACCCACCGCCAGATCAGCGATCAGCCCAATGCTCATCCCCGCGCTGCGGGCGGCGGCTTGCGCGCGCTCCAGGCAGCGGGTGATCAACCATTGGCTGAAGGCGAAGAAGCCAATGCGACCGGCGTTCTCTTCGGCAAATTCGGCGAGGGCGGCGCTGCGCGGGTCGCGCCATTGTTCCGGCCACTCGCGCCAGTCGAGGGTTTCACCCTTGGCGGCGCGGGCTTCTTGAATGGCTTCGAAGCGGCAGTGGTTTTCCAGGGCTTCGCCGGCGGCATGGCGGAAGCTGCTGAAGTCGGCATGCAACGGGTGTTCGCCCTGGACGAAACCTTCGTACAAGGCTTGCAGCAAACGATGCTTGGCTTCGGCGGCGACGGGCCAGTCAATCAGCGGCTGCTCTTCCAGATGTTGCAGTTCGGCGGCCAGCCCGGTGGCATCAATCGCGGCCCGCCACGCGCGTTCACCGAGAATGGCACCTGGCGCGGCATAGAGGCTGTTGAGGAACAAACGGCTGGACGGTGAATACGGGCTGTAGCGCTGGGTGTCGCTGCCGAACATCGCATGCAACGGACTGATTGCCAACGCCTCGGCGCCGCGTTCGCCGGCCACTCGGGCGAGGTCTTCCAGCGCCTGGGTATCGCCGAATCCGCAATCGCCAGGTCGACGCAGCGAATACAACTGCACGCTCAGGCCCCAGGTACGCGGAATCGGACTGTCAACGGCATCGCCGACGCTGTAGCAACGTGTCGGTGCCACGGCCAGGGTAAAGGATTGTCCGTCGATGCTGACGTGCTGATACCCGACCGGAACCAGGCCCGGCAGCTTCGCCTCGGCATCCAGTTTCAGGTTGAGTCGTGAGCCATCTTCAAGGTGGATCTCGCACGGTGTTTGCGGCTCGAAGAAGTGCGCCAGGTCGAGGCTGACGCCGACATCGGCAGTGATCAGCGGCGGCAGGTGCCGGGTCTGTTGCACCTGCTGCAATTGCAGGAGGCTGGCGTCGATTTCCTGTGCGGAGCCGGCGGGGTGGCCGAGTCCGGTCAGGACGTTGCGCAATACCGAGGGGGCGACTTTCTGTGGGCGGCCGTTGGCGTCGATCCAGTCGACGGCCAAACCGGCACGGCTGGCCAGTATTTCCAGTTGCGCATCACTCATTGGCGCTCTCCATCCGGGGGTAGCAAGGGGGCTGCGGCCGTGAGGCTGACTAGCGCGCAATACGGGGCAAGGGTGCCCTGTTCCAACAGGCCGGCTGACTGAGGCGGCGTTTCGAACAACAACCTGGCGTCGGCCTGTGGGGAGTGGACCACTGGCTTGTCGCTGAGGTTCAGGTCAATGCGCAGCTGTCGGCCATTCCCCAATAGCCAGCGCGCCGTCACGGCACCTTCGGCCAGCACCTCGGCCCCCAGGGGCTGAGCCCCCGGCAGGTGCGGAATAATGTGGTCATGACGAATCCCCAGCAGCTGGTGATACAACGCCTGCATGGCCGATTGCCGGGTGGCGGTCAGTGTCGGCCGCGACGCCTCAAAGGTCTGCTGCGCATTGGGATCGGGGATCTGCTCGCGTTTATGCGGATCAGCAAAGGCGCTAAACGCTGCAAATTCATTCCGTCGACCTTCGCGGACCAGCTCCGCCAGTTCACCGTGGTGGCTGGTAAAGAACAGGAACGGCTCCTCGGCCGCGAACTCATCGCCCATGAACATCAGCGGAATCATCGGTGACAACAGCAGCAGGGCTGTCGCCGCTTTCAAGGCGTCGAGGTGCGCCAGCTGATGCAGGCGCTCGCCGAAGGCACGGTTGCCGATCTGGTCATGATTCTGCAAAAACAGCACAAACGCGCTGGGCGGCAAGTGACCGCTGGGCTCGCCCCGGGTTGTGCCGTGGCGGGTCACGTGGCCCTGAAACACGAAGCCCTGGCTCAGGCAGCGCGCCAGTTGTTCCGTGGGGTTGTCGGCGTAGTCGGCGTAATAGGCGTCGGTTTCACCGGTCAGCAAAACGTGCAAGGCGTTGTGGCCGTCATCGTTCCACTGCGCGTCGAAACCCTCTTCCAACAGGCTCGCCTGGTTGTGTTCGTTCTCGACCGTCAGCCAGACATGCCGCGCCGGATCGGTCTGTTGCCGAACCCGTTGCGCCAGTTCCTGAAGAAAGTCCGGGCTCTCGATGGCGTGCACGGCGTCCAGGCGCAAACCGTCGAAGCGGTACTCCAGCAACCACATCAGCGCATTGTCGATGAAAAAGTCCCGCACCTCGCGCCGCCGGAAATCGATGGCCGCGCCCCAGGGCGTGTGCTTGTCTTCGCGAAAGAAGCCTTTGGCGTAGTGATGCAGGTAATTGCCGTCGGGGCCGAAGTGGTTGTAGACCACGTCGAGAATCACCGCCAGGCCATGGCCGTGGGCGGTGTCGATCAGGTGTTTGAGTTGTTCGGGAGTGCCATAGGACGCTTGGGGCGCGTAGGGCAGAACCCCGTCGTAACCCCAGTTGCGATTACCGGGAAACTGCGCCAGCGGCATCAGTTCGATCGCGGTGATGCCCAAGTCAACGAGGCGCGCCAGGTGCTGCTCGACCTCACTGAAACCGCCGAGCGCACCGACGTGTAATTCGTAGATCACGGCCTCGTTCCAGGGGCGGCCGGTCCAGGCACTGTTTTGCCATTGATAGGCGAGTGGATCGACCACCACGCTGTGCTCGCCGATATCGCCGGCCTGCGCGCGGGAGGCCGGGTCCGGCACCTCCAGCTCGCCATCGATGTTGTAGCGGTAGCGCGTACCCGCCATGCAACGGGTCTTGATCACGAACCAGCCATCAGCCTGAGGCAGTAGCGGCAAGGATTGTCCATCTTCCAGTTCGACACTGACGTAAAACGCATCTGGCGCCCACAAGGCAAAACGCGTGTGTTCTGCGTCCAGCATGATTGCGCCGTGGGGCCAGGTCTCAAGGGTCCGTAACGGCATCGTTGAAAACCTCTTTTTACTGTTTGCCCGATTTACCCAGGGCTTTGGCGACCAGTTGTTCGTAGAGTTCGGCGTAGGGTTCAACCGCCTTGCACCAGTTGAAGGGCGCGGCCATGGCACGGCACCGCATGGCGTTGAGCAGGCCGGGGAAGGCGAACACCTTGAACGCGCGGCTCAGGGCCTCTTGATAGCTTTCGACCGTGGATTCGTCGAACAGGAACCCGGTCACGCCGTTTTCAATGGTGTCGGCCAGACCGCCGGTATTGCGTGCCACCGGCAGCGAGCCGAAGCGCTGGGCGTACATCTGGCTCAAGCCGCAAGGCTCATAACGCGATGGCATCAACAGGAAATCACTGCCGGCGAACATGCGACGGGCGTCGGTTTCATTGAAGCCGATGCGCACGCCGATTTGCCCGGGGAAGCGCAGGGCGAGTTCGCGCATGGCTTGTTCTTCTTCGGGCTCGCCACGACCGATGATCGCGATCTGGCCACCGTTGTTGACGATGTATTCGGAGACCGCTTCGGTCAGGTCCAGGCCTTTCTGATAGACCAGGCGCGAGACCACGGCGAACAGCGGGCCTTCGGAGTCTTCCAGGCCGAACAGATCACGGACATGAGCAGCGTTGACCGCTTTGCCGTCCCAGTCGCCAATGCCGAACGGGCAGAACAGGTGCGGGTCGGTGGCGGCGTCCCAGCTTTCATCGATGCCATTGGGAATACCGCTCAGCAGGCCTTGCTGGGTCTTGGCGGCGAGAAAGCCGTCGAGACCACAGCCGAAGGCCGGCGTGGTGATTTCCTGGGCGTAGGTGGCGCTGACGGTGGTGATGTGACTCGAATAGGCCATGCCGGCCTTGAGGAATGACATCTTGCCGTAGAACTCCATGCCTTCCTGTTGCAAGGCATGGTTTGGAATACCAAGTTCAGGGCACGAACCCAGGCTGGTGACGCCCTGATAGGCCAGGTTATGAATGGTGAAGAGCGTCGGGGTGCGCTGTCCACGCCAGTGCATGTAGGCAGGTGCCAGCCCGGCTGGCCAGTCATGGGCATGCACCAGATCCGGGCACCAGTGAATTTGTGCAAGATTGGCGGCGATATCGGCGGCGGCGAGGCCCAGGCGGGCGAATCGAATGTGGTTGTCCGGCCAGTCGCGGCCGTTGTTGGCGCCGTAGGGAGAACCTTCGCGCTCGTAGAGTTCGGGGCAGATCAACACGTAAATGACCAGACCGTCCGGCATGTCCATGCGTCCGATCTTGCAGGGTGGCAGTGCGGCGTGCCCCCCCAGTTCACCGATGATATGGATCGGGTTTTCACTGTGCAGCACTTGCGGGTAACCGGGGATCAGCACCCGCACATCGTGAAGGTGAGACATAGCCCGGGGCAGCGCTGCGGAAACGTCGCCCAAACCGCCGGTCTTGACCAGATCGGCAATCTCGGAGGTAACGAACAACACTTTCTTTCTGTTCGGATTCTGACTGGCAGCCGGTGACAGCGTTTTGGTGCCTGGTACGCTGATCGATTGGGTGCTCGGAGCATTCACGGCGTTCGATTCGCCGACCTGCTGATGAGCACGCTCTCCCTGAATATCTAAAGCCGCACTAATCATATGAATCTCCCGTGTTGTTGATCTAATTCTAGGTCTGGCACCAACGGTGATCGTGGCCAAATCCTGTGGCCGGGCGCAAACGCGCTTCGCATCGGTGAGCAAGTGCTGCCCCATGCGCTAATGCAGAAAGGGTGGAGGGGCCGTTGCAAGGAATGCACCAGTCGCTGAGGCCCTACCTTTAACCTGACCCCTGGCCAGGACCAAAAGTTTCGAGTTTCTTACCACCAGATGACTGACCGGTTTTACCTCGCGAAAATGAGTCTAGGCCAGATCCTAGAGCGGGGCAGGTCAAGTGGCGAAATTGTTCGACAATCGGTTGGAAGAGGGTAAAGGCACAGCGCGTGTAGGGGGAAACGCACCGACGAAGGGCACGTTTATTTTTCAGGATGGGTCAAAACGGGACTGTTGAGTCACGCAAATGGGCGGGTTTTGCCGGGGATTGCACCATTGCAGTGCGATCTGTTGGCGGTTGAGGGCCCCATCGCGGGCAAGCCCGCTCCCACAGGATTTATGCGATCCCTGTGGGAGCGGGCTTGCCCGCGAAAAATATCAAGCCAGACGCGGTTTACGTCCTGAAACAAAATGACTGACATCATTGAACCCCGGCGTCGACGAATGCCCCGGTGTCACCAGCGAATCAATAAATGCCTCGTCTTCAGCCGTAATCTTCACCGTCTGCGCCTTGGTATACGCATCCCACTGTTCCTCGGTGCGCGGCCCGACTATCGCCGATGTCACCGCGCTGTTGTTCAAGACCCAGGCAATCGCGAACTCGACAATGCCCACGCCACGTTCCTGCGTGTACCGCTGAATCTGCTGGGCAATACGCAACGACTCAACCCGCCATTCGGTTTCCAGAATGCGCTTGTCAGCACGACCGGCGCGGCTGTTGGCGTCCGGTTTCACGTCCGGTGCGTACTTGCCGCTGAGCACGCCGCGCGCCAGCGGACTGTAAGGCACCACGCCCAAACCATAGTTTTGCGCGGCCGTAATCTGCTCGGTCTCGGCCTGACGGTTGACGATGTTGTACAGCGGCTGACTGATCACCGGCCGGTCGACCCCCAACTGGTCCGCCACCCGAATCACCTCGGCAATCCGCCAGCCACGGTAGTTGGACAGCCCCCAATACCGGATTTTGCCCTGGCGAATCAGATCGCCAATCGCCGACACGGTCACTTCCAGCGGCGTGTTGTGGTCTTCGCGGTGCAGGTAATAGAGGTCGAGATAGTCAGTGCTCAGACGCGTCAGGCTGGCATCAAGGCCATTGAAGATATGCTTGCGGCTCAACCCGCTGCGGTTCGGCACACCGTCCACCGGGCCGAAACCGACTTTGGTCGCCAGCACCCATTCGTGGCGGTTGCCGGCAATCGCTTCGCCGACGATCTCTTCGGAACGGCCGCCGGTGTAGACGTCCGCGGTGTCGATGAAATTGATGCCCTGGTCCCAGGCCTTGTCGATGATTCGCAGGGAATCTTCGGTGCTGGTCTGTTCGCCGAACATCATGGTGCCAGTGTCAGGGTCGACACCTGTAAACCCGAATGACCCAGCGTGCGATAGCTCATGACGAAATCCTTTTACCGGTGGGAAAGCTTCAATCAAATACCAGAACGCCTGCGCGCAGAAAACTGAATTTATCGGCAAAGTGCATGACAACGTTCTTGCAGAAACGCCTGCAACACCTTGACCCGCTCCGAGACCTGCACCCGATGCGGACACAGCAAATTGAACGGCACACTTTCGCCTTGCCAGTCATCAAACAGCGTCACCAACCGCCCGGCCTTCACATCGGCGGCGATGTCCAGCCAGGCTTTGTAAGCAATGCCATGCCCGGCCAACGCCCAGCGGCGGGCCACTTCGCCGTCATCGGTGAGATAGTCGCCGCGCACCTCAACCTCCAACACTTCATCCTGACGACTGAAACGCCAACTGTTATAAGGCCGGCCGTTGCGCAAGTAGAGCAGGGCGCTGTGTTCGCTGAGGTCAGTCGGCGTTTTCGGCGTACCGTGGCGGGCGAGGTAGTCGGGACCGGCGCAGGCCACACGACGATGCCCCGACAGAATCGGCAACGCCACCAACGTCGAATCGCTGGGCACCCCGAAACGCAACGCCACGTCGACGGTTTCGCGAAAGAGGTCTGAGTGGCGGTCATTGAGCAGCAGTTGCAGCTGGACATTCGGGTGCTGGCGCTTGAAATCGTCCAGCCACGGCAGCAACACATTGCGCCCGAAGTCTGACGGTGCGGCCAGTTGCAATACGCCGCTCAAGCCTTGGGTTTGATGCTTGAGCGCTTGTTCACCTTCCGCCAGCGCAGCCAGGGCCAGACGCACACTTTGCAGATAACGCCGGCCTTCCTCGGTCAGGCGCATGCTGCGCGTCGAGCGTGCGA
>NZ_LT607576.1:108428-111371 GCF_900095275.1 Pseudomonas sp. UMAB-40
GGTGCGAACGAAGATCTCCAGGTCGAGGATCGAGCTCATGGGTAAAAATCCTTTAAATATCTGGCGTTTTTAACGTGGATTTTGATTGATTGCCAAATCCAACGCATGAAATCAACGCACATAAACCCTCATGACCACTCATCGCCACTGTCAGATCTGACAGTAGCCGCCATTACCATTCCGCTATTTGATAACTCCAGCCATCTTCCATCGTGCCGGAGCCTCAATCATGACCACAGCCCAATCCCCCGACAACACCATCCTCGCGCTGTATCCCCCCCGAGTAGTGGGGGCTACCCAACCGGTTGAAGGCGCGGACATCGGCGTCTCGCTGGTGATCTATGACCTGGTCATCGATGGCTTGGGCGCGACCGTCCAGGTGGATCCGCCGTTGTCGGGCACCGTCGATCCGGGCGATGTGATTGAGCTGTGGCTGGAGGGCGACACCACGTTCCTGGACAGTGAAATCATCACCGATGTAAACGCCATCACCACGCTGCGCATCCCCAAGGGCCGTTTGCATCCCGACCGTTTCAACGTGCTTTTTTACACGATCATGCGCGGCAGTCAGAACATCGGCACCTCGCTTGAACTGACCCTGCTCTACAACAAGATCCGCCCCGGCCTGAAAGACACCAAACCCGAGGTCGACGGCCATTCCGAGCTGGCATTGCTGCTGCCCGACGAAATCCTCAACGGCGTAGGCGCTGATTTTGTCAGCGCGAGTGTGTGCGTGTCCTATCCGTACTGCCGAGCCCACGACACGATCACCTTGAAATGCAACGGCGAGATCATGACCCACAAGGTCCGCGCGGATGAGGCTCCACAGCCACCGAATCCGGGCTCGCCGAACCCGATCACCGTGTGTTTTACCGTCACCCGTGCCTACCTGGAAAACGCGGTAAGACCAGGTGGCAAGCTCGATTTTTCCTACACCGTCACCGACCAGCTCGGCAACACGCCGGACACAGACGCGGTGTGGTCGGCGTCGCAAACGGTGGAGGAAGACCTGGCCGGCACTCGCCTGAACGCGCCGATCCTGCTCGAAAGGATGGAGGATTATCCAGGGGATGATTCCACCCTGATCGAACTGGACAAGCTGGCCGGTGGACCGCTGCTGGTGATTGTCATCACCACCGACCACCGTTTCCAGCCGGGCGATACCATTGAAGCAACCTACACGGCGAAAATACCGGGGCAACCGGTGGATGTCGTGGTGCCGGTGAATGGCGTGGTGGAGGCTGATCCGTTCGGGCAAAAGAAGCCTTGCATACTTCAGGTGCCGAACGACAAGGTCATCGCCCGGAGTGCGGTGACGGTGGTGTATACGCTGAAACGGGGTGGTGCGGTGATCGCCACTTCGGCAACCGCTATGGCGCAGGTGACCGGTGAAAGTCCGATTACCCTGGATCCGCCAGTCCCAGCCGCCAATCCGGTCGATCCACTCGCTTACCCGCAAGGTGTGACGGTACAGGTCGCTTTTGCGGCATCGCTGCCGGGGGATCAGGCGCGACTGGTCCTGCTCAATCCGTTGCCGGGTTCGCCGGCATTTCCCACGTTGCCGCTGGATCAGACCATCGCCGTCTTCACGCTGGATGCGACTTTCCTCGGTCTGTGGCACGGCAAGGTGCCGCAGTTGGCCTGGAAGCTGATTCGTGGTGGGCAGGAGTTTGCCGAGTCGTTGCCGCTGGTGGTGACGGTCAATCGGATTGCGGATGAGGACCCACGGTTACCTAAGCTGACAATCGATGGCGCGACGGATGATGGGTTCCTGAATGTCGCCGAGCTGCCGGACACCGCTCAATTGAGGGTTGCCGCGTGGCTGCTTCAGGTGCCCAACCACCGTGTCTGGCTGCGGTATGACGGGGTTGATAAAGAGGGTAATCCGACGGACAAGGTGGTCTGGGAAGGGGCGCCACATGCAACGACTAATGGGCTGTTCACGGCAGTGGCCATTGAGTGGCTGAAAGCCCTCAAGGACGGCTCGACGGTGACCCTCACGTTTGGCGTCAACTTTGGCAAGACGCCTGATGCCGTCACGATGGTCAGGTTTCCGTTGCGGACCTACACCGTCAGGGTGGAGGCGGAGCTGGAGCTGAAACCGCCAACGGTGAAGCAGGCCCCGAACAACACCAGCCTGGACCCGGTCGCGGCCAAGGACACCCTGACCATCGTCGTACCGCATTACACCGGCATGCTGGGCACGGACAAAATCAGCGTGACCTGGACCGGCGCAGCGGGCACGCCGGCAGAAGGCTCGCACACCACCGTGGCGGTGGAGGTGGGGACGGTGGGGATCAAGGAGATCGAGATTCCGAACTCGGTGGTGGCCTTCGCTTTGGGCAAGCCGGTGACGGTGAGCTATACCGTCATCCGTGGCGACACGCCGAAGCCCTCGGACATCCTGGCCTTGGCAGTGCTGACGATACCTGCGACCGCACTGCCGACCCCGGCGATCGATGGCGCGAACGGCTCTGAACTGGATGTCACTAGCCTGGTCGGGACCGAACAGTTGCGTATTGCACGATGGCCTTTGCAATTGTCGGGACAACGAATTTGGCTCCGTTACGACGGTACGCTGGAAAATGGTCAGCCTGCGCCCCTGCCAATATGGCAAGGAGCCGCTCATGCCTCTGTCGACGGTCTGGTCACCCGGGCCTCAATTGAGTGGTTGAAAACACTCAAGGATGGAAGTGAGGTTACGATCGCTTTCAAAGTGAGCTTCGACAAGGTGGCCAATGAGGCCACAACGGTGTCGTTTCCGCTGCGTACTTATACGATTAAGGCCGTGGCAGATGTGAAACCTGCGATCATCGCTGCAACCAACTCCAACGGGGATGAGATTGCCGAAGGCGAGCCCACGGTTGATACCAGCATCACGCTGACCGGCACGGCCAGCAAAGGCCAGCAAGTCGATGTGCTCGATGGCGCCGTTTCCAAAGG
>NZ_LT607577.1:0-110064 GCF_900095275.1 Pseudomonas sp. UMAB-40
GCTACGACATCAATCCGTTGGGCTTCTTCTAAAAACCGGGGGCGATGCAGGGATTCCTGTATCGCCCTTCAGAATGCCATCGTGGGCTTGCCCGCTCCCACAGTGATTTGGGTTATCCCCAAACTATTGGTCCACCCCAAAACCCTGTGGGAGCGGGCTTGCCCGCGATGGCGCCCTTGACGACAACATCAAAACATCGCCCTGCCCCTCTGGCACGGGCTTTGCGTGCCCGCTCCACACGAAAACGTCGTACCGCAAGTCCAACAGATCAAACAATAAAAAAGACAGCGAGGACTTATGACTTCTTCCACACAGCTCAAACCCACACTCGGCACCCTGCATCTATGGGGCATTGCCGTCGGCCTGGTGATTTCAGGCGAGTACTTCGGCTGGAGTTACGGCTGGGGCACCGCGGGCACCCTGGGTTTCCTCGTCACCGCACTGATGGTGGCGACGATGTACACCTGTTTCATCTTCAGTTTCACCGAATTGACCACCGCCATTCCCCACGCGGGCGGGCCGTTTGCCTACAGCCGGCGGGCCTTTGGTGAGAAAGGCGGATTGATCGCCGGCATCGCCACCCTGATCGAATTCGTCTTTGCGCCCCCGGCCATCGCCATGGCCATCGGCGCCTATCTCAACGTGCAATACCCGGAACTTGATCCCAAGCTAGCGGCCGTTGGCGCGTATTTCGTGTTCATGGGCCTGAACATTCTTGGCGTCAGCATCGCCGCGACCTTCGAACTGGTGGTAACCGTGCTGGCAGTCGCCGAATTGCTGGTGTTCATGGGCGTCGTTGCGCCGGGTTTCAGCTTCAGTAATTTCGCACTTAACGGCTGGTCGGGCGCCAACGAGTTCACCATGGGCTCGATCCCCGGCATCTTTGCGGCGATCCCCTTTGCGATCTGGTTTTTCCTGGCCATTGAAGGCGCGGCGATGGCGGCTGAAGAAGCCAAGGACCCGAAACGCACCATTCCCAGGGCTTATGTCAGCGGCATTTTGACCCTGGTGTTCCTGGCCATCGGCGTGATGGTGATGGCGGGCGGTGTCGGCGACTGGCGCCAACTGTCTAACATCAACGACCCGCTGCCTCAGGCAATGAAAGCGGTGGTCGGCAACAACTCCAGCTGGATGCACATGCTGGTGTGGATCGGCCTGTTCGGCCTGGTGGCCAGTTTCCACGGGATCATCCTTGGCTATTCACGTCAGTTCTTTGCCCTGGCCCGGGCCGGTTACCTGCCTCGCTCACTGGCCAAGCTCTCGCGTTTCCAGACCCCGCACCGCGCCATCCTCGCTGGCGGCGTGATCGGCATCGCGGCGATCTACAGCGATGGTCTGGTCAACCTGCAAGGCATGACCCTGACGGCTGCGATGATCACCATGTCGGTATTCGGTGCCATCGTGATGTACATCATCAGTATGCTGAGCCTGTTCAAACTGCGTAAAACCGAGCCGAACCTGGAACGTAGTTTCCGTGCGCCGGGCTATCCGATCGTCCCGGGGATCGCGCTGTTTCTGGCCGTGGTGTGCCTGGTGGCGATGGCGTGGTTCAACACGCTGATCGGGTGCGTGTTCCTCGGTTTCATGGCAGCTGGTTACCTGTATTTCCAATTGACCGCCAAACAGCGTTTCGACGCGCCGGCGGATGCGATGCTCGAAGGCGTCTGAGTTGCACCGGCGCCGGGCCTGTTGCCCGGCGCCTGCCATATTGAAGTGCACGCAGTTCCCCTGTGGGAGCCAGCCTGCTGGCTCCCACAGGGGAATGTCAGGGTATCAAGACTTCTACACATCAGGAGGACACCGTCCCATGGCCACATTTGCCCATTCCGTCGGCGCCCAGACCTACCGCTTCGCGAGCCTCAAGGACGTGATGGCCAAGGCCAGTCCGGCGCGCTCCGGGGACTTCCTGGCCGGCGTCGCCGCCCTCAACGATGGCGAGCGTGTGGCCGCTCAAATGGCCTTGGCTGACATCCCCCTGACCCACTTCCTGCAGGAAGTATTGATTCCTTACGAAGCCGATGAAGTCACCCGACTGATCATCGACACGCACGACAAACACGCGTTCACCACCGTCAGCCACCTCACCGTCGGCGGCTTCCGCGACTGGCTGCTCAGCGATGCGGCCAACGAACAGAGCCTGCGCGCCCTGGCGCCCGGGCTGACCCCGGAGATGGTCGCCGCGGTCTCAAAAATCATGCGCGTGCAGGATCTGGTGCTGGTGGCGCAGAAAATACGCGTGGTCACGAGATTCCGCGGCACGATGGGCTTGCGCGGGCGGTTATCCACACGCCTGCAACCCAACCACCCCACCGACGAACCGGCCGGCATTGCGGCGAGCATTCTCGACGGCCTGCTGTATGGAAACGGGGACGCGATGATCGGCATCAACCCGGCCACCGATAGCATCGCGTCGATCTGCGCCATGCTGGAAATGCTCGACGCAATCATTCAGCGCTACGAAATCCCGACCCAGGCCTGTGTGCTGACCCACGTCACCACCTCCATCGAGGCGATCAATCGCGGGGTTCCGCTGGACCTGGTGTTCCAGTCGATCGCCGGCACCGAAGCAGCCAACGCCAGTTTCGGCATCAACCTGAATGTCCTGCAGGAAGGTTACGACGCCGGACTGAGCCTGAATCGCGGCACCCTGGGCCAGAACCTGATGTATTTCGAGACTGGCCAAGGCAGTGCCCTGTCAGCCAACGCCCACCACGGCATCGATCAACAGACCTGCGAAACCCGTGCCTACGCCGTGGCGCGCCATTTCAAGCCGTTCCTGGTCAACACCGTTGTAGGATTCATCGGCCCGGAATACCTCTATAACGGCAAACAGATCATCCGCGCCGGCCTCGAAGATCACTTCTGCGGCAAGCTGCTGGGCGTACCGATGGGCTGCGACATCTGTTACACCAACCACGCCGAAGCCGATCAGGACGATATGGACACCCTGCTGACCTTGCTGGGCGTGGCCGGGATCAACTTCATCATGGGCATCCCCGGCTCCGATGACATCATGCTCAACTACCAGACCACCTCGTTCCACGACGCCCTTTACGCCCGCCAGACCCTGGGTCTGAAACCGGCGCCGGAGTACGAACAATGGCTGGCGAAAATGGGCATCCTGACCCAGGCGGACGGCAAGATTCACTTCGGCGACAGCCTGCCGCCAGCCTTCCGCCAAGCGATGGCGCAACTGGGATGAGTGTTGAAATGGATAAGCCACCTGTTGATCCAGAGAATCCGCTACTGGAGCTGCGCCGCCTGACCCCGGCGCGGATTGCCCTGGGCCGCACCGGCACCAGCATGCCGACCAGCGCGCAGCTGGATTTCCAGTACGCCCACGCACAAGCCCGGGACGCCGTGCACTTGCCGTTCGACCATGCTGGGCTCCGCTCGCAACTGGCCGAGGCCGGGCGCGAGAGTGTGCTGCTGCACAGCGCCGCCACGAACCGGGACAGTTACTTGCAGCGCCCTGATCTGGGGCGAAAGTTGAGTGATGAGTCGGCCCAGACCCTGCGCGAATACGCGCAGGCGAACCCTGGCGGTGTGGATTTGGTGATCGTGGTCGCCGATGGCTTGTCGGCGCTGGCCGTTCATCGCCATACCTTGCCGTTTCTGGCGCGGATGCAAGAGCAAATCGAGGCTGAAGGCTGGTCCGTTTCACCGGTGGTGCTGGTGGAGCAAGGCCGGGTCGCGGTGGCTGACGAGATTGGCGAACTGCTCGGCGCAAAAATGGTGGTGATCCTGATCGGTGAACGCCCTGGCCTCAGTTCGCCGGACAGCCTGGGGTTATATTTCACCTACAATCCAAAGGTCGGACTGACGGATGCCTACCGCAACTGCATCTCCAATGTCCGGCTCGAGGGCTTGAGCTACGGAATGGCCGCACACCGCTTGCTGTACCTGATGCGCGAGGCGTGCCGCCGGCAGTTGTCGGGGGTCAATCTGAAGGACGAGGCGCAGGTTCAGACGCTGGAGTCGGACGCCGGTGCGGACATGAAAGGTAATTTCCTACTGAGCCCGCCGAATGCCTGAACCGTTTCCGCATTGCGTTTCTATTCCGGTTTCAGGCAGGATCGATGCACGGCTGCCCGAGTGAAGAACCGTTCGCCGTCAGAGCACGTGAAGACAGCCACTTGAAGACGAGACCTATCGATGCGGATTATTCAAGCGACCCTCGAACACCTGGACCTGCTGACCCCGTTGTTCGTCAAATATCGCGAGTTTTATGGCTCACTGGCCTATCCAGACTCCTCCCGGGCGTTCCTTGAAAAACGTCTGCGACGCAAGGAATCGGTGATTTACCTGGCGCTGGCCGATGGCGACGACAAACTGATGGGTTTCTGTCAGTTGTACCCGAGCTTTTCATCCCTTTCGCTCAAACGCGTGTGGATCCTAAACGACATCTACGTCGCCGAAGACGCCCGCCGCCAGCTGGTGGCCGACAACCTCATCCGCACGGCGAAGAAAATGGCCAAGGAAACCAATGCCGTGCGCATGCGCGTTTCCACCAGCAGCAATAACGAAGTGGCGCAGAAAACCTACGAATCCATCGGGTTCAAGGAAGACACCGAGTTCAAGAACTACGTGTTGCCGATCAGCGACGAGCTCTGATCCTGACGTCTGTGGGGAGGGAGCACGCTCCCTTCTCACTGAAAGGGTTATTTATTGTCACTCGACTTCCCGTCGCCTCATCGACATCCCCCGCTACAATCTCGACGCGCGCTTCACCAATCAGCCCGTATAATGCCGGCCTTTTCGGCTTGTAAGAAAAACTACACTCGTCTGTAGGCTTTCGCGAAGTCATCCGCACAGGCCTGCTGAGTCTGGCCGTCACCACAGGTGCCCCTCCATGGATTTCAACCCGATCGACCTTATCCTGCATCTCGATGTTTACCTCGATTTGCTGGTGAACAACTACGGGCCGTGGATCTACGCCATCCTGTTTCTGGTGATCTTCTGCGAAACCGGTCTGGTGGTGATGCCCTTCCTGCCGGGCGACTCCCTGCTGTTCATCGCGGGCGCGGTTGCCGCCGGCGGTGGCATGGACCCGGTGCTGCTGGGCGGTTTGCTGATGCTGGCAGCGATCCTCGGTGACAGCACCAACTACGTCATCGGCCGAACAGCGGGCGAACGCTTGTTCAGCAACCCGAACTCGAAAATCTTCCGCCGCGACTACCTGCAACAGACCCACGACTTCTATGACAAGCACGGAGGCAAGACCGTAACCCTGGCCCGCTTCCTGCCGATCATCCGTACCTTTGCACCGTTCGTCGCCGGCGTTGCCAAAATGCCTTACCCGCGTTTCTTCGCCTTCAGTGTCCTCGGCACCATTCTGTGGGTCGGCGGCCTGGTGACTTTGGGTTACTTCTTCGGCAACGTGCCGTTCATCAAGAAAAACCTTTCGCTGCTGGTGGTGGGCATCATCCTGCTGTCGCTGGTACCGATGATCATCGGCGTGGTCCGCAGCCGTTTCGGCAACGCCGCGTCCAAAACCCAATCGCACTGACTGGCGATGTGGTCCCTGAGCGCCTGGCGTCGCCGGCGCATCCTGGCCAGACACCCGATTGCCGACGACGTGTGGCAGCGGGTGCGCCATCACTTGAGTTTTCTCGATGGTCTCAGCGCCGCCGAAGACCGGTGGCTGCGTGAAGCCAGCGTGCTGTTCCTGGAAGATAAACACCTGACCGCCCTGCCCGGCGTTGAACTCCATCAGGAACAACGCCTGCTGCTCGCCGCTCAAGCGCAATTGCCACTGCTGCACCTGGGCGATCTGAACTGGTATCAGGGTTTCCACGAAATCGTCCTCTACCCCGACGACTTCCTCAGCCCCCAACGGCATCGCGATGCCAGCGGTGTCGAACACGAGTGGGACGGCGAACACAGCGGCGAAGCCTGGCAGCAAGGCCCGATCATCCTCGCCTGGCCCGGCGTAATGGCCAGCGGTGGCTGGGAAGGCTACAACCTGGTGATTCACGAGCTCGCACACAAACTCGACATGCTCAACGGCGACGCCAACGGCTTGCCGCCGCTGCACCCCGACATGCGGGTCAGCGAGTGGGCCAAGGTCATGCAGCACGCCTACGACGACCTCAATCGGCACCTTGACCGTAATCCAGACGCCGAAACAGCCATCGATCCGTATGCAGCAGAAAATCCCGCCGAATTCTTCGCCGTCACCAGCGAATACTTCTTCAGCGCCCCGGATTTGCTGCACGAGGCGTATCCACAGGTCTATGAGCAACTGAAGCTGTTTTACCGCCAGGACCCGCTGGCCCGGCTGCGGCAACTTCTGGCCGAGAACCCGGTCTATCAGGCACACGACTAAGGTCTCTACGACCCTTGGTCCGTAGCATCAACGGCGGAATATGCCTATAATCGCCGCCACTTTTTGGTCAATCCGGCCAAGTGTTTTTGGTCAACTAACGGGGGCACCGCCCAATGAGCTACAGCAAGATTCCGGCTGGCAAAGACCTGCCGAACGACATCTACGTCGCGATCGAGATCCCGGCCAACCACGCGCCGATCAAATACGAAATCGACAAAGACAGCGATTGCCTGTTCGTTGACCGTTTCATGGCCACCCCGATGTTCTACCCGGCCAACTACGGTTACATCCCGAACACCCTGGCCGACGACGGTGACCCCCTCGACGTGCTGGTCGTGACCCCTTACCCGGTTGCACCAGGCTCGGTGATCCGCGCTCGTCCAGTCGGCATCCTGAACATGACCGACGACGGTGGCGGCGATGCCAAAGTCATCGCAGTCCCACACGACAAGCTGTCCCAGCTGTACGTCGACGTAAAGGAATACACCGACTTGCCACCCCTGCTGATTCAGCAGATCGAGCACTTCTTCGCGAACTACAAAGATCTCGAAAAAGGCAAATGGGTGAAGATCGAAGGCTGGGCCGGTGCAGATGCCGCTCGCGAAGCGATCACCAAGTCGGCTGCTGCCTACAAAGGCTGAGACGCCATTGGCCCCGCGCCTGTGACGACTTGAAAAAAACCCCGGTTGATCCGGGGTTTTTTGTGGGCGTCTATTAAGGGCCTTTTAAACGGGGCGTTTAGTTTCAGAACGCTACGTTTTTTCTTGTTTAATTTGTTCCAAATACGTCTTACATCCGGTCGTAAATTTCCCTCGAAATTTGAACGGTTCGTTTATTCAAAGCCCGGCCCAGCGGCCGTAGACTCGTGTTTATGAAAAAGAACACTAGCGGCCCACGGTTTAAAGCGCTCCTCGAAAAAGCGAAAATAACGACGACAGGATTTGCCGCTTTCTTCGACACGGAGCCGCAAAATATCCATAACTGGTACACCCGCGGTGTGCCCGCCTACCGCATGGAAGAGGTCTCCAGACTACTCTCGGTAAACAGCGACTGGCTCAAGACCGGCGAAGGCCCACAAGACTCCAAACATCTGCGCCTGCTCGACGAGTCCGGCAACACCTTCGACGCCCAGGCCATTCGCGGCGTCTACACGGTGGTCGAGCCGACCGATGTCGAACTGCCCCTCTACAAGGAAATCCCCATCACCCCGGGGTCCTGTAAAACCCACGTCGCCGAAGACCCCGGCCAATTCATCCGCCTGCCCAAAACCCACCTCGACTCCCTGGAAATCAAATACACGGATGTCTTCTGCGTGCACATGAGCGGCAACGGCATGGGCGAGCGCATTGAGGACGGCTCCACCCTCGCCATCGACCGAGGACTGACCAAGGTGATTGATGGGGAGATCTACGCCATCGAGCACGACGGGATGCTGCGAATCAAATACCTGCACCGGATGCCGGGCAATGCCCTGCGGCTGCGCAGTTACAACAAAGCAGAGCACCCGGATGAAATCTTCAATGCCGAGCAGATTGATAAGCAGAACATCAGGGTGCTGGGGTGGGTATTCTGGTGGTCGACCCTGAACAAACGGCGGCCGGCGGTGCCGTTTTTGTAACGCCCTGGCATTTTTACATCCCACAGGCATCCCACAATCCCTGTGGGAGCGGGCTTGCCCGCGAAAGCGATGGAACATTCACCCAAAAAATCGGATGGATTACCTGATCCCGAGCCCCCGATAGCTCTAAGGCGCACACCACACTGGGAATCCCCCAAGAAAATCAGTATGCTGCGCCCCACATTTGCGCATCACCCCGCCCCGCGGCTCTGATCGCACCGACACGGCAGATGATTTTCTCGCCGAGTCCCACAGCCGGACGCAAGATCCGGGTGTACGTTTTGAAGGCTGGCGAGGTTTACCAAAAATGAACCAAGCCAGTCCCCGAGAAGCCGGCCACAAGCCGGCTTTTTAATGCCTGGAAAAAGTAAATAGTGCAGCAACCTGCTGCACAATTCCTCACGGATAACTAAACCCCTTCACCAACGTCAACTCCCCCACCGCCCGCATCGGCACCAGAAAAGTCTCCATCTTCTCGTTAGGCGTCCCTTCCTCCGTAATCACCGTCACCTGCGCCGTCGTCAGCGCTTGAACCGCCTCCTCCTGCCCTTCCTCATCACTGCGATACCCGCCCCCGAAGTAATTCACATACACCAGATACTGCCCCTTGATCGGCGCCGGCATGGCAAAAATCTCCGGCCCATACCCCGTCGTCACGTCCACATCCAGCGCCGCACCATTCGGTGCAACCCGATCGCCATACCAAATGTGCGCACCGTCAGGCGTGATGAGGTGCAGATCCAGATCCGTGCCATCGCTGTCCCAGGCCAGCAGCACCCGCAACTTGGCCGGCGTAGCCCCACCACTGACATTAAGAAACTGCGTCCGAGACCGTTGCTGTCCATCAGGGCTACGAACTTCAACGCTGTTGCTGCCATTGGGAAACGAGAACGGTCGATCAAAACGCCCGGCCGGATCAATCTTCAGCGGCATGCTGACGCCGTTGACGATCAACCGCCCAGGTTCGCCGGACTTGGGCGCGGCTTTGATCTGCCCGGTGATGCGCGCAGTGTTGGCCTGCCCCAGCGGGGTATTCACCGAGGAGGCTGGATAGTTGACCGTCTGACGGAAGTTTTCACCCTCCCCCTCGGCCGCGCCGGTGCGCCAGCCGCCAACGGGCGTATCGAGTTTCACGCCGCTCTCAGCCGCAAAAACCGTCGGCAGTACACAAAAAGAACAAAGGAACAGGAAGACCTGTGGATAACGGAGTTTCATGGCCTATTCCAGCAAGAGATGTCGGGCGAGCCCTTCGATGTAGGTTTCATCCTGGCCGTTGGGGTGTGCTTCGAAGGCCAGGTGCAGGTATTCATGGGTCAGGTCGAGGCGGTCTTGCAGTGACAGCACGCCGCGCACATAGAGGCGTTGACGTTCGCGGTCGACGTAGGGGCGCCCGAAGGCCAGGCGGCAGACGGCGATGGTGCTGACGTCGTTGTAGCCGACTTCGCTTTCCAACCGCGTGCGCCAGCCGCGGCGTTGCTTTTGAAGCCAGTCTTGCGCGGCGGGCAGTGCTTCGCAGGAGGCGACGGGGCTGTCCCAGCGGCTGAGGCTGGCGCGCGGGTAGGCGTGCAACAGGATGGCGTCGTAGCGCTGGCCGGCGTTGGCTTGTTCGACGGCGTGCTGCCAGGAGAGTTTGTCCGGGCCGGGTTGGTCGGAGTGGTAGGTGACGGTGCTGCCGGCGAGGACGAGGTCGCTGGTCCAGGCGGCAATGTGGCGTGATTCAGCGGTGGCCGGGCGTGGGGCGACGCGTTGGCGACTGCTGCTGTCGTCGATGCTCAGGCAGTCGCCGTGGCGGGTGGCGTTTTGCAGCAGGTAGGTTCTTATCGCGATGGCCAGGGCTTTGGCGGCTTCAACGGGTTCGGGTTTGGCTTCCCTTTGCAGGACGCGGGCGACGTATTCTTCACGGTCGAGTCGAGCGACGAGTTTGTCCTTAAGCAGAAACAGTTCGCCATCGCTGTGGATATCCAGCTGATTGCCATTGGCGAATTCGACGCGATAGTCGCCCTGCAGAGGCCCGGAAGAAACAACCCGATCCCCCGCAAGAACACGCCCGATCGGATAACGGGAAAACAGACCGACTTCGACGCAACGTCCCGCATCCAAAGGCCAATCCGCCGGCAACACCGAAGCCAACGCAGCACCGTAATGACGAAGCACCATCTGACTGGTCCCGCGCCCACCCGCCCAGATCGGCGTGCCGTCCGCCATCCAACCCGCAAACCCACCCTGACGCGACGAAGGGTCCTGATCGCCCAACCAGCTCCAGGTTTTCACCCGCAATCGGCCACCGAGTTCGCCGACGACATTGCCGTCAGAGGCGCTTAGCACCACATCGAGCAACACCCGCCGCGCCTGATCCTGCGCCGGCATCACGGCCAGCACTTTCAGCAATTCAGCCACGGAAACTCGCGTAGAAGGCTGTAACGAAGGCAGGTTCAGCAACCATTCCGGCGCCTGCCGAGCCTGCCAATATTCCCGCCAGCCTGCATCAGAAATACCCAATCGTGCAGGCTCGAAGTACAAGCCACACGATTTCACCAACGCCTGATCGCGCTCAATCTTGCCGCCCGCGGTGCAGCAATAAACTTCCTCTTTCGATTGCCCGCGACACTCATACGCTGGCTCACGGGCGCCGGTATCCACCAACCAGCCGTACACAAACAACTTCCACAAACTGCCCAACGGCGCCTGCAAATCACTGGGCAATGGCTCGCGTGAAATCACCTGAGTCCGGCTCAACGAAATCAATTCACCCTTGAAGCCCAGACGCAGCGGCTCCTCCTGCGCTGTCGCCAGCGCAGGGATCAAACACAGCAGCCACCAGAGCAGCGCTCGGGGCATGTCAGTTGACCGTGACCTGGCCGAGGGCCGGTTTCTGTTCCTGGGCTTGATGCTGCGGCGCGTAGACCTGAGTGAAACGCACCGGCGGCAGGTTGAATTGGCCTTTCTGTGAGAAGCGCACCAAATGACGCAGGCGCAGTTCGCCGCTCAAGGCATCGACCGGAATCGCGTAAGCCATCTGGCCCGGTTCGAAACGCGCTTTCTCCAGTGCGGTCGGCTCGGTGCCGGCCTTGCCCATCAACTTGATGCCCCACGTGGTGCGCTCGACATCCGCGCCCGGCGGCAGCGGCACTTCGAGCATGCCGTAGCGCAGCGGTTTGGCGGCTTTGCTGGTGATGATCACTTCGTCCAGGTACAGGCTGTCGCTGGACAAAGGCTTGCTGCCTATCGCTTCCAGCTTGAAGGTGAAGGCTTCGTCGCCCGGCACCAGACGCGACAGGCGACGGGTGATGGTCACCGCCATCGGCTCAACCGGCGGTTGCATGGTCTGGAAGCTCAACGCGGCGCGCAACGGACGTTCTTGCGTCCCGGTCAGCGACAACACGGCCGGTACCGGCGAAGCACCCTGCCACGTCCAGTACATCTCACCGGTATCACCGTGTTGTTTTTTCCAGCCTTCACCCGGGGCCAGTGCGATGGTGGGTGATGCCTGCTCGATGCTGCGTTGCAACCAGGTCAGCGCCAGAGCGCGTTCCAGGGTCGATTGCTGCGGCAGTAAACGTTGCAACAACGCTTGCGCGTGAGCCTGATCGAAGGGTTGCAGCGACAGGTTCAAGGCTTCGGCAAACGGTTGAGAACTGACCGCCAGCCGTTGTTGCGCATCCGGCAGTTGACGACTGAATGCGTCCGGCAGAGTCACCTTCGATTGCTTCGCCAACGAGGCAGTCAGCGCACGAGCAGCCGCCAAGCCAAGCGCCGAATCAGGATCGCTCATGACAAGGCTGTCCTCGCCATCTTCCATCAGGTTCGCAGCATTGCCCTCGCCTGCTTTTGCCAGGTCATCCATCAAGCCACTGAGCAACGTGTTGACCGGCAATTGCATCTGCTTGGCGAACGACAGAATCAGCGCCCGCTGCAACAGCGGCGTGTTTTTCGCCTGCTTGGAATACACCTCCAGCACCCGCTGCCAATGCTCCGGCGGCAGGCTCAGTTCAAGTGCTTTGCTGGCGTGCCAGTCGGCGTAATAGGCGTAGGCAGTGAGGAACGCATCCGGCTCACCGTCCATGCCCCACCAGGTGAAGCTCGCGGAAGGCCCGGCCATTTGCACCAGGCGCAGACGGCTGTTTTGCATGATCAGGCGCAAGCGATCGCGGATCTGCGGGTTCGACGACAAGGTCGGGTACGCAATGCTCAATGGCAGCAAACGACTTGCTGTCTGCTCGACACCGCCATACGGATAGCTCAGCAGATCATCGAGCGCCGAACGGAACAGCGCTTGCGGACTGTCATCCAGACGCAGGCGAATATCCGTCGCGTCCGCCGGCAAGGTCAGCGGTGTGTCGCCGCTGACCACGTCCAGGCTTTGGCTTTGCGTGACCTGCCAGCCTTCGCCGGTTGCAGTCAGGCGCACGGCCAGGGCGTCGGCGGTTTTGCCGTCCTGCACCAGTTCGGCGCTCCACTCGCCGGAGGTCAACGCAAACGCCGGCAGCGCGATGTAGTTGATGCCATTGTTCAGGGTCACCGGCACGCGCTGTTCGGCGCCGCCGTAATGGATCACCAACTCGGCCTTGACCGGTTTTTCTGCCTGACTGAAGGCGAACACACCGAGCTCCGGTTTGTCGCCATTGCGGAAGTGAGTCGGGCCGCTCCATTTCAGGTACAGCGGTTTCTCCGAGCGCAGGAATTGCTTCTTCTGCCCGACCTGGCCGTCATCGGCGATGGCGCGGGCAGTGATGCGCCAGCGGGTCAGCGAGTCCGGCATCTTGAAGGTGAAGCGGGTTTTGCCGTTGGCGTCGGTGATCAACTCCGGTTCCCACGCGGCGGTGTCGACGTCTTCACGACGGGGCCGCTCCAGCACTTTCACGCCCCGCTCGCTGCGATTGGCTTTGCCCGGTGCACCGGGGCTGCCTGGCAACGCAACGTCGTAGCTGATGAACGACAGACTGGCGCTGGTGCGCACATTGTTACGGCGCGGGTGGTAGAAGAATTGGTCGATGGTTGGCGCGACTTCCGGTTGCAGCGCGTAGACCATTTCATCGACCACGCTGACCGTCAGGTGTGCCGGAATCGGCTTGCCGGCGAACTGGGTGGTCAGGTCCACCGACACGGTATCGCCCGGCTGATACGCCTCTTTGTCCGTGACGATGGCCACGTCGATTTGCGGCGCAATCACCTTGATGCCAGCGTTCTGGAAACTGTATTGACCGCCCTTGGTGTACAGCACCGAGAACGTCAGGTTCGGCGCGAAGGTGTCCTTCACCGGGATGCGCGCGCGGTATTGGGTGTCGCTGAGTTTTTCCATCTTCAGCCAGTCGCCGCCCTTGGACAGCAACGCCGTGGCCTCGACTTTGTCCCGCTCAAGGGACAGCAGCGCATCGCTGACCGGCTCAGGGAAAGTGATCAACGCCAGGGCTTCGTCGCCCGCCTTGTACTCGGGTTTGTCGAGGACGATTTCCACGGTGCCGGGCACGGCTTTGACGCCATCGCCAGTCACCGAATGGCCGGTGGCGCCGACGACGCGGCCATGGTCATCCTTCAACGTCAGGTTGTAGGTGCCTGGACGGTCGAAGGCCAAGGTGAAGCTTTTATCCGTCGCGGCGAGTTTGCCTTCGCCAGTGCTCTGGTCTTCAAGGCGCACCCAACTGTAGCTGCCCGGCATGACGGCTTTGGCCTGCTCGCTGCCACCCTCATTCAAATAGCTGAACGCAACCTTGTCGCCCACGGCACTGAAGCGCTGCGGCGCGCTCAAGCGGAAACTCGCGGCACCACGGTCGATGAGGATTTCCTTGGTGGTCTTGACCCGATACGCCGCGCCATCGCTGGCAAACACGGTGAGCATGTAACGGCTCGGTTTTTCGGCGGCCGGCAGGTCGAGGGTCGCGTTGCCTTTGCTGTCGGTGGTCAGTTCGGTACTGGTCAGCTCCACCGGGAACTGACCGAGGTATTGCAGCTCGTTATCGACCATCGACAATTGCTGGGCGCGCAGGCTCAGGGTCAGCTTGGCATCGGCCACCGGTTTGCCGTCCGGGTACAGCAGCACCAGGTTGCCCTTGACCGGTTCGCCGGTGCGGTAATCCTGCTTGGCCAGGTTCAGCGAGATTTCGAAGTGCGGCTTGATGTATTCGGCAACGCGGAAGGCGCTGCTGTAGGCCTGGTCCTTGTAGCTAAAACGCAGCTCATAACCGCCGGCCACGGCGTTGTCCGGCAACTGGAATCGGCCTTGGGTGCCGGCCTTGGAATCCAGCTTCAGCGCCAGCGATTGCAGCGCTGTGCCGGTGGCATCGAGTACCGTCACGTTGACGTCGGCAGCGGTCGGCGCCACGGAATCCCGGGCGTTCTTGAACTCGCGACCGACGATTTTCAGCGACACCCAATCCCCCGGCCGATACAGCGGCCGGTCGGTGAAGGCGTAGAGTTTGGTGTCGTAGATTTCGCTGTCGTAATAGAAGTTTTCGGAGACAAACACCCCGCCCTCTTCGTCCTCGCCAATCACGAACGAACGCTCCGGGCTGACGTGTTTCAGGCGCAACAAACCATCGGCATCGGTGGCGCCGCTGCTCATTACACCCAGGCCATCGGTCCACAGCACATTGACCTTCGGCACCGAACTGCCTTCGTGCTTGCGCGCAGCCCAGACCACCAACTCATCACCGGCAATCTTGCTCACGGCCACAGTGTTGGAAACGAAGACCATGGTGGTGGCGCGGTACTTGCCGATCAGCGCTTCCACCAGATACAGGCCCGGTTTCAGGTTGCCCAACGGGATGTACACGTTACCCGGTGCGACGCTGACGAACTCGCTCGACGAACCGGCCAGATTCACACCGGTAGGCGGCTGGATCGGTTTGGCTTGCCACAGCGGATAACGGAACTGGCTGACCACCGGCAGGCCCGGAATCAGCGCGAATTGCGGCTGAGCGTCGTAAGGCGTTGGTGCAGCAATCGCGCTGCCCATCTTCAGTTCCGGCACTTCCTCGGTGACTTGTTTGCGGGACTCGTAGGAAAACGCCCGCTGCATCACCCGACGGGATTTGCGGTACCAGTTGTCCCACAGGTACGCGAGCGTATTCGACAAGCCTTCGCCCTTGAACTGGCCGTCGCTGACCACCCGGTGCAGGTTCTTCTGGCGCTTGAGGAAATCCAGTGGTTTGTCGATGCGGTACACGCGAATGTCGGCGCCGCCGTAAGGCTCCATGCGGAACCGACGGTAATCGCGGCCCGGCGCTTCGAGGCGGACCATCGCCTGTTCGTCGGCGGCGAAACTGCTGTCGGCCAGCAGGAAAAAGCTTTCACCGGCCACCGGCGTGTAGCCGCTCGGCTCGACGGTGTCTTCGGCGTTGACCGCCGAAAACGGCAGCACCAAAACCAACAGCAGAGGCAGGAAACGCGACATGCGGGCACCGATCATTGGGAGAGAAAGTTCAGTCGATAGACGCCGATGAAGTTGGGGTTGGCTGCGTCGGGTATCCATCGGGTGTCCTTCCATGTCATGAGTTGCTGCAGGCTTGCGGAGCGCATGCCGTTGTCAGTCGGGGTGGTGGTGCCGGTGTGATAGGCGATGTAGCGGCCCATCCAGATCATCAGGTGCTGGTCGTCGCCCTGATCGAAAAACATCAGGTCGCCGGGCCGGGCTTGCGCCAGATCGCGGCCGACCAGATGGCTGTTGAACTGAATCAGTTTGATTGCGTTGACGTACGGCCCGACTTTGCCGCCGCCCTGCTGCCATTGCTGGGCGAGGCCGCGTTGGGCCTCGCTCAGTTGCAGCTCTGGCGGCAGATATCGGTTGGACAGGCCATTGCTGCGCAGCCATTTGTCGTCGTGGACTTTCAGCGCTTCGTTGGCGGCGAAACGGACCAGGCCGGCGCAGTCCTGCTGATACCAGCGCGGGCTCGGGCCTTGGGACAGTTGTTCCTGGGCGATGCGCACGAACCAGGCGCGGAATACCTGGGATTGCTGCACGTCCAGCGGCGGCGCCTCAGTGGCAAAGGCTCGGGTGCCCAGTAGCAACGCCAGCAGGCCGAGGCCTCGGATAAGTGCTGTCACAGGGCTTTCCATTCCAGCGGCAGCCACTGCCAGTGGCCGTTGGGTTCGCTGCCTTCCGGCAAGGTCAGGGCGTATTTGCCATAACCGCCGAGCTTGCGCAGTTTCGGGATCAGGTAGGTTTGCGCGGCGTTGTAGAACACCGGCTCCATGTCCTGTGGCAGGCTGTCGAGGGTTTCCTGTTGCATCAGTTGCGCCATGGATTCCGGGCCGAAGTAGACCGGCATCAGCAGGTCTTTCGGCACCACGTCGGCCATCGGCGGGAAGCGTTTGTCGAGAGTGCCGAGGGCCTTGTCCACGAGCTTGTCGTCGAGGGAGAACAGCAACGTCGAACCGTGACGCGCCAAGCTGACTTTCATGAACGCCTTGCCGGTGATTGCGTCCGGGTTCTCGGCGTCCTTGGCTTTGTAGGGACCGAAGTTGGAGCTGACCTGGCGCTGCCACTGATGGCTTTGGCCTTCCTGTTTCTCGACCACCGGGAACGCGTGTTCTTCGACGTTGCCTTCATAGGCGCCGACCATCGAGCTGAACAGGTTGCCCAGGTCACCGTCGAGTTTGGCGCTGTCATCATCATTCAGGCTGGCCACCAGCAACGGCGTGTACAACCGCGAATCGGCGTACCAGCACAGCCCGGCGGCGCCGGCCATGTGTTCGGTCAGCGCCTGGGCCACGGATTCTTCGGCGCCGAGTTTCACCAGCAGCGGTTTCTGCTGTTCGGCGGCGAGCGGCAAGGCCACGCAGGCGCTGGCGCCCATCGGCATGGCTTGCCAGATCGGTTTGAAATCGAAGTCCGGCTGGTTGTCCAGTTCGTCCATGGCGAGGAAGCTATGCCAGCCCTTGTCGTCCATGTCGAAGCGCAGGCCGGCGAAATTCGGGATGAAACGCTGGTAACCCATGGCCAGGACGCTGGCGTTGACCGACAGGCGTTGTTTCACCTCGGGCGCGCGCGGTGGCAGGCCGAAGGCTTCGGGGAACAGTTTGTCGCCGTTGAGCAACGCGGCGATGGACTGGGTCGAAACGCTGCCCGGTTCTTCCGAAGCTCCGCCTTCTGGATCGTAGAGTTTGGTCGGGTTGGACAGCACCACCAGTTTGTCGCCATGGGAAGCGAACAGCAGCGCCTTGCTGTTGTTATAGGTCAGTTGATAGAGAGTCACGTCATCGGCGCCGACTTTCACTGTGGCGACGGCGGACAGCTGCGAATCATCCAGCGCCACTTTCGTCAGCGGCTCCAGCACCTTGGCCAGCCCCCCGCGATCCATCACCAACAAGAAGTCTTTGAGACGACCGTCCGCCCCACGCCACAACGCCACATCCGCCGGTTGATCGAAGAGCTGCTCGATCAAACTGTCCTGCAACTTCAGATCATGCTCATAAATGATTCGCCGCAGACTGCCGATCAAGCCGAGGCGATCGGCATGGGCTTCGTAATAGAAGACGAAATCTTCAGTCAGGGTTTCCTTGAGGAACGGCACCGCCAGCAAGTCCTTGGGCAATTGGCTCAGGGAATGGGTTTCGAGCAGACCGTCCGGGCGGCTCATGCCCAGTTTGTCGCTGGCCAACGCTGCCGGTGGCGTCTTGGGTTTGTGCATGAACCAGCCCAATCCGGCCGCGACGCCGGCCACCAGGACCAGCCCGACCAGCAGCGTCGGCCAGCGGCGAGGAGTTTTGGCAGCTGGCGTTTCGGCGGCCGGAGAAACAGTGTTATCGCTCATGTTCACAAAACCCGATGTCATCCGTGGAGCGGGATGCTTAATAGTTGAAAGTCTTGACCAGCAGCAGGTCACCGATGGCCCGCAGGGGCACGATGAAGGTCTCGCGTTTTTCGTCGACAGTGTTTTCGTTGAGCACCAGGTTGATCTGCGAGGTGATCACCTCGTTCTGGTTGCTGGTCTCATCGAAGTTATAGCCGCCGCTGCCGAAGTTGCCCCAATAGTTCACGTAAACCAGATAGGTGCCATGCATCGGCGCGGTCATGGTGAACATTTCCGGGCCGGGGCCATCGACGCCGTCCGGATCCAGCCCGCCGCCATTGCTCATCGCCGGGCGCGCCCAGAACGCGTGCTGGCCGTCGGGGGTCACGATGTGCAGATCGAGTTCGGCTTTCGGGTCATCCCAGCCCAACACCACACGAATCCGCGCCGGGGTGCGCAGGTTGTTGGCTTCATAGAATTGAACGCGCTTGAGTGATTTGCCTTCGGCGCTACGCACTTCAACGCTGTTGGAGCCGGCACCGAACGCATACGGCCGGGCGAAACGCCCCTGGTCATCGGTGTACAGATTCAGAGGGTTACCGTTGACGGCCAGCGTATGAGGCCCGCGTTGCGTGCCAATGGCCTTGAGCTGGCCCTGGATCATCGTGCGATTGCGCTGCACACCCCGGTCGATGGGCGGCGTCGGATAGGCGACTTGCGGGTATTCACTGCGATCGAGCAGGCCGTTGAAGCGCCAGCCGCCGACCGGCTCCGACAACTCAGCCGTCGGCTCGGCCCAGGCAGCGGTCGCGCAGACCAGCCCCATCAGCACCAGAAGAAATGAACGCATGTGACGCCTCCTGCCATGCATAACGAAACCTTGCACCCGATCCTCGGCGCGTTACAGATCCAAAAACTGTGTTTCGTCAGATAGACCCGTGACTATTGGGTCGTAGAAGGCGCGAAGGTTAGCTATTTGGCGGTTTTTTAACAATCGGATACATCTATATTTGCGGCAGGAATCACGGTGTTTTTTGGACGTGAGCCGAATAGAGAGGCTATTCGGCTCACGAAATGAGCCGAATAGACTATTATTCGGCTCATTGACCTCGGAGCACCTGAATTCATGGCACCTCACTGGATCTGGCAACAGCCCGACTGGCCGAATTTCAACTGGCAAGCCGAGCGACTGACGCCTCTGCTGCGCGAGTGCGTGCAGGCCCAAGGTCAGCTGATGGGCATGGCCAGTTCCGTGGGTAGCTCGTTCAGTGCGCAGAGCGAACTGGATGCGTTGTTGCAGAACATCGTGACGTCTTCGGCAATCGAGGGTGAGCAGCTCAATGTGGGATCGGTCCGCTCTTCGCTGGCGCGGCGCCTGGGTCTGGAGCAGGTCGATGGCGATCACGTCAGCCAGCGCAGCGAAGGACTGGCGCAGTTGATGCTCGATGCCACACAGCACTTTGCGAAACCGCTGACGTTGGAGCGATTGCTGGAATGGCATGAATGGCTGTTTCCGGATCAGGAAACGGATTTCGCTGCCCGCTCAATCCATGTCGGTGCATTGCGCGGAGATGAGCCGATGCAGGTAGTTTCCGGGCGCCTCGACAAACCGACCGTTCACTTCGAAGCTCCGCCCCGACTTGGCCTTGAGCAACAACTCGAGAATTTCCTTGCCTGGTTTGAAACCAGCCAACGACAGGAAGAGCTCGATCCATTGCTGCGGGCCGGCATAGCGCACTTCTGGTTCGTCACCCTGCACCCTTTCGATGACGGCAATGGTCGCCTGACACGAACCCTCGCCAATCTGGCGCTGGCTCAGGGCGAGGCACAGGCCATCCGTTTTTATGCGATGTCGGCGAGCATTCTTGAAGATCGCACTGGTTATTACCGGGTGCTGGAAAACAGTCAGAAAGCGACGACGGATATCACGCTCTGGCTGGAGTGGTTCCTGCAAACATTGCTACGCAGCCTGCAACAGGCCATGGCGCGGATCGAATCGGTGCTGGGCAAGGCGCGCTTCTGGCAGGCGCATCGGGAGTCCTCGTTAACGGCGGAGCAGACCAAAGTGCTGAATCGCTTGCTGGATGGCGGGGAACGCGGTTTCGAGAATGGCATCAGTGCGGCGCAGTATCAGGCTGTGGCGAACGTATCCAAAGCGACTGCCACTCGTCATCTGAGCGAACTGTTGGAAAAAGGCTATTTGAAGCGTCTGCCAGGCGGTGGGCGCAATACTCGATACCAGATCCGTTATCGCGAAGACTCAACACAATGACCTGTTGAAACCCGCACCTGTGGGAGCGGGCTTGCCCGCGATGACGGTTTAACATTCAACATTGATAGTGACTGATCTACCGCTATCGCGGGCAAGCCCGCTCCCACAGGGATTGTGCAAATCCTGGACTGATTGGAATCAGGACAGCCCCCTCGTCACAGAACAGGCCTCAGACACCCGCTCATTTGCCCATAACCCCCATGTCTGCTAGTGTCGCGCCGGTTTAACGTCAACCGGAAATAGCCGCCATGGCCCGCAAAAAAGCTGCACTGGATTTCGAACAATCTCTCGCTGACCTGCAAACGCTGGTGGAGCGACTGGAGAACGGCGAATTGTCGCTGGAAGACTCGCTGACGGCTTTCGAGCAGGGCATCGGTCTGACCCGCGATTGCCAGGCGGCGCTGGCCCAGGCCGAGCAAAAGGTTCAAGTGCTGCTCGAGCGTGATGGCGAGCTGGCCGAGGAACCCTTCGACGCGGATCAGCCAGAATGATTGCAGCGTATTCGGCGACCAGCCAGGCCCGCGTCAACGCTGCACTGGAAACCCTGTTCACCGCGCCGAGCCCTGAGCTCGCGCGGTTGTACGAAGCCATGCGCTACAGCGTGATGAATGGCGGCAAACGGGTCCGCCCGCTGCTGGCCTACGCGGCGTGCGAAGCGCTTGGCGGCAAAGCTGAGCAAGCCAACGGCGCGGCCTGCGCGGTGGAGCTGATTCACGCTTATTCCCTGGTACACGACGACCTGCCGGCCATGGACGACGACGATCTGCGTCGCGGCCAGCCGACCACTCACAAAAAATTCGATGAAGCCTGCGCGATTCTGGCTGGTGACGGCTTGCAGAGCCTGGCCTTCAGCGCCCTGCTCGACCCGCGCCTGAGCTCGTCGGACGCTGCTCTCACCTCCGATCACCTCCGCTTGCAGATGGTCAGCGCCCTGGCGTTGGCGGCAGGCCCGGCCGGCATGGTCGGCGGCCAAGCCATCGACCTCGGCTCGGTCGGTCTGAAACTCGATCAAAAAGCCCTCGAAACCATGCACCGGCACAAGACCGGCGCGCTGATCGAAGTCAGCGTCAAACTCGGCGCCCTGGCCAGCGGCCGTGCCGAGAAGGACGAACTGAAGTCGCTGCAGACTTATGCACAGGCCATCGGTTTGGCATTCCAGGTGCAGGACGACATTCTCGACGTCGAGAGCGATACCGAAACCCTCGGTAAACGCCAGGGCGCCGACATCGCGCGCGACAAGCCGACCTACCCGGCCCTGCTCGGCCTCGACGCGGCCAAGGCTTACGCCCTGGAACTGCGCGATCAGGCCCTGCACGCGCTGCGACCGTTTGACGCGGCAGCCGAGCCGTTGCGTGATCTGGCCCGCTATATCGTCGAACGCCGCAGCTGACAGCGTATCCGCCAAAAAAGAGCAACGCGTGGGCAGGGGGCGATGCATCAGGTAAACTGCCGCATCTTTTATACCTATAACGATTCGCCTGATGCCCACGACGTTTCATGAGATTCCCCGCAAGCGCCCGACCACGCCCCTGCTCGACCGTGCCAACACGCCGGACGGCCTGCGCCGGTTAGGCGAAGCCGAGCTGGAAACCCTGGCCGATGAGTTGCGCCTGGAATTGCTCTACACGGTCGGTCAGACCGGCGGGCATTTCGGTGCAGGCCTGGGCGTCATCGAGCTGACCATCGCGTTGCATTACGTCTTCGACACCCCGGATGACCGGCTGGTGTGGGACGTGGGTCATCAGGCCTACCCGCATAAAATCCTCACCGGCCGTCGCGAGCGCATGGGCACCCTGCGCCAGAAGGACGGCGTTGCCGCCTTCCCGCGTCGTTCCGAGAGCGAGTACGACACCTTTGGCGTCGGCCACTCCAGCACCTCGATCAGCGCAGCGCTGGGCATGGCCATTGCCGCCCGCCTGCAGAACAGTGATCGCAAGGCCATTGCCGTGATCGGCGACGGCGCACTGACCGCGGGCATGGCGTTCGAAGCGCTGAACCATGCGCCGGAAGTGAACGCCAACATGCTGGTGATCCTCAACGACAACGACATGTCGATCTCGCGCAACGTCGGCGGGCTGTCGAATTACCTGGCGAAGATCCTGTCCAGCCGCACTTACGCGAGCATGCGTGAAGGCAGCAAAAAGGTCCTGTCGCGCCTGCCCGGCGCCTGGGAAATCGCCCGTCGCACCGAAGAATACGCAAAAGGTATGCTGGTCCCCGGCACGCTGTTTGAAGAGCTGGGCTGGAACTACATCGGCCCGATCGATGGCCACGACCTGCCGACCCTGATCGCCACCCTGCGCAACATGCGCGATCTCAAAGGCCCGCAGTTCCTGCACGTCGTCACCAAGAAAGGCAAAGGCTTCGCCCCGGCGGAAGTCGACCCGATCGGTTACCACGCCATCACCAAGCTTGAACCCGTTGATGCGCCGGCCGCTGCACCGAAGAAATCCGGCGGGCCGAAGTATTCCGGTGTGTTCGGCGAATGGCTGTGCGACATGGCCGCGTCTGATCCCCGTTTGGTGGGCATCACCCCGGCGATGAAAGAAGGCTCCGACCTGGTGGCGTTCAGCGAGCGTTTCCCGCTGCGCTACTTCGACGTGGCAATTGCCGAGCAACACGCCGTGACCCTCGCCGCCGGCATGGCCTGCGAAGGCGCGAAACCTGTTGTGGCGATTTATTCGACCTTCCTGCAACGCGGTTACGACCAACTGATCCATGACGTCGCGGTGCAAAACCTCGACGTGCTGTTCGCCATCGACCGCGCAGGTCTGGTGGGTGAAGACGGCCCGACCCATGCGGGCAGCTTCGACCTGTCGTTCCTGCGTTGCATCCCCGGCATGCTGGTGATGACCCCGAGCGACGAAAACGAACTGCGCAAAATGCTCACCACCGGGCACCTGTTCAACGGCCCGGCGGCGGTGCGTTATCCGCGCGGCACCGGCCCGAATGCAACGATCGAGAAAGACCTGCAACCGATCGAAATCGGCAAAGGTGTGGTTCGCCGCCAGGGCAGCAAAGTCGCCCTGCTGGTGTTCGGCGTGCAATTGGCTGAGGCGCTGAAAGTCGCCGAGACGCTGGATGCCACCGTGGTCGACATGCGTTTCGTCAAACCGCTGGATGAAGCGCTGGTTCGCGAAGTCGCCGGCAGCCATGAGTTGCTGGTGACGATCGAAGAGAACGCGATCATGGGCGGTGCCGGTGGCGCGGTCAGCGAGTTCCTGGCGCGTGAAAACATCCTCAAGTCGATGCTGCACCTGGGCTTGCCGGACAGTTACGTCGAGCACGCGAAGCCTGCGCAGATGCTGGCCGAGTGTGGGCTGGATGAGGCAGGGATCGAGGCTTCGGTGCGTGAGCGCCTGACCCTGCTCAACATCTAAACGCAAAACCTGTGGGAGCGGGCTTGCCCGCGATTACGGTGGATCAGTCGACATCAATTTTGACTGACACACCGAAATCGCGGGCAAGCCCGCTCCCACAGTGTTCTGTGTGCCTTTCAAAATTTGTGTTCGCTTTAAAGCGTCAACGGATTACCGATGAAACTCTCCCCCCTCGCCCTCACGCTGACGCTGCTGCCAGCCGGTCAACTCCTGGCTGACACCTTCGAACGCGATCAAGCCCTGAAACTCCCTGAGGTGCTGATCAGCGCCAACCGTCAGGTCGAAGCGCGCAACGACAGCAGCGCCGCCAACACTGTTTTCACCCGCGACGACATCGACCGCCTGCAACCGGGTAGCGTCACGGACTTGCTGAGTCGGGTACCCGGCGTGCAGGTCGTGCAGACCGGCGGGCGCGGCAGTCTGCCGGGGATCTACATTCGCGGGACCCAGTCGGCGCAGAGCCTGGTGCTGGTGGACGGTCAACGCATCGGCAACTCGACTTCCGGCGACAGCAACCTGCAACACATCAACATCGAGCAGGTCGAGCGCGTGGAAGTGCTGCGCGGCTCCCGTTCGGTGATTTATGGCAGTGATGCGATTGGCGGCGTGGTCCAGATTTTCACTCGCCGTGGTGGCGAACAAGGCCTGCATCCACGTATGCACGTGGGGCTTGGCAGCAATCAGACGTGGGAACGCAGCCTCGGATTATCCGGCGGCGATGAGAAAACCCGCTTCAACCTCGGCGCCAGCCTCGATGAAACGGCCGGGATCAACCGCACCCACGAGTCCTATCCCAGCGACGGCGATCATGACGAATACCGCAATAAATCGGTCAGTCTGAGCCTGAGCCATGCCCTCACCGACGACATCGAAATCGGCTTCAACCTGCTGGATAACCGCGGCAAAAGCGAGTTCGACAATCCATTCGGGCGCTTCGACCCAACGACCTTCGAATCGCTCCAGCAGCAGCCCTACAGCGACTTTGTCGTGAGCAGCATCAGCAGTTATGTCGATGCCCGGGTCAACGATATCTGGAAAACCCGCGTCGAATTCGGTCACAGCGAAAATCGCGAGAAGACCCTGGACAAACTCAGCGATGAGCGCAGCGTGTTCAACACGTACCGTGATTCGGTGAACTGGCAGAACGACCTGACGCTCAATGAGCGCAACAGCCTGATTCTCGGCGGCGACTGGTACGAAGA
Organism: Pseudomonas sp. UMAB-40; assembly: GCF_900095275.1. Lineage (NCBI taxonomy): Bacteria > Pseudomonadati > Pseudomonadota > Gammaproteobacteria > Pseudomonadales > Pseudomonadaceae > Pseudomonas > Pseudomonas sp. UMAB-40. Next base: position 24,529 of record NZ_LT607577.1, read on the forward strand.
CCGGATCAACAGTAGCACCCCGTTCGACGAGGACAGCCGCTGGAACCGCGCGGCGTTTATCCAGCATCGCTACCAGGCGGACAGGTTCTCCACAGAACTGGGTGTGCGCCGGGACCAGAACCAGCAGTTCGGTGGCCAGAACAGCTGGAGCGGCACCTTCACCCTGCCGCTGAACCCGGACAACGACGTATTGCTGACCTACAGCGAAGGTTTCCGCGCGCCGACCTTCAATGACTTGTACTACCCCGATTTCAGCAACCCGGACCTGAAGCCTGAAACCTCGAAAAGCTATGAGCTGCAATGGCGCAGTCAGTTGACCGAGACCAGTCGTCTCGAAACTTCGCTGTACCGCACGGACCTTGAAGACGCGATTATTTTTGGCAGCAACTCACGGCCAAAGAACGTGGCTTCGGCGCGGATCAACGGGTTCGAGGCGGCTCTGAAACAGGAACTGTTCGGCTGGCAGAGCAACCTCGGCGTGGCGATCATCGACCCGAGGGATCGCGACAGTGGCCATACCCTGGCCCGTCGTGCGCGGCGCACCTTGAGCCTGGACCTGGATCGACAGTTCGACCGGTTCGGCCTCGGCGCCAGCTGGCAAGCGGTGAGCAGCAGCTATGACGACTTGAACAATCAACAGCCGTTGGGTGGATATGCCCTGTTGGGGTTGCGCAGCAGCTGGGAATTGAATCGCGAGATCAAGCTTGAGCTGAAGGTCGATAACCTCCTGGACAAAGGCTATAGCCGGGCGTTGTACACCCATGATGGCAGTCAGTATGGGTATCGCGAGGAAGGTCGGGCGTGGATGTTTGGGGTGACCTGGACGCCTGAAATCTGATCTGAAATGTCTGTGTTTACACTGGCCTCATCGCGGGCAAGCCCGCTCCCACAGGTTCAGTGTGATCTCTGTGGGAGCGGGCTTGCCCGCGATGAATGCACCTCGGTCTTAACGGTCCGGTGCGATGATATGGCACAACTTGGCCGTCGCTTCGATCATCTGCCCACTCGGTCTCTCCAGCCCCTTGTCCGCCACCAACAGCAACCGCCCCTGTGCCACCGCCGTCACCTGAGGCCAGGCTTTCCAAGCCTCCAGCTGCGCCTGATCACTGGCCAGAATCACCTCGGGATTACGCTGCAACACCGCCTCGACGCTGACCTGCGGCGCCGGCAATGTCAGATCGGCAAACACATTGCGCGCCCCGCACACTTCAAGTGCATCACTGATGATCTGCCCGCCGCCAACGGTGTACAGCGGTCGATCCCAGACCTGATAAAACACCCGCAACGGTTTATCCCGACGATAACGCTGGCGCAATACATCCAGGCGCTGGCGTAATTGCGCAGCCAATGAAACGCCACGCTCAGGACGACCGAGCTGGGTGGCAATCGCTTCAATCTGCGCGGTCAGTTGTTCGAGGTTGTGGGGTTCGGCGACATACGTGGGGATGTTCAGTCGCTTGAGCTGCTCGCGCTGGGCCGGACCAACGCTGCCGGGCCAGAGCAGCAGCAAATCGGGTTTGAGGCTTAGCAATCGCTCCATGTCCAACTGGCCGTAGCGGCCAACCGATGGAAGCCCATTGAGTTCGGCAGGACGCTCTCCGGCGTCCAGCACGCCGACCAGAAGGTCCGCGGAGCCCAGTTCGACAACGATTTCAGACAGAGACGGCGCGAGACTGACAACGCGCTCGACAGCAGAGGCCATGCCGCTGCCGGCCAGCAGCATCAGCGCCAGCCAGAAGCGAAACATCAGCCGAGCTGACGCGGGATACGGTAGAGATAAAACAGCACCGTGGTCGACAGCGCCAGCAGCACCAACGGCACCGCTTCGAGGCCGACGAACACCGCCAACGCGCCGATCCAGGCCGGCAGGCTCGCGACCAGCAACGCCGTGCGGCGCTTGGCGGCCAGGGTAATCCAGGCGGCGGGTTCTTCAGGAGTGTCGAGGGCTTTCTGGGTGGCGATCAGTGCGTGCTTGTAGCTGCCGAAAAACTTCAGGCTGACAAACATCGACGCGACCCCGGCAATGAACAATGGCATCGCCAGCACCGGCAGGATGGCTTCACCCTGGCCGAACACGCCATTGATCACAAACAGCGGCACCAGGGCCATGGCCAGGTATTGCCACCAGTTGAAGGACAATCGCCGCCGTACTTGACCGCGCGTCACGCCCGGTCTGCCTCGCCCTGATGCTCGTTGCCCATCATGTGGTCGAGCTTGCTGGCCTTGGTGGCCAGGTAGAGTTTGTTGTGCGGGTTATGTCCGGTGTGCAGCGGTACGCGCTCGGCGACCACGATGCCCATGTCGGTCAAGGCTTTGACCTTGCGCGGGTTGTTGGTCATCAGGCGCAGGGATTTCACGCCCAGGTGCTGCAGCATCGGCAGGCACATGGCGTAGTCACGCTGGTCGGCGGCGAAGCCCAAACGCTCGTTGGCTTCAACGGTGTCGGCACCGCCATCCTGCAACTCATAGGCGCGGATTTTGTTCAAAAGGCCAATGCCACGACCTTCCTGGCGCAGATAAAGCAACACGCCACGGCCTTCACGGGCGATGGCTTGCAAGGCGGCCTCAAGCTGCGAGCCGCAGTCGCAACGCTGGCTGAACAAGGCATCGCCGGTCAGGCATTCGGAGTGCAACCGGCCGAGTACCGGGGCACCGTCGGCGAACTCACCCAGGCTCAGCACCACGTGCTCGCGCCCGTTCTCTTCATCGAGAAAGCCGTGCATGGTGAATTGCGCAAAGGGTGTTGGCAGCTTGGAAGCGGCGACAAAAACGACAGGCACCGGTGTGCTCCTGATTAATAAGTACTGGAGATTCGCAGAGGCGGCATTGTAACAGCAGGTTCCTACAGACGCTTAGGCTGAATTATGGGGCATAACGATCTAAAAGTTAGATCCCCGAATGCGCAACAACGCCTGTAGGAGCCGGCTTGCTGGCGATAGCTGTGGGTCAACCGACATGATTATCGACTGAACGGACGCTATCGCCAGCAAGCCGGCTCCTACAAAGTTCGCCGTGTACCGCGAAATCTGCGCTCAATTCGGGGCAAACGGATACGGCTGCTTCCAGCGTTCGAAGATCGGTTTCAACCGGCCGCTTTTCACCAGCAACTCCATGCGCTCATCGAACAGCGCCATCAACGTGCGAGCCTTTGGCGTATCGGCGAAGCACAGGTACAGCGGCAATTCCGCGATGTGGGTGCGCCGAAACTGCGAAGGATCCTTGGCCCACTTGAGGACGTAGTCGACTTCGGTCAGCGCATCGATGTAATAGTCGGCGCGGTTGTGGGTCAGCATCGACAAAATGCCGGTGCGCCGGATGACTTCGTTATAGCGCCGCACGTTGGGCAGGTAATCCTGGAAGTCATAGCCGCGAACCCAGGCCAGTCGATAGTTGCCCAGCGTCTCCGGGGTCGGTGCCGGATTGCTCGCCAGGCCCAGGGCATAGATGTGATCGGTATCGAAATTCCAGCGCGGATAAAGCAGATCGCTGTTCTCGTTGCGGTAGGAGCCAACACAGGCATCCACTTCGCGGAGTTGGGCCAGGCCTACGGAGCGGGTGTAAGGCTCGGTGCGAATGTCCAGTTTGACACCGGCCGGCTCGAACACCTCCCGCAGCACGTCCCAACCCAGGCCATGACCGTCAGCGGCGGTGTAGTCTTCCCAGTCTTCGCTGGCCAGGTGAATCACGGACGGCGTCGTCGCAGCATCGCCCGCGTGGGCGATCGAGCAAAACATGGTCAACATCATCGCAGCCAACCAGCGCCGAGCCATCCTTAGTCCCCTGTCTCGCCCATCAGGCGAAAATCCATACCAGCCCTTGCATCGCCAACCACGCAAACACGCCTGCCAATACGTCATCGAGCATGATCCCGACGCCACCGTGCACATGCCGGTCGATCCAGTGAATCGGCCAGGGCTTGAGAATGTCGAAGAAGCGGAACACCAAGAACCCCGCCAGCAACCAGTACCAGCCTTCCGGCACCAGCCACAGGGTGATCCACATCCCGACCATTTCGTCCCAGACGATGCCTTCGTGGTCGTGTACCCGCAAATCGTCGGCAACCTTGCCGCACAGCCAGAAGCCAAACAGCATGGTGATGCCGAGCATCAGCCAGTAACCCCAGTCGGGCAGCATCTGCCACAACGGGATAAAGGGTAGCGCAACTAACGAACCCCAGGTGCCCGGTGCCTTTGGCAAGGTACCCGAACCGAAGCCGAACGCCAGGAAATGCCAGGGATTGCGCCAGACCGAAGGCGGTACGAATTCCGCCGGGACCTGTTTGGGATGATCTGTCACGGTGTCTCCCGAAAATGTTGATAACCCCGGGTTTGCGGGGTGATGTCCTGTCCATCGGCGTCCAGCAGTACCACGCCCTGCCCGGCCTCTACCCTGCCGACCACATGGATCGGCCAGCCGGCGACCAGCAACGCGGGCAACTCGACGGACGGTAGGGTGAAGGCCAACACGTAATCGTCCCCGCCGCTCAACGCTGCCGCTTCGGCGCCCGATTGGCCGAGGAAGGCCACTAAAGCGTTCGACAGCGGCAATCGGTCCCGTTCAACCTGAATGCCGACCTTCGACGCCAGGGCAATATGCCCGCAGTCAGCGAGCAGGCCGTCGGAGATATCCAGCGCCGACGTGGCTTTGCCGCGCAGCGCCTGACCCAACGCCAGCTGCGGCTGGGGCGACCAGTAATGGGCCAGCAATGGATCGGCGATGGCGGCGTCAGCCGTACGCTGCCCCAGCACTAGGGGCAAGGCACCCGCCGCATTGCCCAACTCACCGCCCACGCAGAGCAAATCACCAGGCTGCGCACCGCCTCGGGTCAACGCCTTGCCGGCCGGCACACGACCGAACACGGTTATGGTCAGGCTCAGCGGCCCGCGCGTGGTATCGCCGCCCACCAGCGTCACCCCGCAGCTCTGCGCCATGACGTTCAAACCACGGGCGTAGGCGTCCAGCCAATCGGCGGCCACCGTCGGCAAGGTCAGGGCAAGGGTAAAGGCAACGGGGGTGGCGCCCATGGCGGCCAGATCACTGACGGCTACAGCCAGCGAACGCTGACCGAGCAGAAACGGGTCGCAAGGCTCTGCGAAATGCACGCCGGCAACCAGCGTGTCGGTGGAAATCGCCAACTGCTCCCCGGGGGGAACAGCGAGCAAGGCGCAGTCATCGCCGATCCCGAGGGCAACGCCTTCGCCGCCTTGCGCACAAGGCGCGGCGGCGAAGAAATTGCGGATCAGCTCAAACTCGCCCATGTGGCAGCTATCAAGCGCCGATTAGCGCTTGAACGCCTTCACTTCAGCTTCACGCAGACGCGGGGCCAGCTTGTCGAGTACACCGTTGACGAATTTGTGGCCGTCGGTGGAACCGAAGACTTTCGCCAGCTCGATACCTTCGTTGATCACAACGCGGTACGGGACGTCGACACGCTCAAGCAGTTCCCAGGTGGACAGGCGCAATACCGCCAGTTCAACCGGGTCCAGCTCTTCGATGGTCAGGTCCAGGCAAGGCTTGAGAGCGGCGTCGATCTTGTCCTTCTGCGCTGGAACCCCGTGCAGGATTTCACGGAAGTAGGCGCCGTCGACATCGCTGAAATCGTTATCGACCCGGAACTGCGCTTCGATCTCGTTCAGCGACTGCTTGGCCATGTGCCATTGGTACAGCGCCTGGGTCGCGAGCTGACGAGCTTCGCGACGCTTGACGCTTTTCGATGGCTTGCCGGCATCCGCAGGCTTTGGATCGCGCGGGTTGAACTGATCGCTGTCGTCGCTAATCACTTGGCCTCCAACTGCGCCAGCAGGCTGACCATTTCCAGAGCGGACAGGGCAGCCTCGGCACCTTTGTTACCGGCCTTGGTGCCGGAACGTTCGATGGCTTGCTCGATGGAATCAACGGTCAGGACGCCGAAAGCGACCGGAACGCCGAACTCCATGGACACCTGGGCCAGGCCCTTGGTGCATTCGCCAGCCACGTATTCGAAGTGCGGAGTACCGCCACGAATGACCGCGCCCAGGGCGATGATTGCCGCGTACTCGCCCTTCTGAGCGACTTTCTGCGCAACCAGCGGGATTTCGAAGGCGCCAGGCGCGCGGATGATGGTGATGTCGCTTTCGCTCACGCCGTGGCGAACCAGGGCATCAACTGCACCGCTGACCAGGCTTTCAACGACGAAGCTGTTGAAACGGCCCACTACCAGAGCGTAGCGGCCTTTAGGGGCGATGAAGGTACCTTCGATGGTCTTCAGGGTCATTCGTTAGATCTCTTAAAGAGCCGGGACGCGTTTTCTACGCATCCCTCGGTGATGTGTTAGCCGCGAATCAAGGACTGGAAACAACCGGTCATTATTCGGAGGGCACGTATTCTACAACTTCCAGATCGAAACCGGATATCGCATTAAATTTCATTGGCGCAGACATCAAGCGCATTTTGCGCACGCCCAGGTCCCGAAGGATCTGCGAACCGGCACCGACGATGCTGTAGGTGGTCGGTTTTTTCACGGCGGTCTGATCCGCAGTTTCACGGATGTGCGCCAGCAACACGTCGCCATCAAGCGGGTGACCGAGCAGCAGCACCACGCCGCTGCCCGCCTCGGCCACCGCAGCCATGGCGGCGCGCAGGCTCCAGCGGCCCGGTTGCTTGACCATCAACAGGTCTCGCAGCGGGTCCATGTTGTGCACACGAACCAGGGTCGGTTCTTCGGCGCACACGGTGCCCAGGGTCAGGGCCATGTGCACGTCGCCTTCCACGGAATCACGATAGGTCACCAGGTTGAACTGGCCCAGTTCGCTGTCCAAAGGCTGCTCGGCAATCCGCTGAACGGTACGTTCGTGGATCATCCGGTAGTGAATCAGGTCGGCAATGGTGCCGATCTTGATGTTGTGTTCAGCCGCAAACGCTTCGAGTTCGGTGCGACGGGACATGGTGCCGTCGTCGTTCATCACTTCACAGATCACACCGCTCGGCTCGAAACCGGCCATGCGCGCCAGGTCGCACGCCGCCTCGGTATGGCCAGCGCGCGCCAGGGTGCCGCCGGCTTGGGCCATCAGCGGGAAAATGTGCCCGGGGCTGACGATGTCTTCAGCCTTGGCGTCTTTCGCGGCGGCCGCTTGCACGGTGCGAGCGCGGTCGGCAGCCGAGATCCCGGTGGTCACGCCTTCGGCCGCTTCGATGGACACAGTGAACTTGGTGCCAAAGCCGGAACCGTTGCGCGGCGCCATCAAGGGCAGCTTGAGCAGCTCGCAACGCTCGCGGCTCATCGGCATGCAGATCAGGCCACGGGCGTGCTTGGCCATGAAGTTGATGTGTTCGGCCTTGCAGCACTCGGCGGCCATGATCAGGTCGCCTTCGTTCTCGCGGTCTTCGTCATCCATGAGGATGACCATCTTGCCTTGGCGGATATCTTCAACCAGTTCTTCGATGCTATTGAGCGCCACAAGGCACCCCCTTGGGTCAGGATTTGAGGTAGCCGTTGGCGGCCAGAAAGCTTTCGGTGATGTTTCCAGAAGTTGGCTCTGCGGCCTTATCGCCCAGCAACAGGCGCTCCAGATAACGGGCAAGCAAGTCGACTTCAAGGTTCACCCGGCGACCTGGCTGATAAGACGCCATGATGGTTTCGCTCAAGGTGTGGGGAATGATCGTCAGCATGAACTCGGCGCCATCGACCGCGTTCACGGTCAGGCTGGTGCCGTCGACGGTGATCGAGCCTTTATGGGCGATGTACTTGGCCAGATCCTTCGGCGCACGGATGCGGAATTCCACGGCGCGAGCATTCTCGGTACGGGAAACCACTTCACCCACACCATCGACGTGACCGCTGACCAGGTGCCCGCCGAGGCGAGTGGTCGGGGTCAGGGCTTTTTCCAGGTTCACCGGGCTGCCGCTTTTCAGGTCATTCATGGCGGTGCAGTCGAGGGTTTCGCGACTGACGTCCGCCGCAAAGCCGTTGCCTGGCAATTCAACCGCGGTCAGGCACACGCCGTTGACCGCGATGCTGTCGCCCAGTTTGACGTCGCTCAAATCGAGCTTGCCGGTTTCTACGTGGACCCGCACATCTCCGCCTTTTGGGGTCAATGCACGAATACTGCCGATGGATTCGATGATGCCGGTAAACATGGAGTCCTCCTCGAGAACAGGGCCGTCGCGTGGCGCAGGCCGGGAATTATACGCTCGCCGCTGGCGCAGGAATGGCGATGACTCGCCAGTCATCGCCAACCGCGCGGATTTCGGTGATTTTGAGCTCGGGCGCGTCCTTCATTTGCGCCAGCGGCCAGTCCAGCAACGGCCGGGCCGAGGAGCCAAGGAACTTGCCGGCGATGAAAATCTGGAATTCGTCCACCAGCCCTTGCTGGGCAAAAGCCCCGGCCAGACGCGGACCTGCTTCGACCAACACTTCGTTGACCCCGCGATTGGCCAGTTCGACCAGCAACTTGCGCAGGTCAACCAAACCATCGTCGCCCGCCACGATCAGGCATTCCGGACCGTTGGCATATTGCTCTTCAATCGCCATGCAGGTGGCGACCAATGCCGGGCCGGCCTTGAAGAACGGTGCATCCAGTGGCACTCGCAGACGGCCGTCGATCAGCACGCGCAGCGGTGGACGGCTCATGGCCAGGGCCGTTTGCTCGGCGTCCAGGCCCAGCTCATCGGCACGCACGGTCAAGCGGGCGTTGTCCGCCAGCACCGTGTCGGCGCCGGTCAGCACCACGCTGGCCTGGGCTCGCAGGCGTTGTACCGCCGAACGTGCGGCCGGGCCGGTGATCCATTGGCTCTCGCCGCTTTCCATCGCCGTGCGACCGTCCAGGCTCATGGCCAACTTGACCCGCACGAACGGCAAGCCATGTTCCATGCGCTTGAGGAAGCCTTGATTGAGCTTGCGCGCCTCGCCTTCCAGCACGCCACTTTCGATGGCGATCCCGGCCTGGGCCAAGCGTTGCATGCCGCGACCGGCCACCGACGGATTCGGGTCCTGCATCGCCGCGACGACCCGCGCAAGGCCGGCATTCACCAGCGCATCGGCGCAAGGCGGCGTGTGGCCGTGGTGGCTGCACGGTTCGAGGGTTACGTAAGCGGTGGCGCCTCGGGCCTTATCGCCTGCGGCACGCAGGGCGTGGACTTCAGCGTGGGGCTCGCCGGTGCGCACATGCCAGCCTTCGCCGACAATCTGCCCGTCACGCACGATCACGCAGCCAACGCGAGGGTTGGGGTGCGTCGTGTAATGACCTTTGCGCGCCAGTTCCAGGGCGCGGGCCATGTAATGGGCGTCGAGGATGGCTTGTTCTGGGGACGTGGTCATTCTTTCACCGGCTCACGGGCCAGGCGATCGATCTCTTCACGGAACTCATTGAGGTCCTGGAAGCGCCGATACACGGAGGCGAAACGAATGTAGGCGACTTCATCGAGCTTTTGCAGCTCGGCCATCACCAGTTCACCGACCACGAGGGATTTGACCTCGCGCTCGCCGGTGGCGCGCAGTTTGTGTTTGATGTGCACCAGCGACGATTCGAGGCGCTCGACACTCACCGGGCGTTTCTCCAGCGCACGCTGCATGCCGGCGCGCAGTTTTTCTTCGTCGAAGGGCTGACGGCTACCGTCGGTTTTGATCAGGCGCGGCAACACCAGTTCGGCGGTCTCGAACGTCGTGAAACGCTCGCCGCAGGCCAGGCATTCACGCCGGCGGCGCACCTGTTCGCCCTCGGCGACCAGACGCGAGTCGATGACCTTGGTGTCGTTGGCACCGCAGAAGGGACAGTGCATGGTGGCAGGCAACAAAAAAAGGGAGGGCCATGGTAGCGCATCCCCGTGGCAAGACAAGCCATAGGGTTTGCGGTATACAGACGGACTATAGAGCTTGATCCATGGATTTCACCTTGCTGGAGCCGCAAATGTCCCTAAGACCACTCGTATTGCTCAGTGTTTTCAGCCTGCTGGTGGCCTGCAGCAGCGATGCGCCCAAACCCCAGCCGCCGACACCAGGGCCAGCCCCACAAGCCGCGCAGAAAAAAGCCAAGGAGTCCGCCAACCTCGGCCCGCTGCCCGCGTATCAGCGTGAATTGAGCGGCACCCTGCAAGGCATACCGGCCGGTGCCGAAGTCGAACTGGCGCTGCTGGTGATCGATGCCCAGGACCGCCCGCAACAATTGCTCGCCAGTTCGAGCCTGATCGGCACCAATCAGGTTCTGCCGTTTCACCTGCGCTTCAACCCGGAATCGTTCCCGGCCGGCGTTCGCGTTGAATTGCGCGGTCGTGCCAGCCAGTCTGGCCAGTTGATTTTGCACCTGCCCTCGCAGGTCATTACCCAGCCGACAACCCAGGCCTTGGGTCAGCTGCAATTCGTCAAAGCGCCATGATTGCACCGCTCGACCTGCAACAAGCGTTGGGTGAATTGCTCGGTGATGCGCAGCTTGTGCCGGTCGCATTGCCCGATACCGAGCTGAAACTCTGGCTGATCGACGGCGATAACATGGACCGCGCGTTCAGCCCCGAAGAAACCCGGCGGATTCTGCATGAACCGCCCTACTGGAGTTTCTGCTGGGCCAGCGGCCTGGCGGTTGCCCGCTATCTCGCCGCATTCCCTGAATGGGTCGAAGGCAAGCGGGTGCTGGATTTTGGTGCTGGTTCCGGGGTGGCGGGGATCGCGGCCGTCAAGGCCGGGGCACTGGAAGTGGTAGCCTGTGACCTCGACCCGCTGGCGATTGCCGCCTGTCGGGCGAATGCTGAACTCAATCAAGTGGAGCTGAGCTACTCAACGGACTTTTTCGCCGAGGCGGATCGGTTTGATCTGATTCTGGTGGCCGACGTGCTCTACGACCGGGCGAATCTGCCGTTGCTCGATGAGTTTTTGAGCCGTGGCAAGGAGGCGCTGGTGGCGGATTCGCGGGTGAGGGATTTCAGGCATCCGCTGTATCAACGCATCGAAATGCTGGAGGCGATGACCTTGCCGGATCTGGCCGAGCCGGAAGAGTTTCGGCATGTGAGCCTGTACCACGCGCGGCGCAGCCAAGAGCATCGCGAGCAAGCTCGCTCCCACAGGTGATCTACGTCATCCCAAAGATCTCTGTGGGAGCGAGCTTGCTCGCGATGACAATACGCCAGACACTCGATGACTAACTGCCATTCGCTTCCGGCCGCCCCCCATCAAGCCTTATAGTTGCCCCATTCACGCTTTTACGAGATCCCCCATGAGTCAGGAAACGCCGTACATCTTCGACGCCACGACCGCCGATTTCGACCAGTCGGTGATCGAGAATTCTTTCCACAAACCGGTGCTGGTGGATTTCTGGGCCGAATGGTGTGCGCCGTGCAAAGTGCTGATGCCGATGCTGCAAACCATCGCCGAGAGCTACCAGGGTGAGTTGCTGCTGGCCAAGGTCAATTGCGATCTCGAACAAGACATCGTCGCCCGCTTCGGTATTCGCAGCCTGCCGACGGTGGTGTTGTTCAAAGACGGTCAGCCGGTGGACGGTTTTGCCGGTGCACAGCCGGAATCCGCCGTGCGGGCGATGCTTGAGCCTCACGTGCAAATGCCGCCACCCGCAGCGGCCGATCCATTCGAGCAAGCCCAGGCCCTGTTCGACGACAGCCGTTTCGCCGATGCCGAAGCCGCGCTCAAAGTGCTGCTGGGCGAAGACAACACCAACGCTGGCGCCTTGATCCTCTACGCCCGTTGCCTGACTGAACGGGGCGAACTGGGCGAAGCGCAAACCGTGCTCGACGCAGTGAAAAGCGACGAGCACAAAGCAGCGCTGGCCGGCGCCAAGGCGCAGATCCAGTTCCTTGGCCAGGCCAAGGATTTGCCGGATGCCGCAGACCTGAAAGCGCGCCTGGCGAAAAACCCGCAAGACGATGAAGCGGTGTATCAGCTGGCAATCCAGCAACTGGCCCGTCAGCAGTACGACGCCGCGCTGGATGCGCTGCTGAAGCTGTTCATCCGCAATCGCAGCTACAGCGAAGGCTTGCCGCACAAGACCTTGCTGCAGGTGTTCGAACTGCTGGGCAATGATCACCCGTTGGTGACCACCTACCGCCGCAAGTTGTTTGCCGCGCTTTATTGAAAGATCTTTGCGATTTACTCGATCCAGCTGTAGAGCGGCGTATCCCCGCCGCTCGTCACCTTCACATCCGCGCAATGGCGCAGGCGCACCAACAGGCGTTTGCCTGATCCCGCGCTGCCGGTCAGTCCTTCCAGCTGCTCCAGCAGATCCGGCCCGCTCAAATGCCCGGCCTTGCGCAGCAAGTCTTTGGCGACCTGCCACAGCGCATCATCCTGATTCACCGGTTTGGCCGGGGCGACACTGGCCTCAGGCTTGACCACCTGCAACTGCGCACCCAGCCGCGCCCAATCACCGTCGTCCATCTCCAGCGTCAAATCCACCGGCCAGTCGCCGATGCTTCCGCGAATTCGCAACATAAGTCTGCTCCTGCACATTTCTGACGTGCATGCTCCCATGTGACTTGCGCAACGCCAAGCAGACGGTCAAACTTCCCGCACTTTCGTTATAAGATTACATAACAAACTCTTCATTTTACTTTCGGAGACCCGCCATGCGCCGTCTGCTGCTCGCTCTGCCGTTCGCCCTGTTGCCGCTGGCCGTCGCCCACGCGGCTGAAGAACATGATCATGACCATGAACACGGCAGCCTCAGCGCCCACGAACATGGCGTCGGTCGCCTGAATGCAGCGCTGGACGGTCAGACCCTGGAGCTGGAACTGGAAAGCCCGGCGATGAACCTGGTGGGCTTCGAACACGTTGCCTCCACGGACGCCGACAAGGCCAAGGTCGCCGCCGCTCGTGCGCAGCTTGAGAAACCGTTGGCACTGTTCAACCTGGCGAAAGCCGCCGGTTGCGTGGTGGCGACCCAGGAACTGGAAAGCCCGTTGTTTGGTGACAAGCCGGATGCTGATGACGATCACGATGCCAAAGACGAGCATCACCACGACCACAGCGAAATCCACGCCCACTACCAATTCACCTGCTCAGCCCCCGGCGCGCTGAAAACCCTGGACCTGGCAAATATCTTCAACACTTTCCCGGCCACCCAGAAGATTCAGGTACAGCTGATCAGCCCGAGCGGGCAGCAAGGGGTTGAAGTGACGGCCAAGGCTGCCGCCCTGAAATTCTGAATTCACCGAAGATCCCCTGTGGGAGCGAGCCTGCTCGCGATAGCGGCCGAACAGTCGACATCTATGTTGAAGGTGATGGCCTCATCGCGAGCAGGCTCGCTCCCACAGGGGGTTTGTGTTGAAGGTGAAATTGAGACAAGTATCTAAACCCCATGAAACCGGCGCCATGACCCAAGCACTCATCGAACTGTCTGACCTGGGCTTCAGCTGGCCCGGTCACCCGCCGCTGCTGGACATCCCGGCGTTTCGCCTGGAACCCGGCGAAACCCTGTTCCTCAAAGGCCCCAGCGGCAGTGGCAAGACCACCCTGCTGGGCCTGCTCGGCGGTGTGCAAAAGCCCGATCGCGGCAGCATTCGCCTGCTGGGCCAGGAACTGACCGAACTCGGTGCCGGCGCGCGTGACCGCTTTCGCGTCGATCACACCGGGTACATTTTCCAGCAGTTCAACTTGCTGCCGTTCCTCTCGGTGCGCGAGAACGTCGAGTTGCCCTGCCACTTTTCAAAGTTACGCGCCGAACGGGCGAAACAGCGCCACGGCAGCGTCGACCAGGCCGCAGCCACTCTGCTCGCACATTTAGGTTTGAAAGATGAAAGCCTCCTCAGCCGCCGCGCCGATTCGCTGTCCATCGGCCAGCAGCAACGGGTCGCCGCCGCGCGTGCGTTGATTGGTCAGCCGGAACTGGTGATCGCCGACGAACCGACCTCGGCCCTGGACTACGACGCTCGCGAAAACTTCATTCGCCTGCTGTTCGCCGAATGCCGCGAGGCCGGTTCGAGCCTGTTGTTTGTCAGCCACGACCAAAGCCTCGCGCCGCTGTTCGATCGCCACCTGTCGCTGGCCGAACTCAATCGCGCCGCCACCCCGTTCGAGGTCTGAGATGTATTTGTTTCGTCTAGCCCTGGCCAGCCTGGCTAACCGTCGCTTCACAGCGATCCTCACCGCGTTCGCCATCGCCCTGTCGGTCTGCCTGCTGTTGGCCGTTGAACGGGTGCGCACCGAAGCCAAGGCCAGTTTCGCCAGCACCATCAGCGGCACCGACCTGATCGTCGGCGCGCGTTCCGGTTCGGTGAACCTGTTGCTGTACTCGGTGTTCCGCATCGGCAACGCCACCAACAACATTCGTTGGGACAGCTTCGAACACTTCGCCAACAACCCGAAAGTGAAGTGGGCAATCCCGATGTCCCTCGGCGATTCCCATCGCGGTTACCGCGTGATGGGCACCACCGAGGCGTACTTCGAGCACTACCAATACGGCCATCAACAGCACCTCGAAGTGGCCGATGGCCGCGCCTTCGCCAGCGATCCGTTCGAAGTGGTGCTCGGCGCCGAAGTGGCCGACGCGCTGCACTACAAACTCGGCGACAAACTGGTGCTGGCCCACGGCGTGGCCGTGATCAGCCTGGTCAAGCACGACGACAAACCGTTCACCGTGGTCGGTATTCTCAAGCGTACCGGCACCCCGGTGGACCGCACGCTGCACATCAGCCTCGGCGGCATGGAAGCGATTCACGTCGACTGGCACAACGGCGTGCCGGCCCAGGGCAAAGGCCGGATCAGCGCTGATCAGGCGCGCAACATGGACCTGACGCCGCAAGCGATCACCGCGTTCATGCTCGGCCTCAACAACAAGATTTCGACCTTCGCCGTGCAGCGTGAGATCAATGAATTCCGTGGCGAGCCGATGTTGGCAATCCTGCCTGGCGTAGCGCTGCAAGAGCTGTGGAGTTTGATGAGCACGGCGGAAAAAGCCTTGTTCGTGGTCTCGCTGTTTGTGGTGCTGACCGGGTTGATCGGCATGCTCACGGCGATTCTCACCAGCCTCAACGAACGACGTCGCGAGATGGCGATTCTGCGTTCGGTCGGCGCCCGGCCCTGGCACATTGCGACGTTATTGGTACTGGAGGCGTTTGCCCTGGCGCTGTCCGGCGTGATCGCCGGGCTAGGTCTTTTGTACGTGGGCATCGCCCTGGCCCAGGGGTATGTGCAAGCCAATTACGGCTTGTACCTGCCACTCGCCTGGCCCAGTGAATATGAATGGACGCTGCTCGGTGGCATCCTGATCGCCGCGTTGCTGATGGGCAGCGTGCCGGCCTGGCGCGCGTATCGCCAATCTCTGGCCGATGGCCTGTCGATCCGACTATGAGGACGTTAATGATGCCCCGCGCTCTGCTTGCGCTGTTGATGCTGGTCGCCCTGCCGCTGTGGGCGGCCGAGCCGAAAGAGCTGACCTGGTCGGAAATGATCCCGCCCGACGCTGCACCGGAAGTGCCGAACATGACACCGCTGCACGACCTGTCGCAGATGAGCAGCGCGCTGGAATCGGCACCCGCCGCCAAGCAGGACATGCCTAACGCGCCCGTGGTGAAAAACCTCGACGGGCAAAACATTCGCTTGCCGGGCTACATCGTGCCGTTGGAAGTGAGCGAAGAAGGTCGCACCACGGAGTTTTTGTTGGTGCCATATTTCGGCGCCTGCATCCATGTGCCGCCACCGCCGTCGAACCAGATCGTGCATGTGAAAAGCGAAGTGGGCGTGAAGCTGGATGAGCTGTACCAGCCGTACTGGATCGAGGGGGCGTTGCAGGTCAAAGCATCGACCAGTGAGCTGGCGGATGCGGGGTATCAGATGGAGGCGGACAAGATTTATGTGTATGAATTGCCGGAGTGAATCCGGCGATTCTGTACCGTTTGATCGATAGCTATCGCGAGCAGGCTCACTCCCACAGGGGATCACCTAATCCCCGGGGGAGCGAGCCTGCTCGCGATGAGGTCATCAGCCGCACCACAAAAACCAAGGCCATCACTGTTTCATTGAGCTGAATCAAAAGACCGTATCAGACGCCTCCGTACCATTGGACATCGAATATTTTTAACGTCCTCTGGAGCCCCCATGCACAAGTCCTTGCTCAGCGCTTCGCTGTTTGCCCTCGCGCTTGCAGCCCCGCTCGCCTACGCCCACGAAGCCGGCGACATCCTCGTTCGTGCCGGTGCAATCACCGTCAACCCGAAAGCCGACAGCTCCAGCGTCAAGGTCGACCAAGGCCCGCTGGCCGGCGCCGACCTGGGTGGCAAGGCCACCATGAGCAGCGACACGCAGCTGGGTCTGAACTTCGCTTACATGATCGACAGCCACTGGGGGATCGAGCTGCTGGCGGCCACGCCATTCGAGCATGACGTGAAGATTAAAGGCACCGCCCTGGGCGCAGCCAATGGCAAACTCGGCAGCCTGAAACACCTGCCGCCAACCTTGAGCGTTGTGTACTACCCGCTGGACGGGAAGTCCGCATTCCAGCCGTATGTCGGCGCCGGTATCAACTACACCTGGATCTACGACGAACACGTCGGCAGCGAAGCACAGGCCAACGGCTTCAGCAATTTCAAGGCGGATAACTCTTGGGGCATGGCGTTTCAGGTCGGTGCTGACTACATGATCACCGACAACATCATGCTCAACGCCCAAGTGCGCTACATCGACATCGACACCACGGCGACCGTGGAAAACAACGCCGTGGCTCCGGGCACTCGGGCCAAGGTCGATGTGGATGTCGACCCGTTCATCTACATGGTTGGCCTGGGTTACAAGTTCTAAACCCACACACACAAAAGGCGCCTCGAAAGGCGCCTTTTTCATGATCGTTCCCACGCTCCGTGGTGGGAACGATCTATCGTCCCAACAACCGCGCCAAGCCAACATTCATCGGCGTCTGCTCAGGGTAGGTAAACCGCTCCAGCAACCGCCGATTGTTCGCTCGCGAGTGGCGGATGTCACCGGAACGTGCCGGGCCATAACTCACCGGGGGCAATTGACCGACCACCACCTCCAGCGCCTCAAGCATTTGCTTGAGAGAAGTTGCCTGGTTCCAGCCGACATTGACCGCGCCGACTTCGACCTGCGGTTGCTCGATGGCTTGCACCAACAAATCCACCAAATCTTCAACGTAGACGAAATCACGCGTCTGCTCGCCATCGCCAAACACGGTGATCGGCAGGCCTTTCTGCGCGCGCTCGCTGAAAATACTGATCACGCCGGAATACGGCGATGATGGATCCTGACGCGGGCCGAAAATGTTGAAGAAGCGGAAAATTACCGGTTCCAGGGCATGCTGGCGACGGTAGAAATCGAAGTAATACTCGCTGGCCAGTTTGTCCGCCGCATACGGCGTCAACGGCGCCTTGGGCGTGTCTTCATCGATCGACTCGCCTTCGCCATTGTTGCCGTAGACCGCCGCGCTGGAGGCGTACAGCACTCGCTTGACGCCAGCCTGACGCATGGCTTCGCAGACATTCAGCGAGCCGATGAAATTGCTGCGGTGAGTCTTCACCGGATCGTCCACCGAGGCCTGCACTGACGCTACCGCTGCCAGATGCGCCACGGCCCTGCAACCGATCACGGCCTGGGCCACCAGCGCAGCATCGGCGACGTCACCCACAATGAGTTCGACCTTGGGATTGTCCAGCGGCAGGTTGCTGCGTTTGCCGGTGGACAAGTCATCAAGAATTCGCACCGAATGGCCCTTGGCAAGCAAGGCATCGGTCAGGTGCGAGCCGATGAAACCGGCGCCGCCGGTGATTAAAACAGGGCCGTCAGCCATGGCGATAGAACCTATCCAGTAAGCCCGGGAGTGCCGCGCGCCAGGCGCGGGGCTTGATCCCGAAGGTGTGCAGTATTTTCTTGCAGGCCAGCACCGCGTGTTGCGGCTCTTCGGCGGCGTCCGGGCGCGCGGCATGGGCCTGGGCGGTCGGCGCTTCGATGGCCAGCGGATGCAGGCTGCGGGCTTCGGTCAGGATCGCCTGCCCCAGCGCCAACGGCGTGGTCGCCTCATGCCCGGCGTAATGATAGGTGCCCCACAGCGGCGCCGCGCAATCGAGTTGCTTGAGCACGGAAATAATCACCCGCGCCGCGTCGTCGACCGGTGTCGGGTTGCCCCGGCGGTCGTCGGCCATCAGCAATTCTTCCGGCTGTTCGGCGCGACCGAGGAAACGCCCGAGGGTGCCGTCGGGGCTGTCATCGAGCAGCCAACCGAATCGCAGCAGCACGTGTTGCGGGCAGGTGGCGCGCACGCTTTGTTCGATCCGCCACAAGGCTTGACCGCGCAAGCCCAGCGGCACCGGCTCGTCTTTTTCGCTGTAGGCGGTCGCCCGGGAGCCGTCGAACACCCGATAGCTCGACGGTTGCAGCAGCACAATGTTGTGGTGCTGGCACAGTTCGGCCAGACGCTCGACCGCCCGCTCCTGCCCGGCCAGACGCTGTTCGCTGACCGTCTCCGCCTGAAACCAGTCGAAGTAGTAGGCGAGATTGATCAGCGCGTCCGGGCGGGTGTCGTCGAGCAGTTGCGTCAGGCTCGCGGCATCCCAGCCGTCTTGCGGTGGGCGGGGGGCGAGGAAACCGATGTCTTCCTCCGCACCGAGGCGAATCAGCGCCTGCCCAAGGGCATTTCCGCCGCCCAGTAACATAAGGCGCATTCGCATAGAGTCAGCAGGCCCAGTCTGATTGGAACGATGGTTTTATCGACAGCGCCCATGGGCGATGTCGTTGATAGTTGCCGGAATCGTTGCATTTTGCGGGTTTAGTGCGCAACCGTCATCCGTAAAGTGTAGATCCCCGGGATTTGGGGTGCTGCTACTGGCCTCATCGCGGGCAAGCCCGCTCCCACAGGGTTATCGGATGGCCACAGAATATTGGCTCAACACATAACCCTGTGGGAGCGGGCTTGCCCGCGATAGAGCCCTGAAGTACAGCGCAGATCCCGAGCGGTACTTGCATCTTCAGTCACCCACCCGCATAAATCACCCATGAATCTGCCCATCCCCACGGACGCGGCCCTGGCAGGCTTCCACCCCGCCGTCAGCGCCTGGTTCAGCAATACCTTCCCGACGGTCACCGCCGCCCAGGCCCGGGCGTGGCCGCTGATCCGCCAGCACCGCTCGACCCTGATCGCCGCGCCCACCGGATCGGGCAAAACCCTCACGGCCTTCCTCGCGGTCATCGACGACCTGGTCCATCGCGGCCTGGACAACGGCGGCCACCTGCCCGATGAAACCCTGGTGGTCTACGTCTCACCGCTCAAAGCCCTGTCCAACGACATCCAGATCAACCTGCAAAACCCGCTGGCCGGCATCACCGAGCAATTGCGCGCCATGGGCCTGCCCGAATTGCAGATCAACACCGCCGTGCGCACCGGCGATACGCCGCAAAAAGAGCGCTCGGCCATGCGCCGAAGTGCACCGCACATTCTGGTGACCACCCCGGAATCCCTTTATGTGCTGCTCGGTTCAGACTCTGGCCGACAGATGCTCGGCACCACGCGCACAGTGATCGTCGACGAAATCCACGCCATCGCCGCCAGCAAACGCGGCAGCCACCTGGCCCTGAGCCTCGAACGTTTGCAGGCACTGTGCCCGGAACCGCTGATGCGCATCGGCCTGTCCGCCACGCAAAAACCCATCGGGGCGGTCTCGCGCTTTCTCGTGGGTCGCGACCGCGAGTGCGAAATCATCGACATCGGCCACGCCCGCCCACGGGATCTGGACATCGAAGTGCCGCCAGTGCCGCTCTCGGCAGTGATGGCCAACGATGTCTGGGAATTGGTCTACGACCGCCTCGCCGTCCTCGCCCGCGAACACCGCACCACGCTGATTTTCGTCAACACCCGGCGCCTGGCCGAACGCCTGAGCCGGCATTTGAGCGAGCGCCTCGGCAAAGAGGCCGTCGCCGCGCACCACGGCAGCCTGGCCAAGGAATTTCGCCTCGATGCGGAACAGCGCCTCAAGCGCGGTGATCTGCAAGTGCTGATCGCCACGGCCTCGCTGGAACTGGGGATCGACATCGGCGACGTCGACCTGGTGTGCCAGATCGCCTCGCCGCGCTCGATTGCCGGTTTTCTGCAACGGGTCGGTCGCTCCGGGCACCAGGTCGGCGGCACGCCCAAGGGCCGCTTGTTCGCCACCACCCGCGATGACTTGATCGAATGCGCCGCCCTGCTCGACTGCGTGCGCCGTGGCGAACTCGACACCCTGCAGATTCCCAAGGCGCCGCTGGACGTGTTGGCGCAGCAGATCATCGCCGAGGTTAGCTGCCGGGAATGGCAGGAGCAGGCGCTGCTGGAGATGTTCCGCAAAGCCTCGCCCTACGCCGACCTCGACGAAAAACATTACCAGGCGCTGCTGAACATGCTCGCCGAGGGCTACAACGGTCGTCAGGGAATCCGCAGCGCGTACCTGCACCGTGACGCCGTAACCCGCACGTTGCGTGGTCGTCGGGGCAGCAAACTGACGGCCGTGACCAGCGGCGGAACGATCCCGGACAACGCCGATTACAGCGTGCTGCTGGAGCCTCAAGGGCTGAACATCGGCAGCGTCAACGAAGACTTTGCCGTGGAAAGCATCGCCGGGGATATCTTCCAACTGGGCAATACGTCGTACCGAATCCTGCGCGTCGACACCGGCAAGGTCCGGGTCGAAGACGCTCAGGGCCAGCCGCCGACCATTCCGTTCTGGCTTGGAGAAGCACCGGGACGCAGCGCTGAATTGTCATTCGCCGTCGCGCGCCTGCAAGCGCAGCTCGACGAACTGCTCAGTGCCACACCGGGCAATTTGCAGCCCGCCATCGACTGGCTGACCGACACCCTCGGCCTGAACCTCGCCAGCGCCGAACAATTGGTCGATTACCTGGCCCGGGCACGCCTGACATTGGGCGCCCTGCCCTCGCAAGACACGCTGCTGATGGAGCGGTTTTTCGACGAATCCGGCGGCACGCAATTGATCATCCACTCGCCGTTCGGCAGTCGCATCAACCGCGCCTGGGGCCTGGCCCTGCGCAAGCGTTTCTGCCGCACCTTCAACTTCGAATTGCAGGCTGCCGCCAGCGAAGACGCGATCGTGCTGTCGCTGTCCACCAGCCACAGCTTCGAACTCGACGACGTCTGGCACTACGTGCACAGCAACACCGCCGAACACCTGCTGATCCAGGCCATACTCGATGCGCCGCTGTTTGGCGTGCGCTGGCGCTGGAACGCCGGGGTGGCGTTGGCGTTGCCGCGCTATACCGGCGGACGCAAAGTCGCGCCGCAGATCCAGCGCATGAAAAGCGAAGACCTGATCGCCAGCGTGTTTCCCGATCAGATTGCCTGCGTGGAAAACCTCGCCGGCGAACGCGAAGTGCCAGAGCATCCGCTGGTGGAACAAACCCTCGACGATTGCCTGCACGAGGCCATGGACAGCGAAGGCTGGCTGGCGTTGTTACGGCGTATGGAAAGCGGCGATGTCCGGCTGATCAGCCGCGATTTGCCGGCGCCCTCACCCCTGGCAGCAGAAATCCTCAGCGCCCGCCCCTACACCTTTCTCGACGATGCGCCGCTGGAAGAACGCCGCACCCAAGCGGTGCTTAACCGGCGCTGGACCGATCCGCAGTCCACCGACGACCTCGGCGCGCTGGACGCCGAAGCGATTCAAGCGGTGCGCGACGAAGCCTGGCCCGCCCCCACCAGCGTCGATGAAATGCACGAGGCCTTGATGAGTCTGGCGTGCATCTCCGATGTCGAGGCGCAGACCAATGCGCATTGGCTGGATTGGCTGAACGCACTTGCCGACAGCGGCCGCGCCAGCCGTTTGCAGCTCAACGCCAAGCAATCGCTGTGGTTGGCGCTGGAGCGTCTGACTTGCCTGCGGGCGATTTATCCACAGGCGAATTTGCTGCCACCGATGGAGGCGCTGCCAGGTTTCGATGAAGTCTGGGAGCCGGACGAAGCCGTGCTGGAAGTGATTCGCGCGCGGCTCAGCGCGTTTGGTCCATTGCCGCTGCAAGCGATTGCCGAACCCTTGGGATTGCCGGCCATTGAAGTCACCCAAGCGCTGGCGCAACTGGAGCGCGAAGGTTATGTGCTGCGCGGTCAATTCACCCCTGGCGCCAGTGAGGACGAATGGTGTGAGCGGCACCTGCTGGCGCGGATTCATCGCTACACGGTCAAGCGCCTGCGGCGGGAAATCGAGCCGGTGGCGTTGCAGGATTTCATGCGGTTTCTGTTCGACTGGCAGCATCTGTCGGCCGCGACGCAAGGCCAGGGCAACGCGGTGTTGCCCGCCATCGTCGCGCAGTTCGAAGGCTATCCCGCTGCCGCTTCCGCTTGGGACAGCGACATTCTGCCGATGCGGATCAAAGGCTATTCGGCGAGTTGGCTGGACGACCTGTGCCGCAGCGGCAAACTGGTCTGGACGCGCCTGACTGCGCGCAACAAGACGGCCGGCACGGCGTTGCGCAGCACACCGATTCTGCTGCTGCCGCGCAGTCAGGTCGGGTTGTGGAGCAGCCTGACCGAGCAGACCCCGGCCAGCGAACTGTCGCCCAAGACGCAAAAGGTCTACGAAGCACTCAGCCAACATGGCGCGCTGTTCTTCGATGAGTTGATTCACGAGGCGCACCTGCTGCGCGCCGAGCTGGAAATTGCCTTGCAGGAACTGGTCGGCGCCGGGCTGGTGAACGCCGACAGCTTCGCCGGCCTGCGAGCGCTGATCACCCCGGCCAGCAAGCGACAGAACCGCAGCAGCCGACGTGGGCGTGGGGCGTTTGTCGGCGGGATGGACGATGCCGGGCGCTGGGCTTTGCTGCGACGCGGTCCTGCCGTGCCGGTTGTGGATAACAAGCGCCCGGCGCCGACGCCGAGCGACACCCTGGAACATATCGCCATGACCTTGCTTCGGCGCTACGGCGTGGTGTTCTGGCGTTTGCTGGAACGGGAAGCGGATTGGTTGCCGAGCTGGCGCGAATTGCTGCGCACGTTCCATCGGCTGGAGGCGCGGGGGGAGATTCGCGGTGGACGGTTTGTCAGTGGTTTGGCTGGAGAGCAATTTGCGTTGCCCGAGGCAATTCCGTTGCTGCGCGAAGTCCGGCGCCGGCCGCATGACGGGAGTTTGATTGCGGTGTGCGGGGTTGATCCGCTGAACCTTGCCGGGACTTTATTGCCCGGGGCGAAGGTGCCGGCGTTGGCGAGTAATCGGTTGGTGTATCGGGATGGTCTTCCGGCTGCCGCCGAAATCGCTGGGAAGCAGGTTTTCTGGGTGGAACTGGATCAGCAATCGACTGCTGAACTACACAGCAAGCTGATCCGGCATTGATGGTGTCCGGGCGGGCCTCATCGCGGGCAAGCCCGCTCCCACAGTTAATCTGTGTCTGAGCCAAATTTTATAACCGACACAAATCCTTGTGGGAGCGGGCTTGCCCGCGATGAGGCCAGTAGCACCAACGCAATCTATTGGGTACGAGGCTGATCCGGCAACAACACCGGCGAATTTTCGGCCACCGGCCCATCCTCTGCCATCGCCTGTTTCGGCATCAAAACCTGCTGTGGATAAGTCTGCGCGAAATGCACCCATGGGCTGTTATCCACAAGCTTCTTCAACCGCTGGTTAAACGCCCGGCTTACTGCATATTGCCCACCCGACACCGTGCGGAATTGCGCCGTCAGCACCACGCCGTTGAGGTCCATTTTGTCGACGCCAAACACGTCCAGCGGACCTTGCAGGTTGTACTTGAGAAACGCGTCCTCGCGGATCGAATCCCCCGCCTCGCGGATCAGCTCGATGGCTTTGTCGACATCGGTGTCGTAGGTGAACTGCACCGAGAAAAACGCATACGCAAACTGCCGCGATTGGTTGGTCACTGCCTTGATCTGACCGAACGGCACCGAGTGCACGAAACCCTTGCCGTCCCGCAGGCGCAAGGTGCGGATGGTCAGGCCCTCGACCGTGCCGGCATGGCCGGAGTCGAGCACCACCCAGTCGCCGATCGACAGCGTGTCTTCGATGATGATGAACAACCCGGTGATCACGTCCTGCACCAATTGCTGCGAACCGAAACCGATGGCCAGGCCGACCACCCCGGCACCGGCCAGCAACGGCGCGACGTTGATCCCCAGATTGGCCATGGTGGTGATCGCGCAGATCACCACCAGGATGATTTTGATCGCGTTGCGCAGTAGCGGCAGGATCGTTTTCACCCGCGTACTCGGCTGCGACGTGCGCTTGTTGACCGGCGGTTTCAGCGCTTCCTGGATCGCCGTATCGAGCACCACCCACAGCAACCAGGTCACCAGAAAGATCAGCCCCATGCTGCTCAACGACTCACTGATCGCCCGCCCTACCGAGTTTTGCTCTGCAAATTCGAACAGCGACACGCCCCAGATCCGCCCAAGAATTTCGATGAAGGCCACGGCCATGATGATTCGCAGCAACGCATGCAGCAGACTGAGAAAACGCTCTTTGTAGGCGCTGCTGTGCTGGATCGCCGCGACCTGACGCGACTTGAACATGTGCTGGAAAATCGTGCTGAGAAACACCGTGGCGATCAGCAGAATGGTGGTGAACAACGCACAGCGCAGCGCCTTCTGATTGTCATCGCCGACGCCGAGCAGGTTGATCGCCGAGACCATCACCATCAGCAGGATCGGCCAGTACCAGAGCCCGGAAAAGATCCGCAGGGATTCTTGCAGCGACGGCTGTTTGAGGCGCTGGGCCAGCGGTCGGTTACGGATCAGATGTGCCACCGGGCGCCGCAAACGGATCACCAGTAATCCGAAGATGATCGAGACGAAAAAACCGGTGAGCACGGCAGCGCTGCTGGTGATGTTGCCGCCCAGTTGCCGGGCGATCTGCGGGCTGGTCAGCGCATCGCTGAGTGCGGCGAGGAAGCCGATCAGGAACAGCGGTCGCGGGCAGAAATCGCGGATGATCTGCACCGCCCTGCGCTTGTGGCCGGTATTGAACATGACAATCACGCAGAGCAGCATCGAGGTCGAGAAAATGCCGCTGCTGGTGGCGTAGGCGAAACACAGCGCCAGCGCACGGCCCACCGAGGCCGGCAGGAAATGGCTGACGTAAAGGGTCAACGGCAGGCAGATCAGGGCCGGTAGCGTGTAAGGCAACACATAATTGAGCAGATCCTGACTGCGCTGGCGGGTTCGCAGATAGCGGCCCTGGTTCAAGCGTTTGGCGAGGATCCCGCCGAGTACGGTGAGCAAGGCAAAGCTGCCGAGCCAGACGCCAGACAACATCAGGAAGTCGCCAATCACGCTCCAGCCTGAACGGTTGGAGGGTCGATTGACCAGTTTGTCCACCTCATTCGCCGCCCGGTCGGCCCGCAGGCGCCAGGCATCGACCAGGTTTTCGTTGAGGTCGAGCTTGTCCTGAACGTCGTCGATGCTGGAGCTGATGGCCCCGAGCAGGCCGCCCTGGACCAACGGTTCAGGCGTAGCAGGCTCCTCGGCAGTGGCGGGAACACCCGGCAGCGTGACGGCTTCCAACTCGTTGCTGCCCAGAAACAGCAACGCCCCCAGCAGTATCGCGGTCTTGAACTTGAGCAAAACGGGAAGCTCCTTGGGAAGGGTCTGTAAGGAACTGATCGGGAAATGGCGGGCAAGTTCGGTTTTGCCCGCGAGATAACTAACACCGCAGTTCCCCTGTGGGAGCGAGCTTGCTCGCGATGGCGGTCTGCCTGTCACATATATGTTGAATGTGCCGCCGCTATCGCGAGCAGGCTCACTCCCACAGGGTTTTGTAGTGTTCTGTCGATATTTGACCTGCACGCAAATATCAAATGCCCACCCCTCTATTTTTCCGCACAACCCAAACCCCGACACTGCGCTCCATCAATCAAACCCACCGGAGTTGCAGTCATGCCCATTGCCTTGCTCGCGCTGACCCTCAGCGCCTTCGCCATCGGGACGACCGAGTTCGTCATCGTTGGCCTGTTACCCACCATCGGCGCTGACCTCGGCGTCAGCCTGCCGTCCGCCGGCCTGCTGGTCAGCCTTTACGCCCTGGGCGTTGCCATTGGCGCCCCGGTGCTGACCGCCCTCACCGGCAAAGTCCCGCGCAAATGGCTGCTGTTGTCGCTGATGGTGCTGTTCACCCTTGGCAACCTGCTGGCGTGGAAAGCCCCCAGCTACGAATCGCTGGTCCTGGCGCGGATCGTCACCGGCCTCGCCCACGGGGTGTTTTTCTCGATTGGCTCGACCATCGCCACCAGCCTGGTGCCGAAGGAAAAAGCCGCCAGCGCGATCGCTATCATGTTCACCGGCCTCACCGTGGCGCTGGTCACCGGTGTGCCGCTGGGGACCTTCATCGGTCAGCATTTCGGCTGGCGTGAAACCTTCCTCGCCGTGTCCGCCTTGGGCGTGATCGCCTTTATCGGCAGCCTGCTCTACGTGCCGAAAAACATCGCCCACAGCAAACCGGCTTCGCTGTTGCAGCAATTGCAGGTGCTCAAGCAGCCACGCCTGCTGCTGGTGTACGCCATGACCGCAGTGGGTTACGGCGGTTCGTTCATCGCTTTCACCTTCCTGGCGCCGATTCTCCAGGACATTTCCGGCTTCAGCGCCAGCACGGTCAGCCTGGTGTTGCTGGTCTACGGCATCTCGGTGGCGGTGGGCAACATCTGGGGCGGCAAACTGGCGGACAAGCGCGGCCCGATCAGCGCCCTGAAAATCATCTTCGCCCTGCTCGCTGCCGTGCTGTTCGTGCTGACCTTTACCGCCGGCAACCCATGGCTGGCGCTGGCCACCGTGCTGGTCTGGGGCGCGGTGGCGTTCGGTAACGTGCCGGGGCTGCAAGTGTATGTGGTGCGTCAAGCCGAACATCACACCCCGCATGCGGTGGACGTGGCGTCGGGGCTGAACATCGCCGCGTTCAACCTTGGCATCGCCGGTGGCGCGTGGGGTGGTGGGTTGATCGTTGCGCACATGGGCTTGATCCATACCGCGTGGATTGGCGGGCTGGTGGTGTTGGTGGCGTTGGCGCTGACGGCGTGGAGCGGTCGACTTGATCGACTCGCCCCGTTCTATGCCAAGCCAGTTGAAGGTTCAACCCGCGTCGTCACGGGTCACTGACGAACCCTGTGGGAGCGGGCTTGCCCGCGATGGCGGCCGCACATTCGAAGCTAATGTGACAGTCATAACGCTATCGCGGGCAAGCCCGCTCCCACAGGTTCTGCTGTGATTTTTTGAAAGTGTACCGTCCGTAAACCCGTCGAAACTTTCTCCCCCGCCCCGAAGTCATCAAAAGACAGGGGCAACCGAGGACCATTAGACGGGAGGCGACATGGCGGCGATTCACATCGGTATTTCAGGCTGGCGCTACACACCCTGGCGGGGAGGTTTCTACCCGAAGGGGCTGACCCAGAAGCGCGAATTGCAGTTCGCATCACGGGCGGTCAACAGCATCGAAATCAATGGATCGTTTTACGCCCTGCAACGGCCTGAACGTTACGCTCAGTGGTACGCCGAAACCCCGGCAGACTTCGTGTTCAGCGTCAAAGCCCCGCGGTTCATCACCCATATCAAACGCCTGCGGGACATTCATAAACCGCTGGCGAATTTCTTTGCCTCCGGAATCCTTGAGCTCAAAGAAAAACTCGGCCCGATCCTGTGGCAGTTCCCGCCCAATTTCAAATTCGACGTCGAGCTGTTCGAAAGCTTCCTCGAGCAATTGCCCCACGATACCCAACAGGCGGCCGCCCTAGCCTGCCAGCACGATTCGCACCTGCACGGCCCCGCCAGCATGAAGGCGTACAAGAAAAAGCCACTGCGCCATGCGGTCGAAATCAGGAACGAGAGCTTTATTGATCCGTCGTTCGTGCGCCTGCTCAAACGCTACAACGTGGCCCTGGTCATCGCCGATACCGCCGGAAAATGGCCATACCGCGAAGACGTCACCAGTGATTTCGTCTACCTGCGCCTGCATGGCGCCGAAGAACTCTACGCCAGCGGTTACACCGCTGAGGCACTGGAGCGCTGGGGCGAGCGGATTGACGCCTGGAACCACGGCCAACAACCGGCGGATCCGCAGCTGATCGCACCTCGGCAAAAGCCGAAAACCCGCAAGTCCCGGGAAGTATTCTGCTATTTCGACAACGACATCAAGGTCCGCGCCCCCTTCGATGCGCGACGCTTGCTTGAGCACTTCCATCTCGACAAAGACCTCGCTACCGCCCCCGGCGAACCTGCTGCCGAAGGGGTATTGCCATGAGCATTTCCGAACCGGTCGGCACCACCGACGAACAGCAACCCATCATCACTGCCGTGCGCCGTTTCACCGTGCTGACGGTCAATACCCACAAGGGGTTCACCGCGCTTAACCGACGCTTCATCCTCCCGGAATTGCGCGAAGCGGTGCGCAGCGTGTCTGCCGACGTGGTGTTTTTGCAGGAAGTCCACGGCACCCACGAGCATCATCCCCAGCGTTACAGCAACTGGCCGACGATGCCGCAGTACGAGTTCCTTGCCGACACCTTATGGCCGCAATTTGCCTATGGCCGCAACGCGGTGTACCCGGCGGGTGATCACGGTAATGCGCTGCTGTCGAAGTTCCAGATCATTCGCCATGACAACCTCGACGTCTCGATCAGCGGCCATGAGAACCGCGGCCTCCTGCACTGCGTGCTGCGCCTGCCGGGCGATGGCCGGGAAGTGCATGCCATTTGCGTGCATCTGGGGCTGCGTGAGAGCCACCGCACGGAACAACTGAAGTTACTGGCGCGACGCCTTGAAGACCTTCCGGTCGACGCCCCGGTGATTGTCGCCGGCGATTTCAACGATTGGCGCCTACGGGCCGATGCCTTGCTCAAGCCCTGCGGACTGCGCGAGGTGTTTGCCGAGCATCTCGGTAAACCGGCGCGCAGTTTTCCAGCGCGACTGCCGGCGTTACGCCTGGACCGTATCTATGTGCGCAACCTCAAGGCCAGCCGTCCGCAAGTGCTGGCGGCACGTCCCTGGTCACACCTTTCCGACCACGCACCGCTGTCGGTGGAGATCGAGCTATGAGCAGCGCCCCGATGGAAAAAGCCACCGTTGAACACGTGCCGACTACCCCGCCGGTGCGTGAACCCGGCGTGGTCGACGTCGAATACGGCTGGCAGGGCAACAACCTTGTGGAAATGCTGGAAAACGGCGAAGCCTATTTCCCACGGGTATTCGAGGCCATGCGCCAGGCCAAGACTGAAATCCTCCTGGAAACCTTCATTGTGTTCGAGGACAAGGTCGGCAATGAGCTGCAACAAGTGCTGATTGAAGCCGCACAACGCGGTGTACGGGTCACCGCCAGTCTCGACGGGTTCGGCTGTGGCGAGTTGACCACCGGGTATCTCACTGCATTGAGCCAGGCCGGTGTGCGCCTGCAAATATTCGATCCGGCACCCAAGCGTTTGGGCATCCGAACCAACTGGTTCCGCCGTCTGCACCGCAAGATTGTAGTGGTGGACGGCACGATTGCGTTCATCGGCGGGATCAACTTTTCCGCCGACCACCTGGCCGACTTCGGCCCCGAGGCCAAGCAGGATTACTCGGTTGAAGTGCAAGGCCCGGCGGTGGCCGACATTCATCACTTCGCCCTGCTGCAAAGTGGCCGCCCGGCCCGCGCCAAATACTGGTGGCAACGCCGCCGGCAGAGGCGTTCGGAAATGGCGTTCAGTGACCACGACGGCCAGGTCCGGCTGGTGTACCGCGACAACGGCGACCATCGCACGGATATCGAAGAGGTTTACCGGCAGGTGCTGCGCAGTGCCCAGCGCCGGGTCGTGATCGCCAATGCCTACTTCTTTCCGGGTTACCGCTTGCTGCGCGAAATCCGCAACGCCGCTCGCCGTGGCGTCGACGTGCGCCTGATTCTGCAGGGGCAACCGGACATGATGGTGGCCAAACTGGCCGCGCGCATGACCTACGACTATTTGCTCAAGGCCGGCGTGCAGATCTTCGAATATTGCGAACGCCCGCTGCACGGCAAAGTCGCGCTGGTGGATGAGGACTGGAGCACCGTCGGTTCAAGTAATCTCGACCCGTTGAGCCTGTCGATGAACCTGGAAGCCAACGTGTTGATCCGCGACCGGGCCTTCAACCACGATCTGTTCGAACGGCTTGAGGTGCTGAGCAATAACCACTGCAAAGCCATGTCAGCGGACAAGTCGCCGCGCGGACGGATCTGGCACATGACCGTCGGCTTTCTGGTGTTTCACTTCCTGCGCCATTTCCCGGCGTGGGCCGGTTGGCTGCCGGCGCATAAACCTCGTCTGAAACCCTTCACTCATCCCGCCGGGAGCGATCACCATGGACCGCGTTGAGGCTCACTCGGCAGCTCACGACGACAGCGCAACAACTGACCCGGTAAAGAAAACACGCTGGAGCCGCTGGAAAAAACCGCTGACGATGCTGTTTTTCCTGGCGCTGATCGTGCTGTTCACGATGCTCGCCCAGCGCATCGAATGGAACGAAGTCTTCGACACCCTGGCCGATTTCAAGGTGCGCACGCTGATCATTGCGTCCGGCCTGACGCTGATGAGTTTTCTGGTGTATGCCTGCTTCGACCTGATCGGCCGCACCTACATCCGCCAGGACCTGACCTGGAAACAGATCCTGCCGGTGGGGATCATCAGCTACGCCTTCAACCTGAACCTGAGCGCGTGGGTCGGCGGGATTGCCATGCGTTATCGCCTGTATTCGCGGCTCGGGGTGAGCAAAAGCAACATCGCGAAAATCCTCGGTTTGAGCCTGGCGACCAACTGGTTCGGCTACATGGTGATTGCGGGCGCGGTGTTCAGTAGCGGACTGGTCAGAATGCCGCCGGGCTGGAAATTGAGCAGCGGCGCATTGCAAGGTGTGGGGGTGTTGTTGCTGCTGGTGAGCGCGGGGTATCTGGCGGCGTGCCAGTTCTCCAAACGTCGGGAATGGGCGATACGCGGGGTGGAAATCAACCTGCCGTCCTTGCGCATGGCGGTGCTGCAACTGGCCCTCGGAGCGCTGAACTGGTCGCTGATGGCGGCGGTGATCTTCACGTTGCTGCCCAGCAAACTGGATTACCCGTTGGTGCTGGGCGTGTTGCTGATCAGTGCGATTGCCGGGGTGATTACCCATATTCCTGCCGGCCTTGGGGTCCTGGAAGCGGTGTTTGTGGCGCTGCTGCAACATGAGGCTTCGCGGGGGAGCCTGGTGGCGGGGTTGCTGGCTTATCGGGCGATCTATTTCATCTTGCCGTTGCTGATTACGTTGGTGATGTATCTGGTGGTGGAGGCCAAGGCGAAGTCGCTGCGGATTGCTAAAAAGCCCAAAGAGTCAGGTTGATTTCGTGGACGCCATCGCGGGCAAGCCCGCGATGGCGTCCTCAAAAACGCTGCACATCTCACTTCGATTGAATAATGCTCAACCGCTCACCCACCACCATCTCGGTAATCCAGTCCACCAGGATCGACGTATACGCCTGCTGCGAAACAGGCTCGCTCAACGCGTGATCGGCACCGTCGATAATCCGGTGCGTCAGCGAATGCGTCTGCTGGCACGCGGCGCGGTAGCTCATGATCGTTGCGTGCGGCACGAAGTCGTCGGTCTCTGACTCCACGAGCAGCACATCCCCAGTGAATTGCGAGCAGGCATGCAAGGCGCGATTGCTGTCGGCACGCACCAGCGTGTTGCGGTAATCGCGCAAATCAGCCTTGTCCAGTTCCCGCTTGGGCGTGTGCCATTCATCATCGCGATACAGCGCAGGCACTCGCAGCGCCAGCCAGCGCACCGGGCGCAACGACGTCAGGATAGAGGCCAGATAACCGCCGTAGCTGGTGCCGACCACCGCAATGGCAGAAGTGTCGAGCGCCGGGTGGGCGAGCAAGCGGTCGTACGCCGCCAGCAAGTCACGCAGGTTGTCTTCGCGCGTGACGCGAGTAAGTGGAATGCCGGTGCCGCCGGTGTGTCCGCGCAAATCGAACGTCAGGCACACGCACCCCAGGCCGGCGATGCCTTTGGCCCGTTCCAGGTCCCGCTCCTGGCTGCCGCCCCAACCGTGCACAAACAATACGCCGGGGACTTTCGATTTGGGGCTCAGAAAGGTCCCGCTCATCTGTTCATCGTCGATGTCGATCTGAATGGTTTCGCTTCTAGCCGTCATAGGATTTGACCGTTACGTACTTGAGAAGAAAGTCACTGTTTTCCGCCGGCCCGCGATACACCTCGATGGCGTCCGCCGGCAGCGGTTGGTGGATGTAGGTTTCCACCGAAGACACGCGAATCGCGCGCATCCCAGGGTCGTTGACGAAGCTCTGCAACGCGGCCACTTCGGCACTGCTGGCACCGCCCATGCGCCAGGACTGTTCGAGCACGCCGCTGCGCTGTTTGCCGCTGCTGTCCAGGCCCTGGGCGATGTCATAGTTGCGGCGCGAGGCGTAAAAACCGGGATAGGCCTCGTCTGCGGCACTGTCGAACACTTGCGCCTGCCGGATCGCCCGTTGCACATCGTCAGGCAGGTCCAGTTTCAGCAGGTCTTCGTAATCCCCCTGCACCACCAACAGATTGGAACCTCCATAAACCTGCTCGCCCCGACCGTCTTCGGTCAAGTATTGATCACCGCAATAACTCAGCACCTTGCCGCCGAAAAAGCTCTGGCCGACGCTGTGGGTGATCACTTTGTCGAGATCCTGCTCGAGCACCACGCCTTCGCTGAACAGTGCCCTGGCATCGGGGCGAGCCAGAACGGCGTCGAACTGGTCGAGGCTTTTGATCACTTCCTGTCCACGTCCGGCGCAGGCATGAATCGGCTTGATGCGGATGGGACCTGCGTAAAGCAAATGCTCCGCCGCCGGTCGCGCATCGTCGAACGAGAACACGCTGAGGCCATCGAGCACCACGCTGCGTACGCGTTCGGAAAACAACGGTGACCAGCCTTCCGGTGCCTGCGCATTTTTGTTGCGCAACCCGTGGCTGATGGCTTTGGTGCAGATGAAATCGTGGTCAACGTAACCGCCCCACAGATCCTCCGGCCCCGTGACGCCCAAAGCCCGGGCGGCAGCGACGCCGACCAGGGTCTGGGTCGGCAAGAGATAAAGGTCCCGGCCGTTGTGAAGTTCGGGGTCGTAACTGCCACCGAACTTGAGCCCGAGGATTTGAGCCAGCCAACGCGCCAGCGCGCGATTGGTTTCGACTTCGTGCTGGGGCGCCTCGGGGCGGACCGAATGGGCGACCACCAGTTTTTTGCGGTTTGTTGGGGTCATGCGTCCCCCTTTCAATCGGCTTTTGATGAATGTAGTTGAAGGGGTGCAGAGATCAAGCCAAGGGCTGCTTGATCGAAACGTCATTGAATTCAATCGGTTGCAGAAATCGTAATGGCACGACGCCTGCTCGATTCTGCACGACGAGAGTTCTAGCTCCTGCATTTTGCACGACCAAGGCCCAACCACGCTCCCACAGGGGATTTGGGGTGTTTCGACTACCGTGATACGGCAGTAGGCATCACCCCAAACCGTGACCGGTAATCACTCGGCGCCAACCCGGTAATCTTCTTGAACGTCGCCCGAAACGCACTCGGATCCTGATACCCCACCGTCCAGGCAATGTGATCGATGGTGCCGTTGGTGAACTCAAGCATTTCCCGAGCCTTGCCGACCCGCAGGTGCTGGCAGTACTCGGTGGGTTTCAACCCGGTCGCTGCGCGGAAACGGCGCAGGAACGTGCGTTCCTCCAGCCCTGCCCGCTCGGCCATCGCCGTCAGCGACACGTCGGTGGCACCGGTGCTTTGCAGCCAGTGCTGAACCTTGAGAATCGACGCATCGCCGTGGCTGAGAATCGGTGAAAAGTTACTGCCGCATTCACTCGCGCTGTCGCTGTGTTCCACCACCAGAAAACGCGCGGTGCCGGTGGCGATGCTCGGGCCGAGCAAACGGTCGACCAGGCGCAAACCCAGCTCGGACCAGGCCATCAGCCCGGCGGTGGTGATCAGGTCGCCGTCGTCGACGATGGGCGTGTCGGCCATGAGCTTGATGGTCGGGTAACGCTCGGCGAAGCTTTTGGCCGAGGTCCAGTGGGTGGTGGCGCTGCGGCCGTCGAGCAAGCCGCTTTCCGCCAGCAGAATCGAGCCCACGCAGACGCCGCCGAGGGTCGCGCCCCGGGCGTGTTGCTGACGCATCCAGTGGATCAACGCCTGCGGTGCCTGGCCTTCGGAAAATCCGGCAATCGATGGCGGAATCAACACCGCCACCAAGGTGCGGTCGGGCCCGGGATGACTGTCGTACACCCGCTCGGGCGCCTGCTCGCCATCAACTTGCCAATGGCTGACCCGCAGCAACGGCAATTGCGCAGCCTGATGCTCGGCGGCAATCCGGTTGGCCACCCCGAACAGGTCTGTCAGCCCATGCACCGCCGCCATCTGCGCGCCGGGATAAATCAGCACACCGAGTTCGGCGATTGCCCTTTCTGCGTCCATTGTCAGTTTTCCCCCTTCTATTGTCGGTGCGGCCAATCCTCGGAAGGCCTGCCAGAGCCAATACTTCGTTCCACACCCAACACACCTATTTCGAGGAAACAGTCATGGCCAAGCAAGCACTCATCGTAGTCGATATCCAAAACGACTACTTCCCTCAAGGCAAGTGGCCGCTGGTCGGCGCCGACGCTGCCGCCGACAACGCCGTCCGTCTGCTCAAAGCCTTTCGCGACGCCGGTGATTCGGTGGTGCACATCCGTCACGAGTTCACCTCCGAAGAAGCCCCCTTCTTCACCCCGGGTTCCGAAGGCGCGAAGCTGCACCCCAAAGTTCTGAACCGCGCCGATGAGCCGGTGGTGCTCAAGCACTTCGTCAACTCGTTTCGTGAAACCGAACTGAAATCGATCCTCGACGAGCAAGGCATCAAGGAACTGGTGGTCGTTGGCAGCATGAGCCACATGTGTGTGGACGGCATCACCCGCGCCGCCGCGGACTTTGGCTACACCGTCACCGTGATCCACGACGCCTGTGCCTCACGCGATCTGGAATTCAACGGCGTCACGGTGCCCGCCGCCCACGTTCACGCCGCCTTTATGTCGGCCCTGGGTTTCGCCTATGCGAGCGTGATTTCCACTGACGAATTCCTGGCGGCTAACCGCTAACCACGCAACGTATTGATCAAATTCCAAAAAGGGCCCGCCGCGCTTGAGCGCTGCGGGCCTTTTTCGTGGAGCGAAAAATGTATGACAAAAAATCTCACGCGTGAGCTATTGAGCGTGGCAAAAATTGCCTGTAGTGTTTCTCACGCGTGAGTTTTTCACAACGAGGTCAGCCCCATGAAAAGCAGCTCTCCATCGAGTCCTCCCACGGGGCCCGATACCGATTCGGCAAGCCGCAAGGGAGAGCGCTCGAAACCGTCCGCGAAAAAGCCATCGAGCTTTTACATGAAGCAGATGCGCGCGGGCCTGGGTGCCGCCGGTTATGTGAAACACGAGACTTGGGTGCTTCCCGAAAACCGAAGCCTGCTCAAGCAGATGGAGAAACAGCTTCGCCAACCGATTCTGGCTGGCTCATTCATGTCGGAGAATTACATGAGCGCAGGTACAAACTGGAACATCGATCGCCTCTTCAGCGCCCTTCAAGCCCTGGACGAAGTGGTTTCAAACGACATCACGCTTTCTCTCGTTCAAGGCTCCGAGTCCAGCATCAAGCTGGAAATGAACGATTTCGGTGGCTTGCCGATTTACATCGCCGTGGTGGGTGAACAGATCATCGTCGATACCGTTCTGGTCGACGTCGAGTCCATCAATGACGTACCGGCCTTCAATGACGCCGTGCTGCGCAGCCGGGAGATGTTCCCGCTGTCCTCGATCGGTATCGAGTCCATGCCAAACGGGCAGATTGTTTACAACATGTTTGGCGCCTTGAGCTCCGACTCCAGCCTGACGAACATCGTGACCGAGGTGAAAACCCTGGTCGACAACGTCCAGCGCGCCAGCGAAGCCTTCGAACGTTTTTTCAATTAATTATTCGGGAACAGGAAATATCCAATGACTCAGTCCATCTGGAGCAAATTGTTCACCGCGCTGCGTGGCGGTGCCAACGAAGTCGGCGAATCGATCGTCGACCAACAGGCCCTGCGCATCCTTGACCAGGAAATTCGAGATGCGGACAGCGCCCTGGCCAACGCCAAGCGTGAACTGGTCACCATCATGGCCAAGCACAAACTGTCGGCTGACCGCGTCAGCGAGTACAACGCCAAGATCAAGGACCTGGAATCCAAGGCCCTGGCCGCCATCCAGGCCAACCGTGAAGACCTGGCCCTGGAAGTGGCCGAAGCCATTTCGACCCTGACCAACGAACTGGACGTCGAGCAAAAGCAAGCCACCGAGTTCGGCGGTTACGCTGAAAACATGCGCAAAGACATCACCAAGGCCGAAAACCGCATCAAGAGCCTGCGCCAGCAAGTGGACATGGCCAAGGCCCGCGAAAGCGTACAGAAAGCCCAGGTCAGCGCTTCGATTGCCAGTGGCGGCGCCAACGGCAAGCTGGAAACCGCCGTCGGTACGCTGAACCGCCTGCAGGCCAAGCAGCAGCAACGCGCGGCTGAACTGGAAGCTCAGGACCAACTGGCCGATGCGTCGACCGGTACTGACCTGGAACGCAAACTGCGCGATGCCGGCATCACCCCGGACGCTGGCAGCGCCAATGCGATCCTGGAACGCCTGAAGCAAAAATCGGCCGAGTAACTGCCGAATGCAAAACCTGTGGGAGCGAGCTTGCTCGCGATTGCGATCTGCCAGTCGACATTAATGCTGACTGATACATCGCCATCGCGAGCAAGCTCGCTCCCACAATAGGTTGCGTTTCAGTTTTCAGTGAATCGAGGTCAAGGATGGATACCCTGAAGGGTTTCAAGACAATCGCAGGCCTGGCGCTCTTCATGGTCGCGCTGCAACTGGTCAATGTCGCGACCGGCTACAGCCTCATGGCCTTCGGTTTGATCCCGAGAACCGTGCACGGTCTGCTCGGCATCATCACCTCGCCTTTCCTGCACGCTTCCTTTGCGCACCTGAGCGCGAACCTGATTGCCTTTTTGATTCTGGGTACCCTGGTCATTATCGAAGGGCTCAACCGGTTCATTGCCGTCAGCGCGATCATTATTCTGCTGGGCGGCTCGCTGGTCTGGCTGTTCGGCTTTGCAGGCGTACACATCGGCGCCAGCGGCTGGGTGTTCGGACTGTGGGCGTACCTCTTGTCCCGCGCCTGGTTCCACAGGAGCTGGGGCAACCTGATAACGGCCGGCGTCGTGGCCCTGCTCTACGGCGGTCTGATTTTTGGCTTCCTGCCTCGCCAGGGTGTTTCCTTCGAAGGCCATCTGTTTGGTGCCCTCGCCGGATTTATTGCAGCCAAGGTACTTTTCTCGGCGCCGCGCAGCAGGTTTAATGCCGCCGGTTGAACGCACTTGCGCATTCAGACGCCGAGGCGATGAAGTCGCCAGGAACAAGTACCCACGGAGTCAGGGACGAAATGTCGATTTTCCTTTTATTGCGCCTGTATGCCTCGTCCCTCTTCCACCGTTTCGGCTGGGCCGGACTGGTCATTGCCTTGGGCGTGCACCTGATTACGGCGTATCTGGGCCTGGTGTTACTGGGCGAACAACACCTCACCGCGCCCGCCACGTTTACTTACTTCTATCTGACCACCACACTCACCGTCGGCTACGGCGATCTCGCGCCGCAGACAGCGGCGGGACGGATTTTCGTGGCCACCTGGGTCATGCTCGGGGGCATTGCGCTGCTGACGGCAGCCATCGGCAAAACCACCAGCAGCGTCATCGATGCATGGAGAAAAGGCATGAAGGGCAAAGGCGATTTCACCGGCAAGGTCGGCCATACGGTTCTCATCGGCTGGGAAGGCGCGTCCAGCGAACGGGTCATTGAGTTGTTGCTTCAGGACGAAACCTCGAACGACAACCTGATCGTCATTTGCGATTGCACCCTTGAAGAAAACCCGATGCCGGGCAAAGCGAGCTTCATCAAAGGTGAAAGCCTGTCCTCTGTGGCGTTACTACTGCGCGCAGGGGTTCCCGGTGCCGAGCGCGTCCTGGTGCGAACCCATTCCGACGACCTGACCCTGGCCACCGTGCTGGCGGTCAATCAACTGAAGCCTGTCGGGCATGTGGTCGCCCACTTCAATGACAGTGAAATCGCTGCGCTCGCCAGCGCCTACGCGCCCAGCCTGGAATGCACTTCCAGCATGGCCATCGAGATGTTGGTGCGCGCCTCGCAGGATCCGGGCTCGTCAGTGGTCATTAATGAACTGCTGTGCGTGGGTCAAGGCGCCACTCAATACCTGATGAAACTGCCCGAGGCCTTTGAAGCGACGTTTGGCGATCTGTACACACGGATGAAAGAACATCACAACGCGACGCTCATCGGCTATCGCGCCAAAGGCGCCCGACAACCGTCGATCAACCCGCCCGGCGCTACCCGCGTTGAGGGCGGCGAACTCTTCTACATCGCCTCCACTCGCCTCAAGGAAATCTCCAATGGGATGGTTTAAACAGTTGATGGGGCTTGAGGCCCCGAAAGCGAATACAGAATCGAAATGGACAGCCAGCGAAACCCTGCCCGCCACCGGTCCGCTGGGCCTGGCATTGGGCAAGGGCGTGATGTTCGACACTTCCCTGAGATTGTTGCTCGACGGCAACACCACGGTGACGATCCCGGGCTCGCAACAGATCTGGAGCAACGGCACCGTTGATCTCGGGCAGTCGACATGGCTGTCGCGCTATTACATGAACGACGAAGACTACTGGCTGCAGGTGCACACCACCGGTGAAATTGCCGGGCAGGTCGAGTCGGTGATTCTGTTCAACTACCTCAGTTACATCACCATCAGCAGTGAAGCGGAGCTGCGCCGATTGGCCGGTCCGCAAAGCCTGATCGGCCTGCCGACCTACACCCATAACGGCGTCGAATACACCCGCGAATGGGGCACCGAGGATGGCCAGACAGAATTGGTAGCGCTGAGCGAACAGCTGCAAAACCCGGATGACGCCTACAGCATTGAGCACCGTTCGATGCTCTACGCCCGCGAAACCGGCCTGACTGATCGCCGGGAATTCCTGCTGTTTTCCGTCGAAGAAGACGCCGAAGGCACCATCAGCTTGAGTACGTCGCTGGGCATCTCGCTGTACACAACCGACCTGAATACGTTCTAAAAAGGAAGAAGTCCATGCTAGAAGCACTCTCCATCTCCCTGAACAAAGCCGCCGTGTTCGGGTTTGTTTCGTACATCCTCGGCGCCGCCGTGCTGTTCGCGCTGTTCCAGTTCATCTACACCCGCATCACCCCGCACAAGGAATTCGAACTGATCCGTTCGGGCAACGTGGCCGCCGCCATTGCCCTGGGTGGCGCCATCATCGGTTTCGCCATTCCGGCCAGCAACGTGATTGCCTATTCGATCAGCATTCTCGACTTCGTCGTCTGGGCGGTGATCGCCGCCCTCGTGCAACTGCTGGCATTCATGGTGACCAGCCTGGTGCTCAAAGGTACTTCTGAGCGCATCAAGAAAGGTGAAATCGCGGCGGGCATCTACGTGGCAGCCGTGGCCATCAGCGTCGGCATGTTGAACGCCGCGTGCATGACTCCTTCTCAGAACTGATTGCGCCCGGAGATCCCGATGAAACGAAGCAAGTACGTTCAGCTTTCGCTGGCAGCGTCGGTCGCCATGGCGATATCAGGCTGCGGGCCGACGGAAAAAACCTACGCGGTGCAGAAGAAGTACAACTTCCAGTCCGTTCAGCAGTGCGCCGATGAAAAGCTTCCGGTAGACGTCTGCTCGGACGCCTACATGACGGCCATGGCCGAGCATCGCCGCATTGCGCCGGTGTACGACAACCAAGCCGATTGCGATGCCGACTTTGTCGCCGACTGGTGCCAACAGGATTCCGCCGGCAAGTTCATCCCAAAACTCGGCGGTTTCGAACTGACCGCTGATGGCCAGGTGACGCAATCCCAGGTGGACGCGGCCAAGGCTCAGTTACCCGCCTCTGAATCGGCGAACAGTGGCGGCTCGGGTTTCTCCACCAGCAGCCTGCTGACCGGCCTTCTGATCGGCAACATGCTGAGCAGCAACCGCAACAGCTACTACTCCGAGCCGGTGTACCGCTATCGCGATGATCGCGGCAGCTACTCGAACTCGACGCTCAGCCAGCGGATTTCGAAGGGCTCGACGTTCACCAAGTCCAATCAGGCGAGGTACGGCAGCAGCAACTACGCCGACTCGGTCCGCTCTTCTACCAGCAAGCCAGTATCCGTGGCTTCGTCCACCTCCCGTGGAGGCTTCGGCAGCAAGGCCAGCGCACGCAGTGGCTGGGGCGGCGGCGGATCGAGCAGTTAAGGAAACCGGGCCATGAAGAAGATCCATTGCACAGAGCGTCCTGACTGGAAACAGACGGCCGAGAATCTCGGCTTTCTGTTCCACACCATCGACAACGAACCCTACTGGGACGAGAGCGCGTATTACCAGTTCTCGCTCAAGCAGATCGAGAACGATCTCGAGGACCCGACCACCGAGATTCATGAGATGTGCATGGACCTGGTGGCCCGCGTGGTGCAGAGCGAGGAGTTGCTGGAGCGCCTGAGCATTCCCGCGCCATTCTTCGACATGGTTCGCACCTCATGGCTTGAAGGTCACCCGCACCTGTACGGGCGCATGGACTTCTCCTACAACGGCACCGGGCCCGCCAAGTTGCTGGAACTCAACTACGACACGCCGACCAGCCTGTATGAGGCCGCGGCGTTTCAGTGGGGCTGGCTGGAGCAATGCATCGAACGCGGCGTGCTGCCCAAGCACGCCGACCAGTTCAACAGCATCGACACCAAACTGCATCAGGCCTTCGCTCAATTGCAGCTCAAGCAGCCTTTCTATTTCGCCTCGATGAAAGATTCGGTCGAAGACAAGGGCACCACCGATTACCTGCGGCTGGTGGCGGAAAAGGTCGGCATCGAATCACGCCACATCGATATCGAAGACATCGGCCTGACCAGTGACAGACGTTTCGTCGACCTTGAAGATCGCTGGATCCCTCACCTGTTCAAGCTGCACGCCTGGGAGTTCATCTTCCACGAACCCTTCGGTGCAGCGATTGCCCAGAGTGATACGCAGTTTTTCGAGCCGGCCTGGAAATCCATCATTTCCAACAAAGGCATCTTGCCGCTGTTGTGGGAGTTCAACAAAGGTCACCCGAACCTGCTCGCGGCGCACCTGGATACCGAGCCGGGCAAAGCCGTGCCGAAAGGCTGGGTGCGCAAGCCGTTCTTCTCCCGGG
This sequence comes from Pseudomonas sp. UMAB-40, assembly GCF_900095275.1. Classification (NCBI taxonomy): domain Bacteria; kingdom Pseudomonadati; phylum Pseudomonadota; class Gammaproteobacteria; order Pseudomonadales; family Pseudomonadaceae; genus Pseudomonas; species Pseudomonas sp. UMAB-40. Next base: position 65,708 of record NZ_LT607577.1, read on the forward strand.
AAGGCGCCAATATCGAGCTGCAAACGGCTGACGGTCTGATCGTGAAAGAGGACGGCCCCTACACCGATGCGCCGTTTATCCTGCAGGAATTCGCGCCGCTTCCGCAGTTTGGCGACAGCTTTACGTTGATTGGCTCCTGGGTCGTCGGCGATCAAGCGGCGGGGATCGGTGTACGTGAGGACAACAGCTTGATCACCAAGGATTCAAGCCGGTTCTTGCCGCATCTGATACTCGACTGATCGCTCCATCGCCCCCTAAAAAGGCCCGAGATGGAGATATCGACAGACGCCCGCAAGACTTACGGCTGAAATGCCGGATAATGGCGGCCATTCGTCTAGCCGTTATTCTGGTAATCCCCCATGGAAATCAAGGTCAACTTTCTCGACAACCTTCGACTTGAAGCCAAGTTCGACGACTTCACGGTGGTGGCCGATCAACCTATCCGCTACAAGGGCGATGGCTCGGCACCGGGTCCGTTCGACTACTTCCTGGCGTCGTCAGCGTTGTGTGCGGCGTATTTCGTGAAGTTGTATTGCGACACTCGCAGTATCCCCACCGAAAACATCCGCCTGTCGCAGAACAACATTGTTGACCCGGAAAACCGCTACAACCAGATTTTCAAGATCCAGGTCGAGTTGCCCGCGGACATTTCCGAGAAGGACCGCTTGGGCATCCTGCGCTCCATCGACCGCTGCACCGTGAAAAAAGTCGTGCAAGCCGGGCCTGAGTTTGTGATCGAAGAGGTGGAAAACCTCGACGCCGATGCCCAGGCGTTGCTGATGCCTGCTTCCAGTTCAGAGGCGAGCACCTATATTGCGGGCAAGGATCTGCCGCTGGAGCAGACCATCGCCAATATGTCGGCCATTCTGGCGGACCTGGGCATGAAGATTGAAATCGCCTCGTGGCGCAATATCGTGCCCAACGTGTGGTCGCTGCATATCCGCGATGCGCACTCGCCGATGTGTTTTACCAACGGCAAGGGCGCAACCAAGGAAGGCGCGCTGGCGTCGGCGTTGGGCGAGTTTATCGAGCGACTCAACTGCAACTTCTTCTACAACGACCAGTTCTGGGGCGAAGAGATCGCCAACGCGCCGTTTGTGCATTACCCGGACGAACGCTGGTTCAAGCCTGGCCGTAAAGATGAACTGCCGGCCGAAATCCTCGACGCGTACTGCCTGAAGATTTACAACCGCGACGGCGAGTTGCGTGGTTCCCACCTGATCGACACCAACTCGGGCAATGAAGAGCGCGGCATCTGCTCGCTGCCCTATGTGCGCCAGTCGGATGGCGAGGTGGTGTATTTCCCGTCCAACCTGATTGAAAACCTGTTCCTGAGCAATGGCATGAGTGCCGGTAACACGCTGGCCGAAGCCCAGGTGCAGTGCCTGTCGGAGATCTTCGAGCGCGCGGTCAAACGCGAAATCATCGAAGGTGAATTTGCATTGCCGGACGTGCCGGCCGATGTGCTGGCGAAGTACCCCGGGATCCTGGCCGGTATTCAGGCGCTGGAAGAGCAAGGGTTCCCCGTGCTGGTGAAGGATGCGTCCCTGGGAGGCGAATTCCCGGTGATGTGCGTCACGCTGATGAACCCGCGTACCGGCGGCGTGTTCGCCTCGTTCGGCGCGCACCCGAGCCTGGAAGTGGCACTGGAACGCAGCCTGACCGAATTGCTCCAGGGCCGTAGCTTCGAAGGCCTCAACGACTTGCCCCAGCCGACGTTTGAAGGCCATGCGGTGACCGAGCCGAATAACTTCGTCGAGCACTTCATCGATTCCAGCGGCGTGGTGTCGTGGCGCTTCTTCAGCTCCAAGTCCGATTACGAATTCGTGGAGTGGGACTTCTCCGGCCAGGGTGAAAACTCGAATGCCGAGGAAGCTGCAACCTTGTTCGGCATTCTCGAAGGCATGGGCAAAGAAGTGTACATGGCGGTCTACGAGCATATCGGCGCGACGGCGTGCCGCATCCTGGTGCCGGACTATTCGGAAATCTATCCGGTGGACGACCTGATTTGGGATAACACCAACAAAGCGCTGTTCTTCCGCGCCGATATCCTGAACCTGCATCGCCTGGACGACGAAGAACTGCAAGCGCTGGCTGAGCGCCTGGTGGAAAGTGAACTGGATGACTACACCGACATCACCTCCCTGATCGGCATTGAGTTTGACGACAATACCGCCTGGGGTCAGCTGACAATCCTGGAGTTGAAGCTGCTGATCTATCTCGCCTTGCAGCAATTTGAAGAGGCGAAAGAGGCGGTGGAGATGTTCCTGCAGTACAACGACAACACGGTTGAGCGTGGCTTGTTCTACCAAGCCGTCAACGCGGTGCTGGAGATGAAGCTGGACGAAGACCTGGAGCTGGAAGACTACGAGGCCAATTTCCGTCGGATGTTCGGTAACGAGCGGATGGATGCAGTGATCGGCTCGGTGGATGGCAGTGTACGCTTCCATGGTTTGACGCCGACCAGCACCAAACTGGAGGGGCTCGACAGGCACCTTCGGTTGATCGAAAGCTACAAGAAGCTGCATTCGGCACGGGCCAATGTGACCACGTTGGCCAGTTAACAGCGGCAACAAAAAAGCGAAGCCATATGGCTTCGCTTTTTTTTGTCTACGGTTCTGAAAAACTGAGGTTCAGAACGGGATATCGTCATCAAAGCTGTCGAAATCAGGAGCCGGTTGTGGCGCTGCCTGCTGTGGAGGCGGAGCCTGACGCGACTGCTGCGGTGCCGACTGCTGCGGGCGTGGAGCCTGCTGGCGTGGAGCCGGGGCGGACTGCTGGTAGTTATTGCCCCCGCCTTGTTGGTCGCCCTGCTGTGGACGGCCGCCGAGCAGTTGCATGGTGCCTTGCATGTCGACCACGATTTCAGTGGTGTAACGCTTGATACCGTCTTTTTCCCACTCGCGGGTCTGCAGCTTGCCTTCGATGTAGACCTGCGAACCTTTACGCAGGTATTCACCGGCGATCTCGGCCACCTTGCCAAACATCGAAACACGGTGCCATTCAGTCTTCTCGACCTTCTGACCGGTTTGCTTGTCGGTCCACTGTTCGCTGGTCGCCAGACTCAGGTTGGTCACGGCGTTACCGTTAGGCAAGTAGCGAACTTCGGGATCCTGGCCGCAAGTGCCGACCAATATGACTTTGTTAACCCCACGGGCCATAACGTTCTCCTAGGCTACGCACGCTGCCCCGGCCGGGTTGTTCACCAGGCGCTCAAGGGTGGTGCGATCCAATAGTTCTGTGTCCAATTTGATGTAAATCGCCGCTTCATCTTCGACGATCACTGCATCTGTTACCCCTACGACGGCCTTCAGGCGCTCAACCAGACCCGCTTCGCGGATCGCCTCGGGCGACAGCGGCAAGCGCAGACTCGTCACGTAGGGAGGTTCGCGCATGGTAACAGCAAAGGCCAGCCAAAGTGCAGCCAGGCCGGCGCATCCGAGGAATACAACCGACAAACCGCCGTGCTGGAACATCCAGCCGCCGAGGATCCCGCCCAGCGCCGAACCGAGGAACTGGCTGGTGGAATAAACCCCCATTGCCGTGCCTTTGCCGCCCGCCGGTGAAACCTTGCTGATCAGCGATGGCAACGAAGCTTCCAGCAAGTTGAACGCGGTAAAGAACACCACCGTCCCGATCACCAGAGCTCGCAGGCTGTCGCCGAACTGCCAGAAGAATAGCTCAGTGAGCATCAGCGTCAGCACTGCGCCCAATAAAACTCGTTTCATTTTGCGTTTCTTCTCGCCGTAGATAATGAACGGGATCATGGCGAAGAAGGAGATCAGCAGCGCGGTGAGGTAGACCCACCAGTGCTGCTCTTTGGGCAGCCCGGCTTTTTCCACCAGGGCCAGGGGCAATGCAACGAAGCTCGACATCAACATCGCGTGCAACACAAAAATGCCAAGGTCCAGGCGCAGCAGGTCCGGATGCTTGAGCGTCGGGATCAGCGCCTGCCGCGCGACGCCGGACTCACGGTGCTGCAACGGTCCGGTGGAACGCGGCACCATGAACATGACGATCACGATGCCGAACAGCGCCATGCCGCCCGTGGCGAGGAACAACCCCGACAGGCCGAAGGCGCGGGTCAACAGCGGTCCTACAACCATGGCCACAGCGAACGACAGACCAATCGTCATGCCGATCATGGCCATGGCTTTGGTCCGGTGCTGTTCGCGGGTCAAGTCTGACAGCAGCGCCATCACCGCGGCGGAAATCGCCCCGGCGCCTTGCAGGATGCGTCCGGCGATGACGCCCCAGATCGAATCGGCATTGGCCGCCAGCACGCTACCGAGGGCGAAGATGATGAGCCCGAGGTAAATCACCGGACGACGGCCGATGCGGTCGGAAATGAAGCCGAAAGGAATCTGAAAGATCGCCTGGGTCAGGCCGTAAGCGCCAATCGCCAGTCCGATGAGGGCCGGGGTCGCTCCTGCCAGATCCATCCCATAGGTCGCCAGTACCGGCAACACCATGAACATGCCAAGCATACGGAAGGCGAACACCAGGGCCAGACCGCTTGCTGCGCGGGTCTCACTGCCACTCATGCGTTCGCTGTGGGGATCGTGCATGGAAAAACCTCATGTGAACCGGCGGCGATTCTACCAGTCCCATCGATTGACGGGGTATATCGCGACGCTTTGACGCGCTCCGCTGACAGACTCTTCATGTAAGACACAACTCCGCTCGTTTGATAGTGTGCATCCATCCAGTATTTGGCCGTATACTCCTACGTTTTCGACGCCCGCCAAGCGAGGCCACTTTGGACAAGATCCTGATTCGTGGGGCCCGAACCCACAACCTGAAGAACATCGACCTGACCCTGCCACGGGACAAACTGATCGTCATCACCGGCCTGTCCGGATCCGGCAAATCGTCCCTGGCGTTTGACACGCTGTATGCCGAAGGCCAGCGCCGCTACGTCGAATCGCTGTCGGCCTATGCCCGGCAGTTTTTGTCGATGATGGAAAAGCCTGACGTCGACACCATCGAAGGTTTGTCGCCAGCCATTTCCATCGAACAGAAATCGACCTCGCACAACCCGCGCTCGACGGTCGGCACCATCACCGAAATCTACGACTACCTGCGTCTGCTTTATGCTCGCGTGGGTATTCCGCGTTGCCCGGATCACGACATTCCGCTGGAAGCGCAAACCGTCAGCCAGATGGTCGACCTGGTCCTCGCCCAACCGGAGGGCAGTAAGCTGATGCTGCTGGCCCCGGTGATCCGCGAGCGTAAAGGCGAACACCTGTCGGTCTTCGAAGAACTGCGCGCCCAGGGTTTTGTGCGGGCCCGGGTCAACGGCAGGATCTGCGAACTGGATGAACTGCCGAAGCTGGATAAGCAAAAGAAGCATTCGATTGATGTAATAGTCGACCGCTTCAAGGTCCGCGCCGATCTGCAACAGCGTCTGGCCGAGTCCTTCGAGACCGCGCTGAAGCTGGCGGACGGGATCGCACTGGTCGCGCCGATGGACGACGAGCCCGGCGAAGAGATCATCTTCTCCGCGCGCTTCGCCTGCCCGATTTGCGGCCATGCGATCAGCGAGCTGGAACCCAAGCTGTTCTCCTTCAACAACCCCGCCGGCGCTTGCCCGACCTGCGATGGTCTGGGGGTCAAGCAGTTCTTCGACATCAAGCGTCTGGTGAACGGCGAGTTGACCCTGGCCGAGGGCGCTATTCGCGGCTGGGACAGGCGCAACGTCTATTACTTCCAGATGCTCGGGTCGCTGGCTTCGCACTACAAGTTCAGCCTGGAAGTGCCGTTCAACGACCTTTCGGCGGATCAGCAGAAATTCATTCTGCATGGCAGCGGTTCGCAAAACGTCGACTTCAAATACCTGAACGACCGCGGCGATATCGTCAAACGCTCGCACCCGTTCGAAGGCATCGTGCCGAACCTGGAACGTCGCTACCGCGAAACCGAGTCGGCTTCTGTGCGTGAAGAGCTGGCCAAGTTCCTCAGCACCCAGCCTTGCCCGGATTGCCGTGGCACCCGCCTGCGTCGCGAGGCGCGGCACGTCTGGGTGGGCGAGAAGACGCTGCCGGCGGTGACCAATCTGCCGATTGGCGATGCTTGTGAGTATTTCGGCATACTGAAGCTCACGGGCCGTCGCGGTGAAATTGCCGACAAGATTCTCAAGGAAATCCGCGAGCGCCTGCAGTTCCTGGTCAACGTGGGCCTCGACTATCTTTCGCTGGATCGCAGTGCCGACACGTTGTCCGGCGGTGAAGCTCAGCGAATTCGCCTGGCCAGTCAGATTGGCGCCGGCCTGGTGGGGGTTCTATACATCCTCGATGAGCCGTCGATCGGTCTGCATCAGCGCGATAACGATCGGTTGCTCGGCACGCTCAAGCACCTGCGCGACATCGGCAACACGGTGATCGTGGTCGAGCATGACGAAGATGCTATTCGCCTGGCCGACTACGTGGTGGACATCGGGCCGGGGGCGGGGGTCCACGGTGGGCATATTGTTGCCGAAGGGACGCCGGCCGAAGTGATGGCGCATCCTGATTCGTTGACCGGCAAATACCTGTCAGGCCGAGTGAAGATCGCGGTTCCAGCCAAACGCACACCGCGTAACAAGAAGTTGTCGCTGTCGCTCAAGGGCGCTCGCGGCAACAACTTGCGCAATGTCGACCTGGACATTCCGATTGGTCTGTTGACGTGCGTGACCGGTGTGTCCGGCTCGGGCAAGTCGACGCTGATCAACAACACGCTGTTTCCCTTGAGCGCTACGGCACTCAATGGTGCAACGACGCTTGAGGCGGCCGCTCACGATAGCATCAAGGGGCTGGAGCATCTGGATAAGGTCGTCGATATCGACCAGAGCCCGATTGGCCGAACGCCGCGTTCCAACCCGGCGACCTACACCGGGCTGTTCACGCCGATCCGTGAGTTGTTCGCCGGCGTGCCGGAATCCCGTTCCCGTGGTTATGGCCCGGGCCGCTTCTCCTTCAACGTGAAGGGCGGACGCTGTGAAGCGTGTCAGGGCGATGGCTTGATCAAGGTGGAAATGCACTTCCTGCCGGACATCTATGTCCCGTGCGACGTCTGCAAGAGCAAGCGTTACAACCGCGAGACGCTGGAGATCAAGTACAAGGGCAAGAGCATTCACGAGACCCTCGAGATGACCATCGAGGAAGCGCGGGTGTTCTTCGATGCGGTCCCGGCGCTGGCGCGCAAGCTTCAGACGTTGATGGACGTGGGTCTGTCTTACATCAAGCTGGGGCAATCGGCGACGACGCTGTCGGGGGGTGAGGCCCAGCGGGTGAAACTGTCCCGCGAGCTGTCCAAACGCGATACCGGCAAGACGCTGTACATCCTCGACGAGCCGACCACCGGCCTGCACTTCGCGGATATTCAGCAACTGCTCGACGTGCTGCATCGACTGCGCGACCACGGCAACACTGTGGTGGTGATCGAGCATAACCTCGACGTGATAAAGACCGCTGACTGGTTGGTGGACCTGGGACCTGAAGGTGGTTCAAAGGGTGGACAGATCATTGCTGTCGGAACACCGGAGGAAGTGTCCGAGATGAAGCAGTCTCACACCGGCTTCTACCTCAAGCCGCTGTTGGCTCGCGACAAGGCCTGAATTGGGCCCACGAAAAAGCCCCTGTCACTTCATCGGTGACAGGGGCTTTTTTTGTATCGGGTGTCAATCAGGCGTGGGATTGCAGGTAGTTCTCAAGACCGATCAACTTGATCAGACCCATCTGCTTTTCAAGCCAGTAGGTGTGGTCTTCTTCAGTGTCATGCAATTGAACCCGCAGCATCTCGCGGCTGACATAGTCCTTGTGCTGCTCGCAGAGTTTGATGCCCTTGCAGAGCGCGGCGCGGACTTTGTATTCCAGGCGCAGGTCGGCAGCGAGCATGTCAGGCACCGTAGTGCCGACATCGAGATCGTCCGGACGCATGCGCGGCGTGCCTTCCAGCATCAGGATGCGGCGCATCAAGGCATCGGCGTGCCCTGCTTCTTCTTCCATCTCGTGATTGATTCGTTCGTAGAGCTTGGTGAAACCCCAGTCCTCATACATCCGCGAATGAACGAAATATTGATCACGCGCGGCCAGTTCGCCGGTCAGCAACGTGTTGAGGTAATCGATTACGTCTGGGTGGCCTTGCATCGCCCTACATCTCCCTGCTTGAAAGTCTGTAGTTTGAACCAAGGAGACTGTTTGGTCACTCCGCTTGCGCGATAAAAGCGAAGATATTCTGAGAAAAGTGGTTCAAATAACGCAAAAACCGCCCAAATGAGGGCGGTTCTGCTTATCGTTTAGACTTCGTTAAGCTGTACGCCCAACGCCTTTGCGATTGCTTCTCCATACGCCGGATCGGCCTTGAAGAAGTGCTGCAATTGACGATCTATCACATCACCGGAAACGCCGGCCATGGCTCCGGCAATGTTGTTGACCAGCAGTGTTTTCTGCTCGTCAGTCATCAGGCGAAACAGCGCCCCGGCGTGGCTGTAGTAGTCAGTGTCTTCACGATGATCGTAACGATCAGCGGCACCGCTCAATGCCAACGGTGGCTCAGCGTAGCGAGGCGCTTGTTTCGGCGAATCGACGTAGCTGTTCGGCTCATAGTTAGGTGCTGCACCGCCATTGCTGCCGAATGCCATCGAACCATCGCGCTGATAGCTATTCACCGGACTGCGAGGTGCGTTCACCGGCAATTGCTGATGGTTGGTGCCGATGCGGTAGCGATGCGCGTCGGCATAAGCGAACACGCGGCCCTGGAGCATTCGATCTGGCGACAGGCCAACGCCCGGGACCATGTTGCTCGGGCCGAATGCCGCTTGCTCGACTTCGGCAAAGTAGTTTTGCGGATTGCGGTTGAGCTCCAGCTCGCCGACTTCGATCAGCGGAAACTCCTTCTGCGACCAGGTTTTGGTCACATCGAACGGGTTTTCATAATGCGCCGCAGCCTGGGCCTCGGTCATGATCTGAATGCATACACGCCATTTCGGGAAGTCACCACGCTCAATCGCGCCGAACAGGTCACGCTGCGCGTAATCCGGATCGGTACCGGCCAAACGTGCCGCTTCAGCCGGCGCCAGATTCTTGATCCCTTGCTGTGTCTTGTAATGCCACTTCACCCAGTGCCGCTCGCCATTGGCGTTGATCAAGCTGTAGGTGTGGCTACCAAAGCCGTGCATGTGACGATAGCCGTCAGGAATACCGCGGTCGGAGAACAGAATAGTGACCTGGTGCAGCGCCTCAGGCGAGTGCGACCAGAAGTCCCACATCATCTGCGCGCTTTTCAGATTGCTCTGCGGCAAACGCTTCTGGGTGTGGATAAAGTCCGGGAATTTCAACGGATCACGGATAAAGAATACTGGCGTGTTGTTGCCGACGATGTCCCAGTTACCTTCCTCGGTGTAGAACTTCAGGGCAAAGCCACGTGGATCGCGCTCGGTATCGGCCGAACCACGTTCGCCGCCAACCGTAGAAAAGCGCAGGAACGTCGGCGTTTGCTTGCCGACCGATTCAAACAATTTGGCGCTGGTGTACTCGGTGATGTCGCGAGTCACGGTAAACGTGCCGTAAGCACCCGAACCCTTGGCGTGTACACGGCGCTCAGGGATGTTCTCGCGATTGAAGTGGGCAAGCTTCTCGATCAGGTGAAAGTCGTCGAGCAGCAGCGGGCCACGAGGGCCGGCGGAACGGGAATTCTGGTTGTCGGCGACAGGAGCGCCACTGGCGGTGGTCAGCGTTTTATTTTGACTCATGCGATCTCTTCCTCTGTCAGTCTTTAACTGCCGGCTAATCGGCTGAAGGGGAGTATTGATCACGAACGTTACAGCTACAAATTCATTACGTTGTAGCCATCGATAGAAAATTACTAATTACCTTTCTGGTTATGCCTTGTTGGCAATGCTTTTCGAGCGCGCACAAAAAACCGGGCACTAGGCCCGGTTCTTCGTTTCAGACTGACGTCTTACTCAGCGGATACAGCTTCACCACCGGCAGGACGATCAACCAACTCGACATACGCCATAGGCGCGTTGTCGCCAGTGCGGAAACCGCACTTGAGGATGCGCAGGTAGCCACCCTCACGGGTAGCATAGCGCTTGCCCAGGTCGTTGAAGAGCTTACCAACGATAGCTTTCGAACGAGTACGGTCGAAAGCCAGACGGCGGTTAGCCAGGCTGTCTGTCTTGGCCAAAGTGATCAGCGGCTCAGCAACGCGACGCAGTTCTTTAGCTTTCGGCAGTGTAGTTTTGATCAGCTCGTGCTCGAACAGCGACACCGCCATGTTTTGAAACATGGCCTTGCGGTGCGAGCTGGTGCGGCTCAGGTGACGACCACTTTTACGATGACGCATGGTTCATTCCTTACCAAACACAACGTTCGGTGATTACGACGATCAGGCAGTCGCCTTGTCGTCCTTCTTAAGACTTGCAGGCGGCCAGTTGTCGAGGCGCATGCCGAGGGACAGACCGCGGGAGGCCAGAACGTCCTTGATTTCAGTCAAGGATTTCTTGCCAAGGTTCGGAGTCTTCAACAGCTCTACTTCGGTACGCTGAATCAGGTCACCGATGTAGTAGATGTTTTCCGCCTTAAGGCAGTTAGCCGAACGTACAGTCAGTTCCAGATCGTCAACCGGGCGAAGCAGGATCGGATCGATCTCGTCTTCCTGCTCGACAACCACTGGCTCACTGTCACCTTTGAGGTCGACGAACGCAGCCAACTGCTGTTGCAGAATGGTTGCAGCGCGGCGGATAGCCTCTTCAGGATCCAGGGTACCGTTGGTTTCCAGATCAATAACCAGCTTGTCCAGGTTAGTACGCTGCTCGACACGGGCGTTTTCCACCACGTATGCGATACGGCGAACCGGGCTGAACGAAGAGTCAAGCTGCAAGCGACCGATGCTGCGGCTTTCGTCTTCATCGCTCTGACGCGAGTCTGCCGGTTCATAACCACGACCACGAGCTACGGTGAGCTTCATGTTCAGGGCGCCGTTAGACGCCAGGTTAGCGATTACGTGATCGGGGTTAACGATCTCGACATCATGATCCAGCTGAATATCGGCAGCGGTAACCACCCCCGAACCCTTCTTCGACAAGGTCAGCGTAACTTCGTCACGACCGTGCAGCTTGATAGCCAGACCTTTAAGGTTCAACAGGATTTCAATTACGTCTTCCTGTACGCCTTCGATGGCGCTGTACTCATGGAGCACACCGTCAATCTCGGCCTCGACTACTGCACAGCCGGGCATTGAGGACAACAGGATGCGTCGCAGCGCGTTGCCCAGGGTGTGGCCGAAACCACGCTCGAGAGGCTCGAGTGTGATCTTGGCGCGGGTTGGACTGACAACCTGCACATCAATATGGCGGGGTGTCAGGAACTCATTTACCGAAATCTGCATGGATGCACCTATTTTCTAGCCCTTACTTGGAGTAGAGCTCGACAATCAGGCTTTCGTTGATGTCGGCGGACAGATCACTGCGAGCAGGAACGTTCTTGAAAACGCCCGACTTCTTCTCAGTGTCTACTTCTACCCATTCTACGCGGCCACGTTGGGCACACAGATCGAGAGCTTGGACAATGCGAAGTTGGTTCTTTGCTTTCTCGCGAATCGCGACCACGTCACCAGCACGAACCTGGTAGGACGGTACGTTTACGGTCTGACCGTTAACGCTGACGGATTTGTGCGATACCAGCTGACGGGATTCGGCACGAGTAGAGCCAAAACCCATACGGTATACAACGTTGTCCAGACGGCATTCGAGCAGTTGCAGCAGGTTTTCACCGGTTGCACCTTTCTTGCCAGCAGCTTCTTTGTAGTAGCCGCTGAATTGACGCTCGAGAACGCCGTAGATACGACGGACCTTCTGCTTTTCACGCAGTTGGGTGCCGTAATCGGACTGGCGACCGCGGCGTTGGCCGTGGATACCAGGTGCTGCTTCGATGTTGCACTTCGATTCGATCGCGCGCACGCCGCTCTTCAGAAAGAGATCGGTGCCTTCGCGACGAGCGAGTTTGCATTTTGGACCAATGTAACGAGCCATTCTTTACAATCTCCTGGATTACACGCGGCGCTTCTTCGGCGGACGGCACCCGTTGTGCGGGATTGGCGTCACGTCGGTGATGCTGGCGATCTTGTAGCCACAGCCGTTCAAAGCGCGGACTGCAGATTCACGACCTGGGCCTGGACCTTTGACGTTAACGTCGAGGTTTTTCAGACCGTATTCCAGCGCAGCTTGACCAGCACGTTCAGCAGCTACTTGAGCAGCAAACGGGGTGGACTTGCGGGAACCGCGGAAACCCGAACCACCGGAGGTAGCCCAGGAAAGAGCGTTGCCTTGACGGTCGGTGATGGTCACGATTGTGTTGTTAAAAGATGCATGGATGTGGGCAATGCCATCAACCACTGTCTTTTTAACTTTTTTACGAGGACGAGCAGCAGGTTTAGCCATGATTAATTTCCTGTCGATTCGCTGGGGCGATTACTTGCGGATCGGCTTACGCGGACCTTTACGGGTACGCGCGTTAGTCTTGGTACGCTGACCGCGCACTGGAAGACCACGACGATGACGCAGACCGCGATAGCAACCGAGGTCCATCAAACGCTTGATTTTCATGTTGATTTCGCGACGCAGGTCACCTTCAGTGGTGAACTTCGCCACTTCGCCACGCAGCTGTTCAATCTGCTCGTCGCTCAGATCCTTGATCTTTGCGGCTGGGTTTACCCCAGTCACTGCACAGATCTTCTGCGCAGTAGTGCGACCAACACCATAGATGTAGGTCAGCGAGATAACAGTATGCTTGTTATCTGGAATGTTAACGCCTGCAATACGGGCCATTCAGTGGGACTCCAATTGACAGCTACCTACGCCCCGGAAGCCAAGAAATAGGGCGCGAGATAATATCGCTGTAATAACAAATAATCAACCCGGTAGCGCACTAGCTACCGGGCTTGAAGCACAATCACACTCAGCCTTGGCGCTGTTTGTGACGCGGTTCCGCGCTGCAAATTACTCGAACAACACCTTCGCGGCGAATAATCTTGCAGTTACGGCACAGCTTTTTCACCGATGCACGAACTTTCATCACCAACTCCTCGAACCTTATGGGTACTCAGCGCAACATGCCGCTGCCGTAACCCTTCAGGTTGGCTTTCTTCATCAGGGATTCGTACTGGTGCGAAACGAGGTGCGATTGTACTTGGGACATGAAGTCCATCACAACCACGACGACGATCAGCAACGAGGTCCCGCCAAGGTAGAACGGTACGTTTGCTGCAACCACCAGGAACTGGGGCAACAAGCACACGGCCGTCATGTAAAGAGCACCGAACATGGTCAAGCGAGTCAGAACGCCATCAATGTAGCGCGCAGACTGCTCACCTGGACGGATGCCCGGAATAAAGGCACCGGACTTCTTCAGGTTTTCCGCTACGTCTTTCGGATTGAACATCAACGCCGTATAGAAGAAGCAGAAGAAAATAATCCCTGCACTAAACAGCAGAATATTCAACGGCTGACCAGGAGCGATCGACTGCGAGATGTCCTGCAACCAGCCCATACCTTCAGACTGACCGAACCAGGCACCCAACGAAGCCGGGAACAGCAAAATGCTGCTCGCGAAAATGGCCGGAATAACACCGGCCATGTTCACCTTCAGCGGCAAGTGGCTAGTCTGCGCAGCGAAGACCTTGCGGCCCTGCTGACGCTTGGCGTAGTGAACAGCAATACGACGCTGACCACGCTCAATGAACACCACGAAACCGATAATCGCTACTGCCAGCAAACCGATGGCAACCAGGGCGAAGATGTTGATATCACCCTGACGTGCAGACTCGAAAGACTGCCCGATCGCTCTCGGAAGACCGGCGACGATACCCGAAAAAATCAACATCGAGATACCGTTGCCAACACCACGCTCAGTAATCTGCTCACCCAGCCACATCATGAACATCGCACCAGCCACAAAAGTGGATACCGCGACGAAATGGAAGCCAAAGTCACCAGTGAACGCAACACCCTGCCCTGCCAAGCCAATGGACATGCCAATAGCTTGAACGAGAGCGAGGATGACAGTGCCGTAGCGGGTGTACTGGCTGATCTTGCGACGGCCAGCTTCACCTTCCTTCTTCAACTGCTCCAGCTGCGGGCTGACGGCTGTCATCAGTTGCATGATGATCGATGCCGAAATGTACGGCATGATCCCCAGTGCAAAGATGCTCATCCGCTCCAGCGCGCCGCCGGAAAACATGTTGAACAAGCTAAGAATGGTCCCCTCATTCTGTCGAAACAGGTCCGCGAGTCGGTCCGGGTTGATACCTGGAACCGGGATGTGTGCGCCTATTCGGTAGACGATAATCGCCAGGAACAGAAAACGCAGACGAGCCCAGAGTTCAGACATACCGCCTTTGCCGAGCGCAGAGAGAGCACCTTGCTTAGCCATTTATTCCTCGAACTTGCCGCCAGCTGCTTCGATAGCCGAACGCGCACCTTTGGTGGCGCCGATTCCCTTTCCGATGGTAACAGCGCGAGTCACTTCGCCGGACAGCATGATTTTCACACGCTGTACGTTGACGTTGATCACGTTGGCATCTTTCAGGGACTGCACGGTGACGATGTCGCCTTCCACTTTAGCCAGCTCGGACAGACGCACTTCTGCGCGGTCCATGGCCTTCAGGGAAACGAAACCGAACTTCGGCAGGCGACGATGCAGCGGCTGTTGACCGCCTTCAAAGCCTGGAGCAATGGTGCCACCGGAGCGGGAGGACTGACCTTTGTGGCCACGGCCACCGGTCTTGCCCAAACCACTACCGATACCACGGCCCGGACGATGCTTTTCGCGACGGGAACCCGGCGCTGGACTCAGATCATTGAGTTTCATCGATTAACCCTCGACACGCAGCATGTAGTAAGCCTTGTTGATCATCCCGCGATTCTCGGGAGTATCAAGTACTTCTACAGTGTGACCGATGCGACGCAGACCCAGACCCTTAACGCACAGTTTGTGGTTAGGGATGCGGCCGGTCATGCTTTTGATCAGCGTAACTTTAACGGTAGCCATGATCAGAAGATCTCCTTGACGCTTTTGCCACGCTTGGCGGCAATGGATTCAGGAGACTGCATAGCTTTCAAACCTTTGAAAGTGGCGTGAACCACGTTTACCGGGTTAGTCGAGCCGTAGCACTTGGCCAGAACGTTCTGAACGCCAGCAACTTCGAGGACAGCACGCATAGCGCCGCCAGCGATGATACCGGTACCTTCAGAAGCAGGCTGCATGTACACCTTCGAAGCACCGTGACCGGACTTCATTGCGTACTGCAGGGTGGTGCCGTTCAGATCAACTTGGATCATGTTGCGACGAGCAGCTTCCATTGCCTTCTGGATCGCAGCAGGCACTTCACGTGACTTGCCACGGCCGAAGCCAACACGCCCTTTACCATCACCTACCACGGTCAACGCGGTGAAAGTGAAGATACGGCCGCCTTTAACGGTTTTGGCTACGCGGTTAACTTGAACCAGCTTCTCAATGTAGCCTTCGTCGCGCTTTTGGTCGTTATTTGACATAACTTAGAACTCCAGCCCAGCTTCACGAGCAGCATCAGCCAGCGCCTTGACGCGGCCATGGTACTTGAAGCCAGAGCGGTCGAAAGCCACCTGCGAGACGCCAGCGGCTTTAGCACGCGTAGCGACCAGCTGGCCAACCTTAGTGGCCGCGTCGATGTTGCCAGTGGCGCCATCACGCAGTTCTTTATCCAAAGTCGAGGCAGATGCCAGGACTTTGTTGCCGTCGGCCGAAATGACCTGGGCGTAGATGTGCTGCGACGAGCGGAACACGCAGAGACGCACGACTTCGAGTTCGTGCATTTTCAGGCGTGCTTTGCGAGCGCGACGCAGTCGAGTAACTTTTTTGTCGGTCATTTGCTATGCCCTACTTCTTCTTGGCTTCTTTACGACGGACGACTTCGTCCGCGTAGCGCACACCTTTGCCTTTGTACGGCTCTGGTGGACGGAAGTCGCGGATCTCGGCGGCCACTTGACCTACCAGCTGCTTATCGATGCCCTTGATCAGGATATCGGTCTGGCTAGGAGTCTCAGCGGTGATGCCTTCCGGCAGTTCATAATCCACTGGGTGCGAGAAGCCAAGAGCCAGGTTCAGCACTGTGCCTTTTGCTTGCGCTTTGTAACCAACACCGACCAGCTGGAGCTTACGCTCGAAGCCTTGGCTTACGCCTTGGACCATGTTGTTTACCAACGCACGAGTGGTACCAGCCATTGCGCGAGTTTGTTGATCGCCATTGCGAGCAGCGAAACGCAGCTCACCAGCTTCTTCAACGATCTCAACGGACGAATGGATGTTCAGTTCGAGAGTGCCCTTGGCACCCTTCACCGAAAGCTGTTGGCCTGCGAATTTTACTTCGACACCGGCTGGCAGCTTAACGGGGTTCTTAGCGACGCGTGACATGCTTATCCCCCCTTAGAACACAGTGCAAAGAACTTCGCCGCCGACACCGGCAGCGCGCGCAGCACGATCCGTCATCACACCTTTGTTGGTGGAGACGATAGACACACCGAGACCGCCACGAACTTTTGGCAGATCATCGACGGACTTGTACTGACGCAGGCCTGGACGGCTAACGCGCTTCACTTCCTCGATAACCGGACGGCCTTCGAAGTACTTCAGCTCGATGGACAGCAGTGGTTTGATTTCGCTGCTGATCTGATAACCCGCAATGTAACCTTCGTCCTTCAGGACTTTGGCAACAGCTACCTTCAAAGTAGAAGATGGCATGCTTACGACGGACTTTTCAGCCATCTGGGCATTACGGATTCGAGTTAGCATGTCCGCTAACGGGTCCTGCATACTCATGGGCTAGACGCTCCTAATACAAAAAAATTAGCCTTGCGGCTACTACTTGTCGCCGAGCTCATCCATGCGAAAAAAGCACGGGCTCAGGCGAGCCGGGTATTCTAGACACACCCCACAAATGAATCAAGCCCCAATAGGGGCTTGATTCAAGTTCAAGGTCACCGGCGGTCAGGATCTTGCGAACCTGGACGCCGAGACTTTGATAGTGCTTACCAGCTGGCTTTAACCAGACCAGGTACGTCACCACGCATTGCAGCTTCACGCAGTTTGTTACGGCCGAGACCGAACTTGCGGTAAACGCCGTGTGGACGACCGGTCAGGCGGCAGCGGTTACGCATGCGCGAAGCGCTTGCGTCACGTGGCTGCTTCTGCAGAGCTACTGTAGCTTCCCAACGCGCTTCTGGACTTGCGTTCAGATCGACGATGATTGCTTTCAGTGCTGCACGCTTTTTGGCGTACTTGGCAACCGTGAGCTGACGCTTCAGCTCGCGGTTTTTCATGCTCATCTTGGCCATTTTCCTACTCCAATCAGTTGCGGAACGGGAATTTGAAAGCACGCAGCAGCGCGCGACCTTCATCATCGTTCTTGGCAGTGGTGGTCAGGGTAATGTCCAGACCGCGGAGAGCATCGATCTTGTCGTAGTCGATTTCCGGGAAGATGATCTGCTCTTTTACGCCCATGCTGTAGTTACCACGACCATCGAAGGACTTGGCATTCAGGCCGCGGAAGTCGCGGACCCGAGGCAGGGAGATCGACAGCAGACGATCCAGGAATTCGTACATACGCTCACGGCGCAGAGTCACTTTGACGCCGATCGGCCAACCTTCACGGACTTTAAAGCCAGCGATGGATTTCCGAGCGTAAGTCACAACGACTTTCTGACCGGTGATCTTTTCCAGGTCGGCAACAGCGTGCTCGATGACTTTTTTGTCACCGACTGCTTCGCCCAGACCCATGTTCAGGGTGATTTTGGTAACGCGTGGAACTTCCATCACGTTCGAAAGCTTAAGTTCTTCCTTAAGCTTCGGTGCGATTTCCTTCCAGTAAATCTCTTTTAGTCGTGCCATGGTCTTCTACCTAGCAGTGTTCAAGCATCAACCGCTTTTTGGGTCGACTTGAAGACACGAATTTTCTTGCCGTCTTCTACTTTGAAACCAACGCGGTCAGCCTTGTTGGTTTCGCCGTTGAAAATGGCGACGTTAGAAGCGTCCAGTGGAGCTTCTTTTTCGACGATACCGCCTTGTACGCCCGACATCGGGTTAGGCTTGGTATGACGCTTAACCAGGTTCAGACCACCAATAACCAGACGGTTATTAGCGAGAACCTTAAGCACCTTACCGCGCTTACCTTTGTCTTTGCCGGCGATCACGATGATCTCGTCGTCACGACGAATCTTTTGCATGTCGGATCTCCTTACAGCACTTCTGGGGCGAGCGAGACGATCTTCATGAACTTCTCAGTACGAAGTTCACGGGTCACTGGCCCAAAGATACGGGTGCCGATCGGCTCTTGCTTGTTGTTCAGAAGAACAGCAGCGTTGCCATCAAAGCGGATAATGGAGCCATCAGCACGGCGTACACCGTGACGAGTGCGGACTACAACAGCAGTCATCACTTGGCCTTTTTTCACTTTACCGCGAGGAATTGCTTCCTTGACGGTAACTTTGATGATGTCACCGATACCAGCGTAACGACGATGGGAGCCACCCAGCACCTTGATGCACATAACACGGCGAGCGCCAGAGTTATCGGCCACATCGAGCATGGATTGAGTCTGAATCATATAATTTCTCCGACCCCTAGTCCTTAGACTTCCACAGCGCGTTCGAGAACATCAACCAGCGCCCAAGACTTAGTCTTGGCCAAAGGACGAGTTTCACGAATAGTGACTTTGTCGCCGATGTGGCACTGATTGGTTTCGTCGTGCGCGTGCAGCTTAGTCGAACGCTTAACGTATTTACCGTAGATCGGGTGCTTAACGCGACGCTCGATCAGAACGGTGATGGTCTTGTCCATTTTGTCGCTGACAACACGGCCAGTCAGCGTACGGACGGTTTTTTCGGCTTCAGCCATGATTACTTACCTGCCTGCTGTTTGAGCACAGTCTTCACGCGAGCGATGTCACGCTTAACTTGCCGGAGCAGGTGAGACTGCCCCAACTGGCCAGTTGCTTTCTGCATACGCAGATTGAACTGGTCGCGCAGCAGGCCGAGCAGTTGCTCGTTAAGCTGCGGCGCGTCTTTTTCACGAAGTTCATTCGCTTTCATCACATCACCGTCCGTTTAACAAAAGCGGTGGCGAGCGGCAGCTTTGCAGCAGCCAGGGCAAAAGCCTCACGCGCCAGCTCTTCAGAAACGCCCTCGATTTCATACAGGACTTTGCCTGGCTGAATCTGGGCTACCCAGTACTCCACACTACCCTTACCTTTACCCATCCGAACTTCGAGTGGCTTTTTGGAGATAGGCTTGTCCGGGAATACACGGATCCAGATCTTGCCGCCACGTTTTACGTGACGGGTCAGAGCACGACGCGCTGACTCGATCTGACGAGCGGTGAGACGACCACGAGCTACAGACTTCAGCGCGAACTCGCCGAAGCTGACTTTGCTACCGCGCTGAGCCAGACCACGGTTGTGGCCTGTCATCTGCTTGCGGAACTTCGTACGCTTTGGTTGCAACATTTGGCGTACCCCTTACTTAGCAGCTTTTTTACGAGGCGCTGGTGCTTGTGGTTTCAGTTCTTCTTGGCGACCACCAATTACTTCGCCTTTGAAGATCCAAACCTTTACACCGATCACACCATAAGTGGTGTGAGCTTCGTAGTTGGCATAGTCGATGTCGGCACGCAGGGTGTGCAGTGGCACACGACCTTCGCGATACCATTCAGTACGTGCGATTTCAGCACCGCCGAGACGACCGCTCACTTGGATTTTGATGCCTTTGGCACCAATGCGCATGGCGTTCTGTACAGCGCGCTTCATAGCGCGACGGAACATTACGCGACGCTCCAGCTGCTGAGCTACGCTCTGCGCAACCAACATACCGTCGAGTTCCGGCTTGCGGATTTCTTCGATATTGATGTGCACAGGCACACCCATTTGTTTGGTCAGGTCCTGACGCAGTTTCTCAACATCTTCACCTTTCTTCCCGATAACGATACCTGGACGAGCGGTGTGGATGGTGATACGTGCAGTTTGAGCCGGACGATGGATATCGATACGGCTTACGGACGCGCTTTTTAGTTTGTCTTGGAGATACTCACGCACCTTCAGATCAGCGAACAAATAGTCCGCATAAGTCCGACCGTCTGCGTACCAGACGGAGGTGTGTTCCTTGACGATTCCCAGGCGAATGCCAATGGGATGTACTTTCTGACCCATCTCTTCGACTCCGTTACTTGTCAGCAACCTTGACAGTGATATGGCAAGACCGCTTGACGATGCGATCAGCACGGCCTTTGGCACGTGGCATGATTCGCTTCAGCGAACGCCCTTCGTTGACGAAAACGGTGCTGACTTTGAGGTCATCAACGTCCGCGCCTTCGTTATGCTCGGCGTTGGCTACGGCCGACTCCAGCACTTTCTTCATGATCTCGGCGGCTTTCTTACTGCTGAAAGCCAACAGGTTGAGCGCTTCGCCCACCTTCTTCCCGCGGATCTGGTCGGCGACCAAGCGGGCTTTCTGGGCGGAGATTCGAGCGCCCGACAACTTAGCGGCTACTTCCATCGTTCCTTACCCCTTAACGCTTGGCTTTCTTGTCTGCCACGTGCCCACGATATGTGCGGGTACCGGCAAACTCGCCTAGTTTGTGGCCGACCATGTCTTCGTTCACGAGAACTGGAACATGTTGACGACCGTTATGAACTGCAATGGTCAGACCGACCATTTGTGGCAGGATCATCGAACGACGCGACCAGGTTTTAACTGGTTTGCGATCGTTCTTTTCCGCCGCCACTTCGATCTTCTTCAGTAGGTGAAGATCAATAAAAGGACCTTTTTTCAGAGAACGTGGCACTGTCGTATCCCTCTATTTACTTGCGACGACGGACGATCATTTTGTCGGTACGCTTATTACCACGAGTCTTCGCGCCCTTAGTCGGGAAGCCCCATGGCGATACCGGATGACGACCACCAGAGGTACGACCTTCACCACCACCATGTGGGTGGTCAACCGGGTTCATGGCAACACCACGAACGGTTGGGCGAACGCCACGCCAGCGTTTGGCACCAGCTTTACCCAGCGAACGCAGGCTGTGCTCGGAGTTCGAGACTTCACCCAGGGTCGCGCGGCATTCAGCCAGCACTTTACGCATCTCACCAGAACGCAGACGCAGGGTCACGTAGACACCTTCACGAGCGATCAGCTGAGCCGAAGCACCAGCGGAACGAGCGATTTGCGCGCCTTTACCTGGCTTCAATTCGATGCCGTGTACGGTGCTACCAACTGGAATGTTACGCAGTTGCAGAGCGTTGCCCGGCTTGATCGGCGCCAAAGCACCTGCGATCAGCTGGTCGCCAGCACTCACGCCTTTAGGGGCGATGATGTAGCGACGCTCGCCATCTGCGTACAGCAGCAGAGCGATGTGAGCAGTACGGTTTGGATCGTATTCGATACGCTCGACAGTGGCAGAGATGCCATCTTTGTCGTTGCGACGGAAATCGACCAGACGATAATGCTGCTTATGGCCACCACCGATGTGACGAGTGGTAATACGACCATTGTTGTTACGACCACCAGTCTTCGATTTTTTCTCGAGCAGCGGTGCGTGAGGAGCGCCTTTATGCAGCTCCTGGTTGACCACCTTGACCACAAAACGGCGGCCAGGGGAAGTCGGTTTGCATTTAACGATTGCCATGATGCACCCCTTCCTTACTCAGCACTGCTGCTGAAATCGAGATCTTGGCCTGGCTGAAGGGAGATAACTGCCTTCTTCCAGTCATTACGCTTGCCCAGACCGCGAGCAGTGCGCTTGCTCTTACCCAGAACATTCAGGGTAGTAACACGCTCTACTTTCACGCTGAACAGGCTTTCGACGGCCTTCTTGATTTCCAGCTTGGTTGCGTCAGTTGCAACCTTGAAAACGAACTGGCCTTTCTTGTCAGCCAGAACCGTAGCCTTCTCGGAAACGTGCGGGCCAAGCAGAACTTTAAATACGCGTTCCTGGTTCATCCCAGCAGCTCCTCGAATTTCTTCACGGCCGACACGGTGATCAACACCTTGTCGTATGCGATCAGACTAACTGGATCGGAACCTTGCACGTCACGTACATCAACGTGTGGCAGGTTACGAGCAGCCAGGTACAGGTTCTGATCAACTACTTCAGACACGATCAAGACGTCAGTCAGGCCCATGCCGGTCAGTTTGTTCAGCAGATCTTTGGTCTTCGGTGCATCAACAGCGAAGTCCTGAACCACAACCAGACGATCAGTACGCACCAGCTCAGCAAGGATGGAACGCATTGCTGCGCGATACATCTTCTTGTTCAGCTTCTGGGTGTGATCCTGAGGACGAGCTGCGAAAGTGGTACCGCCGCCACGCCAGATTGGGCTACGGATAGTACCGGCACGAGCACGGCCAGTACCTTTCTGACGCCATGGGCGCTTACCGCCACCACGAACGTCGGAACGGGTCTTTTGCTGCTTGCTACCTTGACGGCCGCCGGCCATGTAGGCCACGACTGCTTGGTGAACCAGCGTCTCGTTGAATTCGCCGCCAAATGTCAGTTCGGAAACTTCGATCGCTTGAGCGTCATTTACATTTAATTGCATGTCAGCTTCCCCTTAACCGCGAGCCTTGGCTGCTGGACGTACAACCAAGTTGCCGCCAGTAGCGCCAGGAACAGCGCCCTTGACCAACAACAGATTGCGTTCAGCGTCCACGCGCACTACTTCGAGGGACTGCACGGTCACGCGCTCAGCGCCCATATGACCGGACATTTTTTTGCCCTTGAATACACGACCAGGAGTCTGGCACTGGCCGATAGAGCCTGGAACGCGGTGGGACACGGAGTTACCGTGGGTATTATCTTGCCCGCGGAAGTTCCAACGCTTGATCGTACCCTGGAAGCCTTTACCCTTGGACTGACCGGTTACATCAACCAGTTGACCAGCGGCGAAGATTTCAGCGTTGATCAGATCGCCGGCCTGGTACTCGCCTTCTTCAAGGCGGAATTCCATTACGGTACGACCAGCGGCAACGTTCGCTTTAGCGAAGTGGCCAGCTTGAGCAGCTGTAACACGCGAAGCACGACGCTCGCCTACAGTGACTTGCACTGCACGATAGCCATCGGTCTCTTCAGTTTTGAACTGGGTGACGCGATTCGGCTCGATCTCAATGACCGTGACCGGAATGGAGACACCTTCTTCGGTGAAAATACGGGTCATACCGCATTTACGACCGACTACACCAATAGTCATGTTGTAAACCTCATGAGTGTACGGGGCTTTCACCCGCTATGGCCGCCCATTTCAGAGCGTTACACGACTAAGACCGAGTCTTAGCCGAGGCTGATCTGTACTTCCACACCGGCCGCAAGATCAAGCTTCATAAGAGCATCAACGGTTTTATCCGTTGGCTGGACGATGTCCAGTACGCGCTTATGAGTACGGATCTCGTACTGGTCACGCGCGTCTTTGTTGACGTGCGGGGAGACCAGAACGGTGAACCGCTCTTTACGGGTAGGCAGTGGAATTGGACCACGCACTTGAGCACCAGTACGTTTCGCGGTTTCCACGATTTCCTGGGTGGATTGGTCGATCAGGCGATGGTCAAAAGCCTTCAACCTGATACGGATTTGCTGATTTTGCATTGGATTTCAGACTCCGGCTGCTATTCCCACCGAGCGCAATACGCCCGTTAAAAGGAGGCGCAATTCTATAGACGCCCCATATAGGTGTCAACCCAATAAAAAAGCCCCCGCTAAGCGGGGGCTTTTTCAATTCATCAAAGCTAACTCAAAAAGAGCTTACTCGATGATTTTGGCTACGACGCCAGCGCCGACGGTACGACCGCCTTCACGGATAGCGAAACGCAGACCGTCTTCCATTGCGATGGTCTTGATCAGGGTGACAACCATTTTGATGTTGTCGCCTGGCATTACCATTTCAACGCCTTCCGGCAGTTCGCAGTTACCAGTCACGTCAGTAGTACGGAAGTAGAACTGTGGACGGTAGCCTTTGAAGAACGGAGTGTGACGACCGCCTTCTTCTTTGCTCAGAACGTAGACTTCAGCTTCGAACTTGGTGTGCGGCTTGACCGAACCTGGCTTAACCAGAACCTGGCCACGCTCAACGTCGTCACGCTTGGTACCACGCAGCAGAACGCCGCAGTTCTCGCCAGCACGACCTTCGTCGAGCAGCTTACGGAACATTTCAACACCGGTGCAGGTGGTGACGGTAGTGTCACGCAGACCAACGATTTCCAGTGGATCCTGAACCTTGACGATACCGCGCTCGATACGGCCAGTTACAACAGTACCGCGACCGGAGATCGAGAATACGTCTTCGATTGGCATCAGGAACGGCTTGTCGATAACACGAACTGGATCTGGAATGTAGCTGTCCAGAGTCTCAACCAGTTTACGAACGGCAGTGGTGCCCATTTCGTTGTCGTCTTGGCCGTTCAGAGCCATCAGAGCCGAACCGATGATGATCGGAGTGTCGTCACCTGGGAAGTCGTAAGTGCTGAGCAGATCGCGCACTTCCATCTCAACCAGTTCCAGCAGCTCAGCGTCGTCAACCATGTCAGCCTTGTTCAGGAAGACAACGATGTACGGAACGCCAACCTGACGGGACAGCAGGATGTGCTCACGGGTTTGTGGCATCGGACCATCAGCAGCCGAACAAACCAGGATAGCGCCGTCCATCTGAGCAGCACCGGTGATCATGTTCTTCACGTAGTCAGCGTGACCTGGGCAGTCAACGTGAGCGTAGTGACGGATCAGCGAGTTGTATTCAACGTGCGCGGTGTTGATGGTGATACCACGAGCCTTTTCTTCCGGAGCGCTGTCGATTTTGTCGAAAGCAACAACGGCCGAACCGAAAACTTCGGAGCAGACGCGAGTCAGAGCAGCGGTCAGCGTGGTTTTACCGTGGTCGACGTGACCGATGGTGCCAACGTTGACGTGCGGGAGGGTACGGTCAAATTTTTCTTTAGCCACGACAATTAACTCCTAGCCTAAAGGGGCTGAATCAGCCTTGTTTTTTGGTAACGGTTTCGACGATGTGCGACGGAGCCGTATTGTATTTTTTGAATTCCATAGAGTAGCTTGCGCGACCTTGGGACATGGAACGGACGTCGGTCGCATAACCGAACATCTCACCCAGCGGAACCTCGGCACGAATCACTTTGCCGGAAACCGTGTCTTCCATACCCAGGATCATGCCGCGACGACGGTTAAGGTCGCCCATCACGTCACCCATATAGTCTTCAGGTGTAACAACCTCTACAGCCATGATCGGCTCAAGCAACTCACCACCGCCCTTCTGGGCCAGTTGCTTGGTCGCCATGGAAGCAGCCACCTTAAACGCCATCTCGTTGGAGTCGACGTCGTGGTAGGAACCATCAAACACAGTGGCCTTCAGGCCGATCAGCGGATAGCCGGCAACAACGCCGTTCTTCATCTGCTCTTCGATACCCTTCTGGATCGCCGGGATGTATTCCTTAGGAACAACACCACCCACCACTTCGTTCACGAATTGCAGACCTTCCTGACCTTCGTCAGCAGGAGCAAAACGGATCCAGCAGTGGCCGAACTGACCACGACCACCGGACTGACGAACGAACTTGCCTTCGATTTCACAGTTCTTCGTGATGCGCTCACGATACGAAACCTGAGGCTTACCGATGTTGGCTTCGACGTTGAACTCACGGCGCATCCGGTCAACCAGGATGTCCAGGTGCAACTCGCCCATGCCGGAGATGATCGTTTGACCAGTCTCTTCATCAGTCTTGACGCGGAAAGACGGGTCTTCCTGAGCAAGCTTGCCCAGAGCGATACCCATTTTTTCCTGGTCATCTTTGGTCTTAGGCTCAACGGCAACCGAAATAACCGGCTCCGGGAAGTCCATACGAACCAGGATGATTGGCTTGTCAGCGTTGCACAAAGTCTCACCAGTGGTGACGTCCTTCATGCCGATCAAGGCCGCGATGTCACCAGCGCGTACTTCCTTGATTTCTTCACGGGCGTTTGCGTGCATTTGCACCATACGACCCACACGCTCTTTCTTGCCTTTAACCGAGTTGATCACGCCGTCGCCGGAGGCCAACACGCCCGAGTAAACTCGAACGAAGGTCAAGGTACCCACGAATGGGTCAGTGGCAATTTTGAATGCCAGAGCGGAGAACGGTTCGTTGTCGTCTGCATGACGCTCCAGATCGATAGTCTCGTCATCCGGGTCAGTACCCTTGATGGCAGGAATATCAACAGGCGCAGGCAGGTAGTCGATAACGGCGTCGAGAACCAGGGGAACACCCTTGTTCTTGAAGGAAGAACCGCAAACAGCCAGAACGATCTCACCAGCAATAGTACGCTGACGCAGAGCGGCCTTGATTTCCGCGTTGGTGAGTTCTTCACCTTCGAGGTACTTGTTCATCAGCTCTTCGCTGGCTTCGGCCGCAGCCTCAACCATGTTGCCGCGCCACTCGTCAGCCAGTTCCTGCAGTTCAGCAGGGATAGGCTTGCGAACTGGAACCATGCCTTTGTCAGCGTCATTCCAGTAAACAGCTTCCATAGCCATCAGATCGATCTGACCCTGGAAGTTGTCTTCGGAACCGATGGCCAACTGGATTGGCACCGGAGTGTGACCCAGACGCTGCTTGATCTGACCGATCACGCGCAGGAAGTTGGCACCAGCACGGTCCATCTTGTTTACGTAAACAAGACGTGGAACGCCGTATTTGTTGGCCTGACGCCATACGGTTTCCGACTGAGGCTCAACACCCGAGGTGCCGCAGAACACAACGACCGCGCCGTCGAGAACACGCAGGGAACGCTCAACTTCAATAGTGAAGTCTACGTGACCCGGGGTGTCGATGACGTTGAAGCGGTATTGGTCTTTGTGCTGCTTCTCGGAACCCTGCCAGAAGGCGGTAATGGCAGCAGAAGTAATGGTAATACCACGCTCCTGCTCCTGCACCATCCAGTCTGTGGTCGCAGCGCCGTCATGCACCTCGCCCATTTTGTGACTTTTGCCAGTGTAAAAAAGGACGCGCTCGGTGGTGGTGGTTTTACCAGCATCCACGTGAGCAACGATACCGATATTACGGTAGCGGTTAATCGGTGTTGTACGAGCCATAAAGCCCTCGCAAAATTAGTGACGCTAAAATTAGAAGCGGTAGTGCGAGAAAGCCTTGTTGGCTTCAGCCATACGGTGCACGTCTTCACGCTTCTTAACTGCAGCACCTTTACCTTCGGCAGCGTCCAACAGTTCGCCAGCCAAACGCAGAGCCATAGACTTCTCGCCGCGCTTACGGGCGAAGTCTACCAACCAGCGCATTGCCAGAGCGTTACGACGGGACGGACGAACTTCGACCGGAACCTGGTAAGTAGCACCGCCTACACGGCGCGACTTTACTTCGACCAGCGGAGCGATGGCGTCGAGAGCTTTCTCGAAGATTTCCAGGGGATCGCTGTTCTTGCGTTCTTTAACCTTTTCCAGCGCGCCATAAACGATACGCTCGGCAACGGCTTTCTTGCCGCTTTCCATAACGTGGTTCATGAACTTGGCCAGGATCTGGCTGCCGTATTTTGGATCGTCAAGCACTTCGCGCTTGGCTGCTACGCGTCTTCTTGGCATGGATAAGCCCTCAAACGGTCTTCAGGTTCGCTCGGAATCGGTGCCCTTTCGGGACGCCTCCGACCTTACTCTTATCGACTCAGAAAAATAGAAAATCAGTTCTTACAAAAAGCCGCTACTACTTAGGCTTCTTGGTACCGTACTTCGAACGACCCTGGTTACGACCTTTAACGCCGGAAGTATCCAGAGAGCCGCGAACGGTGTGGTAACGAACACCTGGCAAGTCTTTTACACGACCGCCGCGGATCAGTACCACGCTGTGTTCTTGCAGGTTGTGGCCTTCACCGCCGATGTACGAGGAAACCTCGAAACCGTTGGTCAGACGCACACGGCATACTTTACGCAGTGCCGAGTTAGGTTTTTTCGGCGTGGTGGTATACACACGGGTGCATACGCCACGACGTTGCGGGCAGTTCTGCAGCGCAGGCACGTCGGATTTCTCGACGATACGCTTACGCGGCTGACGTACCAGCTGGTTGATAGTTGCCATCTACTAGCTCCACTGTTGTCTTGCGACGCTATTGTCTTGCAAGAAAAGCAAAATGGCAGGAACGAATTCCCGCCAAATTTAGGGGTACAAGAGTCTAAAGAGGATCTTGTCCCCAGTCAAGGCAAGGCCCCGACCTCCCCGCTCATCGAACCTCGACAAATTGTCTCGATTCGATCAACGGAACGGCCAGGGCCTTAGCTTATTTACCGCAGAACTCAGTTACCGCTCGAGTTCAGCGCTTCGGTCAGTGCAGCTTCCACTTCACTGGCGCTTACGCGCAACGGTTTGTCAGCATCACGGCGACGCTTGCGCTCGCTGTGATAAGCCAGACCGGTACCCGCCGGGATCAAACGACCCACGACTACGTTTTCTTTCAGGCCGCGCAGGTAATCGCGCTTGCCGGTTACCGCCGCCTCGGTCAGTACGCGAGTGGTTTCCTGGAAGGAAGCCGCCGAGATGAACGATTCGGTGGACAACGACGCCTTTGTGATACCCAACAGCACGCGAGTGAACTTGGAAACGAACTTCTCGTCGCCAGCCAGACGCTCGTTCTCTACCAGAACGTGAGTCAACTCCATCTGGTCGCCCTTGATGAAAGTCGAGTCGCCGGATTCAGCGATTTCAACTTTACGCAGCATCTGACGCAGAATGGTCTCGATGTGCTTATCGTTGATCTTCACGCCTTGCAGACGATAAACGTCCTGGATCTCGTTCACGATGTACTTGGCCAGCGCACTCACACCCAGCAGACGCAGAATGTCGTGTGGATCGCTCGGGCCGTCAGAGATAACTTCGCCGCGGTTTACCTGTTCGCCTTCGAAGACGTTCAGGTGACGCCACTTCGGAATCAGCTCTTCGTACGGATCGGTACCGTCGTTCGGGGTGATAACCAGACGGCGCTTGCCTTTGGTCTCTTTACCGAACGCGATGGTGCCGCTGACTTCAGCCAGAATCGAGGCTTCTTTCGGACGACGAGCTTCGAACAAGTCGGCTACACGCGGCAGACCACCGGTGATGTCACGGGTCTTCGAAGTCTCTTGCGGAATACGAGCGATAACATCACCGATCGCGATTTTCGCACCATCCGCAACACCGACCAGGGCGTTGGCTGGCAGGAAGTACTGAGCGATAACGTCAGTGCCTGGCAGCAACAGATCCTTGCCGTTGTCATCAACCATCTTCACAGCAGGACGGATATCTTTACCGGCAGCTGGACGGTCTTTGGCGTCGAGTACTTCAATGTTGGTCATACCGGTCAATTCGTCAGTCTGACGCTTGATCGTGATGCCTTCTTCCATGCCCACGTAGGTCACGGTACCTTTCATTTCGGTAACGATTGGGTGAGTGTGCGGATCCCACTTGGCCACGATTGCGCCAGCGTCGACCTTGTCACCTTCTTTAACCGAAATCACAGCACCGTATGGCAGCTTGTAACGCTCGCGCTCACGACCGAAGTCATCAGCGATCGCCAGCTCACCGGAACGGGACACAGCAACCAGGCAACCATCCACTCGCTCAACGTGTTTCAGGTTGTGCAGACGGACGGTACCGCCATTCTTCACCTGAACGCTGTCGGCTGCGGAGGTCCGGCTTGCCGCACCACCGATGTGGAACGTACGCATGGTCAGCTGGGTACCCGGCTCACCAATGGACTGGGCAGCGATAACGCCGACCGCTTCACCGATGTTCACCTGGTGACCACGAGCCAAGTCACGGCCGTAGCACTTGGCGCAAATGCCGTAGCGGGTTTCGCAGCTGATCGGCGAACGCACGATCACTTCGTCGATGCTGTTCAGCTCGATGAATTCGACCCACTTCTCGTCTACCAGAGTACCGGCAGGAACGATGATTTCTTCGGTACCTGGCTTGAACACGTCACGAGCGATGACACGACCCAATACGCGCTCACCCAACGGCTCGACAACGTCACCGCCTTCAATGTGCGGAGTCATTACCAGGCCATGTTCGGTGCCGCAATCGATCTCGGTTACTACCAGATCCTGCGCCACGTCTACCAGACGACGAGTCAGGTAACCGGAGTTCGCAGTTTTCAACGCGGTATCCGCCAAACCTTTACGAGCACCGTGAGTGGAGATGAAGTACTGAAGTACGCTCAAACCTTCACGGAAGTTCGCAGTAATCGGCGTTTCAATGATGGAGCCGTCCGGCTTGGCCATCAGGCCACGCATACCGGCGAGCTGACGGATCTGCGCAGCAGAACCCCGTGCGCCCGAGTCGGCCATCATGTACATCGAGTTAAAGGACTCTTGGTCAACTTCGACGCCATGGCGGTCGATGACTTTCTCTTTCGAGAGGTTGGCCATCATCGCCTTGGAAACTTCGTCGTTCGCCTTGGACCAAAGGTCGATCACTTTGTTGTACTTCTCGCCCTGGGTTACCAGGCCGGAGGCGTACTGACTTTCGATCTCTTTCACTTCATCAGTGGCAGCATTGATGATGCGGGCTTTTTCATCCGGGATAACGAAGTCGTTAACACCGATGGAAACGCCGGAAATGGTCGAATAGGCAAAACCGGTGTACATCAACTGGTCAGCGAAGATCACGGTCTCTTTCAAACCAACCACGCGGTAGCACTGGTTGATCAGCTTGGAGATCGCCTTTTTCTTCATCGGCTGGTTGACGACGTCGTACGACAGGCCAGGCGGAACAACCTGGAACAACAGCGCACGGCCGACAGTGGTGTCGACGATACGGGTGTTCTTGACGCTGCCACCATCACGATCGTTGACGGTTTCGTGGATCCGCACTTTGACTTTAGCGTGCAGTGCGGCTTCGCCGGCACGGAACACACGGTCAACTTCTTGCAGATCCGCGAACACACGACCTTCGCCTTTGGCGTTGATCGCTTCACGAGTCATGTAGTACAGACCCAATACAACGTCCTGCGACGGAACGATGATTGGCTCACCGTTGGCTGGCGACAGAATGTTGTTGGTCGACATCATCAACGCACGCGCTTCCAACTGGGCTTCCAGTGTCAGCGGTACGTGCACGGCCATTTGGTCGCCGTCGAAGTCGGCGTTGTACGCAGCACAGACCAGAGGGTGCAGCTGGATAGCCTTACCTTCGATCAGTACCGGTTCAAACGCCTGGATACCCAGACGGTGAAGGGTCGGTGCACGGTTGAGGAGAACCGGGTGTTCACGGATCACTTCAGCAAGAACGTCCCAAACCTCTGGAAGCTCGCGCTCGACCATCTTCTTGGCAGCTTTGATGGTGGTAGCGAGACCACGCATTTCCAGCTTGCCGAAAATGAACGGCTTGAACAGCTCGAGAGCCATCTTCTTCGGCAGACCGCACTGGTGCAGACGCAGGGTCGGACCTACGGTAATTACCGAACGACCGGAGTAGTCAACACGCTTACCGAGCAAGTTCTGACGGAAACGACCTTGCTTACCCTTGATCATGTCAGCCAGGGATTTCAGAGGACGCTTGTTCGAACCGGTGATAGCGCGGCCACGACGACCGTTGTCGAGCAGTGCATCGACGGCTTCCTGCAACATACGCTTTTCGTTGCGCACGATGATGTCCGGAGCGGACAGATCGAGCAGGCGCTTCAAGCGGTTGTTACGGTTGATCACTCGACGATACAGATCGTTGAGGTCGGAAGTCGCGAAGCGACCGCCATCCAGCGGGACCAGTGGACGCAGATCTGGCGGCAGAACCGGCAGAACGGTCAGCACCATCCATTCTGGAAGGTTGCCGGAACCCTGGAAGGCTTCCATCAACTTCAGACGCTTGGACAGCTTCTTGATTTTGGTTTCGGAGTTGGTTTGCGGAATTTCTTCACGCAGACGGCCAATCTCGTGTTCCAGATCGATAGCGTGCAGCAGTTCGCGGACAGCTTCAGCACCCATGCGGGCATCGAAATCGTCGCCGAACTCTTCCAGCGCTTCGAAGTACTGCTCATCGTTCAGCAACTGACCTTTTTCAAGGGTGGTCATGCCTGGATCGATAACGACATAGCTCTCGAAGTAGAGAACGCGTTCGATATCACGCAGGGTCATGTCCATCAGCAAGCCGATACGCGACGGCAGCGATTTCAGGAACCAGATGTGGGCAACTGGCGAGGCCAGTTCGATGTGCGCCATGCGCTCACGACGAACTTTGGCCAGCGCGACTTCAACGCCGCACTTCTCGCAGATCACACCACGGTGCTTCAAGCGCTTGTACTTACCGCACAGGCACTCGTAATCCTTTACCGGGCCAAAGATCTTGGCGCAGAACAGGCCGTCACGTTCAGGTTTGAACGTACGGTAGTTGATGGTTTCCGGCTTTTTAACTTCACCGAACGACCACGAACGGATCATCTCAGGCGATGCCAATCCAATACGGATGGCGTCGAACTCTTCGACTTGACCCTGGTTTTTCAGCAAATTCAGTAGGTCTTTCAAGGCCTTTCCTCCTGGCGGAGCAGAGAGCGGGCAATCCTGCCCCGCTCTCGATTCGCGTCACGTGTTATTCGGTTTCCAGATCGATATCGATGCCGAGGGAACGAATTTCCTTGATCAACACGTTGAAAGACTCGGGCATGCCCGGCTCCATACGGTGATCGCCATCCACGATGTTTTTGTACATCTTGGTACGGCCGTTCACATCGTCCGACTTCACTGTGAGCATTTCTTGCAGAGTGTAAGCAGCACCGTATGCTTCCAGTGCCCAGACCTCCATCTCCCCGAAACGCTGACCACCGAACTGCGCCTTACCACCCAGCGGCTGCTGGGTAACCAGGCTGTACGAACCGGTAGAACGAGCGTGCATCTTGTCGTCTACCAAGTGGTTCAGCTTCAGCATGTACATGTAGCCAACAGTAACCGGGCGCTCGAACTTGTTGCCGGTACGGCCGTCGGTCAGCTGCATCTGGCCGCTTTCTGGCAGGTCTGCCAGTTTCAGCATGGCCTTGATTTCGCTTTCTTTCGCGCCGTCGAACACTGGAGTGGCCATTGGAACGCCGCCACGCAGGTTCTTCGCCAGATCCAGGATTTCCTGGTCAGAGAAGCTATCCAGATCTTCGTTACGACCGCCGATCTGGTTGTAGATCTCGTCGAGGAATTTACGAAGTTCAGCGACTTTGCGCTGCTCTTCGATCATCCGGTTGATCTTCTCGCCCAGACCTTTAGCCGCGAGGCCCAAGTGGGTTTCAAGGATCTGACCAACGTTCATACGCGAAGGTACGCCCAACGGGTTGAGGACGACGTCGACCGGGGTGCCATTGGCATCGTGCGGCATGTCTTCAACCGGCATGATCACGGAGACCACACCCTTGTTACCGTGACGACCGGCCATCTTGTCGCCCGGCTGGATGCGGCGACGGATTGCCAGGTAAACCTTGACGATTTTCAGCACGCCTGGAGCCAGGTCATCGCCCTGCTGCAGTTTGCGCTTCTTGTCTTCGAACTTGTCGTCCAGCAGACGGCGGCGATCAACGATGTAGGCCTGAGCCTTCTCGAGCTGCTCGTTCAGAGCATCTTCAGCCATGCGCAGTTTGAACCACTGACCATGCTCAAGACCGTCGAGAACTTCATCGGTGATGTCCTGACCTTTCTTCAGGCCGGCGCCGCCTTCGGCTTTGTGGCCGACCAGAGCGGAACGCAGACGTTCGAAAGTGGCGCCCTCAACGATACGGAACTCTTCGTTCAGATCCTTACGGATCTCGTCGAGCTGAGTCTTCTCGATCGACAGTGCACGAGCATCACGCTCAACGCCGTCGCGGGTGAAGACCTGTACGTCGATGACCGTACCCTTGGTGCCGGTAGGCACACGCAGGGAGGTGTCTTTAACATCGCTGGCTTTTTCACCGAAGATGGCACGCAACAGTTTTTCTTCCGGCGTCAGTTGAGTCTCGCCTTTCGGAGTGACCTTACCTACCAGAATGTCGCCTGCGCCTACTTCAGCACCTACGTAAACGATACCGGCTTCGTCCAGCTTGTTCAGTGCAGCTTCACCCACGTTCGGGATGTCTGCAGTGATTTCCTCTGGCCCAAGCTTGGTGTCACGCGCCACACAGGTCAGTTCCTGAATGTGGATCGTGGTAAAGCGGTCTTCTTGAACAACTCGTTCCGACAGGCAGATGGAGTCTTCGAAGTTGTAACCGTTCCAGGCCATGAACGCGATGCGCATGTTCTGACCCAGTGCCAGTTCACCCATGTCGGTGGACGGGCCGTCAGCCATGATGTCGCTACGCTGAACCCGATCACCTTTACGCACCAGCGGACGCTGGTTGATGCAGGTGTTCTGGTTGGAACGGGTGTATTTGGTCAGGTTGTAGATGTCGACACCAGCTTCACCGGTTTCAACTTCATCATCAGCAACACGAACCACGATACGGCTAGCGTCGACGGAATCGATAACGCCACCACGACGAGCCACGACGCAAACGCCGGAGTCACGGGCTACGTTACGCTCCATGCCGGTACCGACCAGCGGCTTGTCAGCGCGCAGGGTAGGTACAGCTTGACGCTGCATGTTCGAACCCATCAACGCACGGTTGGCGTCATCGTGCTCGAGGAACGGGATCAGCGACGCTGCAACCGAAACTACCTGCTTCGGCGATACGTCCATCAAGGTGACGTCTTCCGGCGCCTTGACGGTGAACTCGTTCAAGTGACGAACAGCTACCAGCTCGTCGATCAGCATTTTCTTGTCGTTCATCGTGGCCGAAGCCTGAGCGATCACGTGATCAGCTTCTTCGATGGCGGACAGGAACACGATCTCGTCGGTGACCAGAGCGTCTTTCACCACACGGTACGGGCTCTCAAGGAAGCCGTACTGGTTGGTGCGCGCATAGGCCGCCAGGGAGTTGATCAGACCGATGTTCGGACCTTCCGGCGTTTCAATCGGGCATACACGACCGTAGTGAGTCGGGTGTACGTCACGAACTTCAAAGCCAGCACGCTCACGAGTCAAACCGCCAGGGCCGAGTGCAGACACACGACGCTTGTGGGTGATCTCGGACAGCGGGTTGTTCTGGTCCATGAACTGGGAAAGCTGGCTGGAACCGAAGAACTCTTTCACCGCCGCAGCCACTGGCTTGGCGTTGATCAGGTCTTGCGGCATCAGGCCTTCGCTTTCAGCCATCGACAGACGCTCTTTGACCGCACGCTCAACACGTACCAGGCCAACGCGGAACTGGTTCTCGGCCATTTCGCCTACGCAGCGAACACGACGGTTACCCAGGTGGTCGATGTCATCGACGATGCCTTTACCGTTACGGATGTCGACCAGAGTCTTCAGCACCGCGACGATATCTTCCTTGCACAACACGCCCGAACCTTCGATCTCGGTACGACCGATACGACGGTTGAACTTCATCCGGCCGACCGCAGACAGGTCATAGCGCTCAGGGCTGAAGAACAGGTTGTTGAACAGAGTCTCGGCAGCGTCTTTGGTTGGCGGCTCGCCAGGACGCATCATGCGATAGATCTCGACCAGCGCTTCCAATTGGTTGCTGGTGGAGTCGATCTTCAGAGTGTCGGAGACGAACGGACCGCAGTCGATATCGTTGGTGTACAGCGTTTCGATGCGAACAACCTGGGCCTTGGCAATTTTTGCCAGGATCTCGGTGTTCAGCTCGGTGTTGCACTCTGCCAGGATTTCGCCGGTTGCCGGATGCACGATGGCCTTGGCGGTAGTGCGACCCAGGACGTAGTCCAGAGGCACTTCCAGGGTCTTGAGACCGGCTTTTTCGATCTGGTTGATGTGGCGCGCAGTAATACGGCGACCAGCCTCAACGATGACCTTGCCCTTCTCGTCCTGAATATCAAGAACAGCGATTTCACCACGCAGACGCGAAGCAATCAGTTCCAGACTGAGGGTTTCGCCGCTCAAGTGGAAAACGTTGGTGGTGTAGAACGCGTCGAGCACTTCTTCAGTGGTATAGCCGAGCGCGCGCAGCAGTACCGATGCAGGCAGCTTGCGACGACGGTCGATACGCACGAACACGCAGTCTTTCGGGTCGAACTCGAAGTCCAGCCACGAACCGCGGTAAGGAATGATGCGCGCGGAGTACAGCAGTTTACCGGAGCTGTGCGTCTTGCCACGGTCGTGGTCGAAGAACACGCCCGGGGAACGGTGCAGCTGGGAAACGATTACACGCTCGGTACCGTTGATTACGAAGGTACCGTTCTCAGTCATCAGGGGGATTTCACCCATGTAGACTTCTTGCTCTTTAATGTCCTTGATCGCTTTGTTCGACGATTCTTTGTCGAAAATGATCAGGCGCACTTTTACCCGCAAAGGTACGGCGTAAGTTACACCGCGCAATACGCATTCTTTGACATCAAATGCCGGTTCGCCCAGGCGATAACCGACGTACTCCAGCGCAGCATTGCCGGAGTAGCTGATGATCGGGAAAACGGATTTGAAGGCCGCATGCAGGCCCACGTCGCGGAACTGATCTTTAGTCGCTCCCGCTTGCAAGAATTCACGATACGAATCCAGCTGGATGGCCAGGAGGTACGGCACATCCATGACGTCCGGCAACTTGCTAAAGTCCTTGCGGATACGTTTTTTCTCAGTATATGAGTAAGCCATCAGCGTTCCCCAGCTTGGTCACCTGCTTGTTTGGCCCCTCCCGACGGGAGCAGCCAGAAAATCGTGCAAACCCCATGGTTTGCGCCACCGCATCGGGTGGTTACAGCTCGTTACCAGCACCGACCCAGTCGGCTGCCAATAACGGAAAAAGGCCGGTGGCAAGAGCCACCAGCCATCAGCCTTTCGCTTAACGCTCGGGCTGGAGGAGCAAAGTCGATGCTTACTTCAGCTCGACTTTAGCGCCTGCTTCTTCCAGAGTGGCTTTGGCTTTGTCGGCTGCGTCTTTCGAAACAGCTTCCAGAACCATGCCAGGAGCGCCGTCAACTACTGCCTTGGCTTCTTTCAAGCCCAGACCGGTCAGTTCACGTACTGCCTTGATCACGTTAACTTTCTTCTCGCCAGCTTCCAGCAGCATGACGTTGAATTCAGTTTGTTCTTCAACAACAGCAGCGACAGCAGCTGGACCAGCGGAAGCAGCGGCAGCAGAAA
This sequence comes from Pseudomonas sp. UMAB-40, assembly GCF_900095275.1. Lineage (NCBI taxonomy): Bacteria > Pseudomonadati > Pseudomonadota > Gammaproteobacteria > Pseudomonadales > Pseudomonadaceae > Pseudomonas > Pseudomonas sp. UMAB-40. The sequence continues at coordinate 102,871 of NZ_LT607577.1, forward strand.
CGCCGAACTTCTCTTCCATTGCCTTGATCAGCTCAACGATTTCCAGAACGGATTTTTCGCCGATTGCTTCGATGATTTGGTCGTTAGTCAGAGACATGACTATAAATTCCTGTATTGGGGTGACAGCCTACGCGGCCATCGAAATAAACAATAAACGCTGAAAGGTGTCGCTCAGCCTTAGGCTGCAGCGGCTTCTTTCTGGTCGCGAAGAGCCGCCAGAGTACGAGCCAATTTGCTGGTTGCGCCTTGAATCACGCTCATCAGCTGAGAAATTGCTTCGTCACGGGTCGGCAGGCTTGCCAGTACGTCGATCTGATTAGCCGCGAGGAACTTGCCCTCGAACGCAGCTGCCTTGATCTCGAACTTATCCTGACCTTTAGCGAACTCTTTGAAGATACGAGCAGCAGCGCCCGGATGTTCTTTGGAGAATGCAATCAAGGTCGGGCCAGTGAACACGTCGTTGAGCACGTCATATTGAGTGCCAGCAACGGCGCGCTTGAGCAGGGTGTTACGTACAACACGTACGTAAACGCCAGCTTCACGAGCCTCTTTACGGAGTCCGGTCATAGCGCCTACTGTTACGCCACGGGCATCAGCCACGACAGCGGACAGAGCAACTTGGGCAGCCTTGTTGACTTCAGCGACGATGGCCTTCTTGTCTTCAAGTTTAATTGCCACGGGAAAAACTCCTGCTTGTTACCGTTTCATCCAACCGAGGCCAGATGTCGTTTTGGTGTCTGATTCGGTAAGGAACCGGGAGCACCATCTGCGTAGGCTTGAGGTTTAAGACTTGCGTCGCCTACGGTCTTGGATAGCCCCCGCCAGGCAGGGACCCCAATCTTTCAATTGGCGCAATCGCTTGCGCCAACCTGTGTCTTACGCGTCGAGCGAACCTTGGTCGATGACCAGGCCTGGACCCATGGTGGTGCTCAGGGTAACGCGCTTGACGTAAATACCTTTCGAGGAAGCTGGCTTGATACGCTTCAGATCAGCGATCAGGGCTTCAACGTTTTCCTTCAGCTTGACGGCGTCGAAACCGACTTTGCCAACGGAGGTGTGGATGATGCCGTTTTTGTCGGTGCGATAACGAACCTGACCAGCCTTGGCGTTTTTAACCGCGGTAGCTACGTCTGGCGTTACGGTGCCGACTTTAGGGTTAGGCATCAGGCCGCGTGGGCCCAGGATCTGACCCAACTGACCAACAACGCGCATTGCATCCGGGGATGCGATAACTACGTCATAGTTCAGATCGCCGCCTTTCATTTCGGCAGCCAGATCGTCCATACCTACACGGTCAGCGCCGGCAGCCAAAGCGGCCTCAGCAGCTGGACCCTGGGTGAACACAGCAACGCGAACGGTCTTGCCAGTGCCGTGTGGCAGCACAGTAGCGCTACGAACGACCTGGTCAGATTTACGCGGGTCAACACCCAGGTTTACAGCAACGTCAAACGACTCGCTGAACTTGACGGTCGACAGCTCAGCCAGCAGAGCAGCAGCGTCTACAAAGTTGTAGGACTTGCCTGCTTCGATTTTGCCGGCGATAGCCTTTTGACGCTTGGTCAACTTAGCCATTACACACCCTCCACGTTAAGGCCCATGCTACGAGCAGAACCGGCGATAGTACGCACGGCCGCGTCCATATCAGCTGCAGTCAGATCCGCGTTTTTGGTTTTCGCGATTTCTTCCAGCTGAGCACGGGTAACGGTGCCAACCTTAACGGTGTTCGGACGAGCGGAACCGCTAGTCAGACCAGCAGCTTTCTTCAGCAGAACCGAAGCAGGTGTGGATTTGGTTTCGAAAGTGAAGCTACGGTCGCTGTAGACAGTGATGATCACTGGAGTCGGCAGGCCTGGCTCAATACCCTGAGTACGGGCGTTGAAAGCCTTGCAGAATTCCATGATGTTCACGCCGTGCTGACCCAAAGCAGGACCAACAGGTGGGCTTGGGTTAGCCTGAGCGGCCTTCACTTGCAGCTTGATGTAAGCGGTAATCTTCTTGGCCATGAGGCACTCCAATTACGGGTTCGAACGCCTCGAAAGGCTCCCCGGTTACTTGCGCGTTTATCCCAGTGACGACAAAACCCCACAGCCTAGGGCTGCGGGGTTGGGATCCTTGCTCAGCTAGACTTTTTCGACCTGGCTGAACTCTAGCTCTACCGGAGTAGAACGACCGAAAATGAGCACTGCCACTTGGATCCGGCTCTTTTCGTAGTTAACTTCTTCGACCGTGCCGGTGAAATCGGCAAACGGACCGTCATTGACACGCACCGACTCACCCGGCTCGAACAACGTCTTCGGCTTCGGCTTGTCGCTACCATCAGCAACGCGACGCAGAATCGCTTCTGCCTCTTTATCAGTGATCGGCGCAGGCTTATCAGCGGTACCGCCGATAAAACCCATCACCCGAGGAGTATCCTTGACCAAGTGCCAAGTACCCTCATTCATGTCCATCTGAACCAGCACATAACCTGGGAAGAACTTGCGTTCGCTTTTGCGTTTCTGGCCATTACGCATTTCAACCACTTCTTCAGTGGGAACCAGAATCTCGCCAAAGCCATCTTCCATGCCAGCCAGCTTTACGCGCTCTACCAACGAGCGCATGACATGCTTCTCGTAACCGGAGTAAGCATGCACAACGTACCAACGCTTAGCCACGGGACACCCTTAGCCGACAATCAAGGAAACAAGCCAGCCGAGCAGGGAATCAAGCCCCCACAACAGCAACGCCATAACCAGAACAACAGCCACAACAATCAGCGTGGTCTGCGTGGTTTCTTGGCGAGTTGGCCATACGACTTTACGAATTTCGGTGCGTGCTTCCTTAACCAGTACAAAGAAAGACTTGCCCTTGACTGTCTGCAGGCCTACAAAGGCAGCTACGGCAGCAATGGCGAGCAATGCAAGTACGCGGTACAGGATCGGCGAAGCAGAGTAATACTGATTGCCAACAACGCCAACAACCACCAAGGCGACTACTACAAGCCACTTGAGCAGATCGAAGCGAGAGCCTTGAGCTTCAGCTTTAGGAGTCATCTATGAAGATCCTGTGAAAAGAAAGCCAGATACACCAAGTGAATCTGGCAGGTCAGGAGGGAATCGAACCCCCAACCTACGGTTTTGGAGACCGTCGCTCTGCCAATTGAGCTACTGACCTAAAACAAAATCAGGCCGACCATTATGCCGGCCCGAAAAAGACATTACAACAATTTACTCGATAACTTTGGCTACAACACCAGCGCCGACGGTACGACCGCCCTCACGGATAGCGAAACGCAAGCCATCTTCCATCGCGATGGTTTTGATCAGGGTGACAGTCATCTGAATGTTGTCACCTGGCATCACCATTTCGACGCCTTCCGGCAATTCGCAGTTACCAGTCACATCAGTAGTACGGAAGTAGAACTGCGGACGGTAGCCCTTGAAGAACGGAGTATGACGCCCGCCCTCCTCCTTGCTCAGAACGTAAACCTCAGCAGTGAACTTGGTATGCGGCTTGACGGTGCCCGGCTTGACCAGAACCTGGCCCCGCTCAACATCATCACGCTTGGTACCGCGCAGCAACACGCCGCAGTTCTCGCCAGCACGACCTTCGTCGAGCAGCTTGCGGAACATTTCAACACCAGTGCAAGTAGTTTTGACAGTGTCACGAAGACCAACAATCTCAACTTCTTCCTGAATGCGGACAATGCCGCGCTCAACACGACCAGTCACAACGGTGCCACGACCGGAGATCGAGAACACATCCTCGATCGGCATCAGGAACGGCTTATCAATAGCACGCTCAGGCTGCGGAATATAAGTATCCAGCGTCTCGACCAACTTCTTGACGGCAGTGGTACCCATCTCGTTGTCGTCTTGACCATTCAACGCCATCAGCGCCGAACCAATGATGATCGGAGTGTCGTCACCCGGAAAATCGTAAGTGCTCAGCAGATCGCGCACTTCCATCTCAACCAGTTCCAGCAGCTCGGCATCGTCAACCATGTCAGCCTTGTTCAGGAAGACAACGATGTACGGAACACCAACCTGACGAGACAACAGAATGTGCTCACGAGTTTGCGGCATCGGACCATCAGCAGCCGAGCAAACCAGGATAGCGCCATCCATCTGAGCAGCACCGGTAATCATGTTCTTTACGTAGTCGGCGTGACCTGGACAGTCAACGTGTGCGTAGTGACGCACGGCCGAATCGTATTCAACGTGAGCAGTGTTAATGGTGATACCACGTGCTTTTTCTTCTGGGGCGCTATCGATCTTGTCGAAGTCAACCTTTGCCGAACCGAAGACTTCGGAGCAGACACGGGTTAGCGCAGCGGTCAGGGTAGTTTTACCGTGGTCTACGTGACCAATGGTGCCTACGTTGACGTGCGGCTTATTACGTTCGAACTTTTCCTTAGCCATCGAAGCAACCCCCAGCAGAAGAATTAAACAGTAATACCCTCCATTAAAACAAAGGCAGATATTTTCATATCTGCCTTGTTATATGGAGCTCTTGAGCGGATTTGAACCGCTGACCTCACCCTTACCAAGGGTGTGCTCTACCAACTGAGCTACAAGAGCGTAACGCCTTGCAGGACCTGCAAACTTGGAGCGGGTAGCGGGAATCGAACCCGCATCATCAGCTTGGAAGGCTGAGGTTCTACCACTAAACTATACCCGCGAAGCTTGCAGCTCTCGCTAAAAATGGTGGAGGGGGAAGGATTCGAACCTTCGAAGTCGTAGACGTCAGATTTACAGTCTGATCCCTTTGGCCGCTCGGGAACCCCTCCTAAGCGAGCCGGCATTCTATATCATGCCGACCTTCTGTCAAGCATTTTCTCATTAAAAACCTGAGGTTAGCTGCGTTGACACCGCTTCGTACTGTTGACCGTTGAAGGTCTTCACTGCGAAGCGGGCGCCATTCTATGCAAACTATTCCGCAGGCGCAACCCCCTCGCACGGCATTATTTTATGTTTTAACTCATTGAATTCTTTGGAAAGGTTTAGCAGCTGAAGATCATCCACTAAACGCCGGCTTTCAGGTGCTACACGGAGCCAGTAACCAGCCAAATCAGTGGGGTCTTTTGGCAAGGATTGAACCTTGATATCCATCCCACCCAGTCGGCGCTCAGCTGCCAAGGCGACTTCCTGACGAGTAAAACCACCCAAATAAAGGCAGCCACTGTCCGTCGACGCCGACTTTCCCTTCTCACGCCCCGTATCAGTTGCCTCGCTTAGCAAACGGATATCCTGCTGTGATCCTCGATACAAGCTCAAAGGCGTTACATCTTTCGCACGCAGCGGGGCCTCTTGTTGATGCCAGATGTAATAGAAGATATTGAGAACCAGCAACAGTAGGAACAACCAACGCATAAGTACCTCAAGACAAAGGGCATGCCATCGCCAGACCTACAAACACCAGGTCTGGAACCAGCCTGGCATCCGGTACGATTTCGGAGACGAGCGCCGCATCGCCTCCCGTGAGGAATACCGCAAAATCCTCCCCCCAATAACTACGCGCCATTTCCAGCTGAGTCAGGACGAACCCCCTCAACATCAGCGAACATCCACGCTCAACCGCCTCAACAGTTGTGCGGCCAGGCACGAGGCTTTCCAGCGCACGCTCGGCAGCGATATCGCCATAGCGAATCTTGCGGGTATGCGTTCGCAACTGGTTGCGCATCAGAGGCATTCCAGGGCAAATAAACCCACCAAGATGCTCTCCATCCCCGGCAATAAAATCAGCTGTCACTGCCGTACCGAAATCGAGCACCAGACAAGCCCCTGGAGAAAGATGAAATCCACCAAGCATCGCAAGCCAGCGATCAAGCCCCAACCGCTCGAACTCTTCGTAACCATTTCGGACGCCAGCCATCTCGCGCGCTGGCGCGGCGCATATCGCGAACACTGAGAACGCTTGTGCCAGCAGAGCAGTCAATACACCAGTCTCTTCAGTCGTTCTTACACTGACCAACCGGCATTGTTTGAGGGATAGCCCCTCAAGTCGATTCAGGCTTTCCAGTAACGCGAGATCCGAATCCACCACACCCTCTCCAAACACCTGCTTGGCATCCGCATGGAGAACGCGCCACTTTATAAAACTGTTTCCGCAGTCGAGCTCAAGAATCATCACGCAACCTCAGGCTGAGCTCACCACCACTAAAGACTTTTTCCACACCATTTACCTTCAAGCGCAAGGCACCCTGATTATCGATACCCAACACCTCACCATCAATCTGATTGACGCCAGCAATCAACGAGACTGCCCGCCCCTGCCAAAGATGGTTCTGCTCCCATTCCCGCTGAATAGCGGAAAACCCATCAGTCTGATGACGGGCCAGATATTTCTGAAGCATTAACCCTAATTGCGCGACAAGGTGATTGCGATCAAACACCTTGCCCGACTCCAGCCGCACGGATGTCCATTGCTGATCAATCTCATCGGTTGCCTGCATGTTCACATTAATTCCAACACCCAGCACCACGTGACACACATCAGCAGGGTCGCCCACCAACTCGAGCAATATCCCGGCGATCTTTTTCTGGCCAACCAGAACATCGTTGGGCCACTTCAAGCCCGCGCCCGGGATACCGAGATCTCTCAACGCCTGCATGACAGCAAGCCCAACCACAAGACTCAACCCTTCGAGCTGACGCATTCCGCCCTCGATGCGCAATACGAGGCTGTAATAGATGTTTTCAGCGAAAGGACTGGCCCAATTTCGCCCACGTCGGCCGCGACCCGCAGTCTGCCGCTCGGAGAGCACCAGGAATGGCGCAGCCTGGCCACGGTCTATGGCGCGCAAGGCTTCAGCGTTAGTGGAGTCAATTGAGTCGAAGAGCAGAATAGGCCAGTCGCATGAGGGCGCCTGTTCTTTTATGCCGGCAGGATCAAGCAGCGTCAGTGGCGCAGCCAGTTGATAGCCACGTCCGCGCACCTTGTGGATGGACAAGCCAAGCTCAGCCTCTAAATGCTGTAGCTGCTTCCATACCGCACTACGACTGACGCCCAAGGCGACGCCCAGGGCCTGACCCGAATGGAACTTGCCATCCTTAAGAAGCTTTAACAACGTCAGCATGCAAGTCTCGCCTCACAATGAGGCCCGCATGATAGCCATGCCCCGAGCCGTTGCATAGAAACCCCGAAGCCAGATTTTCCTGCGAAAAAAACAAAACCCCTACCTGCATACGCAGATAGGGGTTTCGGAATTTAATC
>NZ_LT607578.1:0-8897 GCF_900095275.1 Pseudomonas sp. UMAB-40
GCCATTGCCGCCACCGCCGGAACCACCCCCACCGCCGCCTGATCCGCCGCCGCCACTACCACCATCCTTGGCCTGGGCACTCGATACCCCGGACAAGCTGTCCGGAATCAATACGGTAGACGCCGACAGAACTGCGCCAATAGCTACTGCAAGTAAAAGCTTGTTGATGTGCATGTCGTTCTCCGTCTTGTTACTCAGGTTGGAACGTTGATGAACAATGCAACTTGCTGCTCGATTCAATGGGAGAACACCGCAGCGCGCTGATTAATTCAGTTGCAATGTGGATGAACGATGAACGGTACAACGCGACCCTGCTCCAGAGGGTCAGTGAATACTCGAGGCCAGCTCGAAGATCGGGATGTACATCAGGATCACGATGACCCCGATCAGCAGGCCGATGAAGGTCATGAGCAAGGGTTCGAACAGCCGCACGAACCATTCGATCCAGCGGCTGATTTCTTCGTCGTAGAAGTCAGCGCTGCGCTCCATCATCTGGCCGAGGTTGCCGGATTGTTCACCCGCTCTAAGCAAGCGCAGGGACACCGGGGTCACCAGGTGATTGAGTTCCAGTGCAGCCGACAGTGATTGCCCCTCGCGTACCCGTTCGCAGGCCTGGTCCAGGCGCACGCGGGAGGCGGGGGTGAGCAAGCCGCGAACCATGCCCATCGCGGTGACGAGGGGGATGCCGCCCTGCAACAGAATTCCCAGGGAGCGATAGAAGCGGGCCAGTTCGTACATGAAGATGCGTTGGTGGACCGCCGGGAGTTTTTCGATTACACGGTCGACGCCCCGACGAAAGGCCGGTTGTCGCTGAAGAAAGCCGAGGGCGACGATGATTGCCGCCAATGCGCCGAAGAATTCACCCTGGTGGGCGTGCAGGAACATGCCGCAGCTCATCAGCACCTGCGACAGCCACGGCAGATTCGACCCCAGTCCTTCGAACACCAGGCTGAAGCGCGGCACCACGTAACCCATCAGGAACAACACCACGCCACCGCCCACTACCAGCAACAGCAGGGGGTAGATCGAGGCACTGACGATTTTTTGCCGAACCTCGTCCATGCGCTGGCGATAACTGACATAACGGCCCAGGGCATCGCCCACGGCGCCGGTCTTCTCGCTGGATTGCACTAGCGCCACGTAGAGCGGAGGGAACACCGCCGACAGCTGGGCCAATGCCTGGGAGAACGATTTGCCTTCATAAAGCAGGCGCACCAGTTCGCTCAAGGTTTTACGGGCCTGTGGCGCGTTCTCTTTTTCCGCCAGGCTTTCCAGCGCATCGATTAACGGCAGACCGGCGTTGAGTAAGGTGGTCAGTTCCTGGCTGAACAACACCAGGTTGAAGGTCTCGCGCTTCTGCAAACGCAACGCGCGCCAGTGCCGCTCGACGTGCAGGCTGACCACCCGCAAGCCCTGGTCTTCGACGATGCGCCGGGCTTCGCTGTCCCCTTGGGCCTCTACGGTCATCGAGACCACGCCGGCCTTGCCCACTGCCTTGAGATGAAAGCGCATGGTCGCGACCCCCGTCATTGCCAGCTGGTGACTTCGGCGTTTTCGCCTTCGCCGCCGGGTTGACCGTCCTTGCCCATGGACAGCAGATCGTATTCGCCGTTTTCGCCTGGGTAGCGGTAGTTGTAGTTACGGCCCCACGGATCCTGCGGCAGTTTTTTCTGCAAATAAGGACCGGTCCATTTGGTTTCATCGCTTGGCGCAGTGACCAGCGCCTGCAAACCCTGTTCGGTCGACGGGTAATGACCGACCTCCAGACGGTACAGGTCCAGCGCTTTGCCCAGGCCTTCGATTTGTGCCTTGGCCACCTTCACTTCGGAGCGGCCCAGTTGGGCGAAATACTTCGGCGCGACGATGCCGGCCAACAGCCCCAGCACCACCAGCACCACCAACAGTTCGAGCAGGGTGAACCCGCTTTGAGTACGCGGGGCGGAACGCAAACGCTGATTCATGATGACCTCACACAGTCGGCAGAAGAGTCGCCTTGAAGGCGTATGCAATTGCCATGCTCACCCCCAGTCATTCTTCTACAACCCCTGTATTGCGGGCCTTTGCGCTTTCGGCACAGTGCTTGCGTATGGCTTGTTTACTACCGGCCATTGGGGCATTACCCCCATTTTTCGGGGCCGGGCAGGGGAGGCAAACTAATGAAAACACTCACCACAGGACTGCTCGGCTGCTTGCTGCTGACGAGCGTCGCACAGGCCGATGTGTTCGTTTCCGTGGACGCCAAGGGCAGCTACGTGCTGTCCAATGTTCACCGTCCCGGCCGCACCTATGAACGGGTCATTCACGAGCCCCAATCCACGCTGGTCGGTCTTGATCAGCAGCCCCAGATGATTGCCAGGCAACCTTATGCAGAGCTGGTGTCGGCGGCCGCCACGGCCAATGAATTGCCGGCCGCGTTGTTGCACGCCGTCATCCGCGAAGAGTCCCGCTACAACTCGGATGCGACGTCCCCCAAAGGCGCCGGAGGGCTGATGCAATTGATGCCCGATACCGCCCGGGAGATGGGGGTGAAAAACGTCTATGACCCCAAGGCCAACATCCAGGGCGGTGCCAAATACCTCAAGCGCCTGCTGACCCTGTTTGACAACGACATCACCCTCGCCGTGGCGGCCTACAACGCCGGGCCACAAGCGGTGCTGAGCCGTGGCGGGGTGATCCCGCCGTTCGCTGAAACCCAGCGTTATGTGCCCAGTGTCTTGCGTCAGTACCGGCGCTTGCAGGGCCTGGCCATGGACGCACCGCTGTGATTGGCGAGTGTGGGGAACGGCCCCCAATAGTGGGGCAACAAGGACTGGGCCGAAAAAGTGGGGAATAAGTGGGGGATATCCCCCGAGTTATTAAGTGATTGCTTCAACTAACTGAAAAATAACTGAATTTTTTATGGCATGCGGATTGCTCAAGGGGATTTGTCGAGAATTATTCCCTGTGCGCACCCACAGCGAGGCCCGTGATCATGACCGGCATACCCTACGCTTCGTCCTTGTTTAAATTTGCGCTGATGGTGGCGTCGATGTTCGGCATCGAGCTGGCCGAAGCGGCCCTGCGCTGCGAGCGCAATCTGGTGGCGAACGTCGTGGCGCTGGATCAGCCGCTGATGTTCAATCGCCTCGGCGCGCAAAACGTCAACGGCATGATGTTCGCCCTGCGCCGTGACGTGGTCGACGATCATAATGTGTCCCTGGCCCAGGGCGGCGCGGCCGTGCCGGGCAAAGTCTCGCTGCGGCCCGACAAGCGTCCGCGCCCCTTGGTGTTGCGGGTGGCCGCCGGTGACTGCCTGACGATCAACCTGCACAACCTTCTGGCTTACCAGGCCAACCCCGGCAGCCACGAAAACGGCGAGGATGGGGTTGAGGGGGAAGTCGAAGTCGGTAACGTTGAGCAGTTCAAAGTCGATGAGCAGGTCACCGACCGCCACGTCGGCTTCCAGGTCAACGGCATGCAAGCGGTCAACAGCATCGATGACATCGCCTCGTACACCGGGCGCAACGGCAATTCGCTGGTCGCCCCCGGCGGCACCCGTTCCTACACCTTGTTCGCCGAACGCGAGGGCGCATTCGCCGCCAGCAGCCGTGGTGCGACCTTCGGTGGTGAAGGTGATGCTGGCAACGTTGCCAACGGTCTGTTCGGCCAGGTAGTCGTCGTGCCCAAAGGCGGGCGCAGCTATCGCAACACCTTGACCGAAGAAGAGATGCGCCTGGCCAGCAGCGGCCGCACCCCGGCCGGTCAACCGATCGTCGATTACCAGGCGCGCTACCCGCAACGCGAACCGTGGCTCCGTGAAGGCAAGGCCGGCACACCGATCATCAACATGGTCGACGGCAATGAAATCATCTCCAGCGAAAGCGACGCGATCGTGATGGGCAGCAACGCCGACGGCAGCTTCCCGCCGTCGACCTATCCGCTGGAAGCCATCGGTAAACGCAACCCGGCGATTCCGAACCGGCTGGAACCGTTCCGCGATTTCGCCTCGCAGTTCCAGGATGAAACCGCCGCGACCCAGGCATTCCCCGCTTATTGGGCAGACCCGGTCATGGCCCACGTGCTGGAGCCGACCCGCGACTCGTTCATGATCAACTATGGCTCCGGCGGCATGGGCGCCGAGGTGGTGGCGAACCGTTTGGGCGTCGGGCCGATGCACGATTGCCTGTCCTGCGCCTATGAAGAGTTTTTCCTCAGTTCGCACACCGTCGGCGACGTGGCGATGCTGGTGGACGTGCCGGCCAACGCTGGCCTGGAAGGCATTCTTCCCGGGCAGGTTCCGCGCGCTGATCAGATCGGGGTCAAGGCGACCATGGCGCTGTACCCGTCCGAGCCGTCCAACGTCAACCACAGCTACATCGGTGACTTCATCAAATTCCGCAACACCCACAATGGCCACGAGCAGCACATCTTCCACCTGCACGGCCATCAGTGGTTGTTCAACCCCAATGACGACAACTCCGACTATGTGGATGCCCAGGGCATCGGCCCGGGCGCCGGCTACACCTATGAAATCGCCAACGGCGGTTCGGGTAACCGCAACCGTGTCGCGGGTGATGCGATCTACCACTGCCACTTCTACCCGCACTTCGCCCAAGGCATGTGGAGCATGTGGCGAGTACACGACGTGTTTGAAGAAGGCACCAAACTCGAAGTCTCCCAACAAGGCACCGACGGTTACCACAGCGAACCCTACGCATTGCGCAGTGGCAAACCGGCGGCGGGCGCCCGGGCCTTGCCCGATGGCGAAATCGTTGCCGGGACCCCGATTCCTGCGGTAGTGCCGCTGCCGGGCAAAGCCATGGCGCCTATGCCAGGCAAGGTCGCGGTGGTGCCGAAAATCGGCGAGACCCTGGTCGCCGGTGGTGATGACGACGATGATGAAGAAGGTGACGACGGCGAACATAACAGCGGCAGTGGCGGCGCTCAGGCCATCGGTTCCCTGGCCCTGGTGGATCGCAGCGAAGCCAACCGCAATGCTGACGGCAGCCTGAAAAACCCTGGCTATCCGTTCTGGATTGGCGGCATGGAAACCTCGGTCGGCCAACGCCCACCGACTCCACCGCTGGACATGCTCGACGCGGCCAAGGCCCAGTCCTTGAAAACCAGCGGCAACGCCCTGTGGGCCAACCTCGACCCGGCTTCGTCCGGTGGTTGGGACGGCGGCCTGGGGCGGCATTCCCTGGACGGTTTCTCCGCCGGTGGCGTGGCGCATACCATTACCACGTCGCTGGATTTCTCCAAGGAAGTGACCCGCGCCAAACCCATCTACATGCCGGAAGAGGGCACCGAAGTCGAACAGGCGGCCATGGCCTTCCACGCCAAAAAGGACCACCCGAGCTTTGCCTTGCTTCCCGGCAATCAAATCGTGGCGAAGGCCTTCCGCACCAACGGTGCCTTGCCGATTGCCGGCGCGCCTTACTACGAACCGTGCATGGACGACCGGCAAAAACGCCTGACCAGCAGCGCCGGCACTGGCGAGTTTGCCAGCGGTGAACGCATCGACGGCATGTCCTACACCGGCTCCTCGACCTTCACCGCGGACCGTCCACGGGTCTACAAAGCGGCGAACATCCAGTTCGACGCGGTGTACAACAAGGTCGGCTACCACTTCCCGCAAGCGCGCATTCTGGCCTTGTGGGAAGACGCCTGGCCGGTCATCACCAAACAGCGTCCGCCAGAGCCGCTGGTGATGCGCATGAACACTTTCGACTGCGTGCAATACCAGCAAACCAACCTGGTGCCGGCCACCTATGAGATGGACGACTATCAGGTACGCACGCCGACCGACGTGATCGGCCAGCACATTCACCTGCCCAAATGGGACCTGACGGCAGCTGACGGTTCGGCCAACGGCTGGAACTACGAAGACGGCGTGCTTTCCCCGGGGGCCGTGCAAGAACGCATCCACGCCATTCGCGAGTTCAACCAATGCACCGGCACCGATCCACGTGACGGCACGCCGGCCTGCCCGAAAGCCAAGAATCACCCATACTTCGGTCAGTTTGGCCGGGCGGATTGGGTAGGGGCGCGCACGGCAATGCAACGCTGGTTCGTCGATCCGGTGGTGAACGCCAAAGGTGTCGACCGTGGCCTGGGGACCATTTTTACCCACGACCACCTGGGCCCATCGACTCACCAACAGATTGGCCTGTACGCCACCGTATTGGCTGAGCCAGCTGGCTCCACCTGGTTCCACGCCGAAACCGGCGAGCCGTTGTACAGCGGCGCACGCCAAGACGGCGGGCCGACTTCGTGGCAGGCGGTGGTGTCGACCGGGGACATCGACGGCGACGGCAAGAACGACAGCTTCCGTGAGTTCTTCCTCGAATACAGCGACTTCCAGCACGCCTATGAAGCCGGGGTGTATGTGGGCGCCGGGCCTAACGGCGTGCCTAATCCGCAAGCCTTCCCGGCCACCGCGGACAGCTTCCGCTACGCGATCAATCCGCCGGTACGCAACAACGCCAGCACCTTGCTCGACGGCATCATTGAAGTGCAGGGCGGCATGGTGCCGGGTTGTCCAACTCGGCCATGCCCACAGGCGATCTCGGTCGATGACCCTGGCATGTTCGTCGTCAACTACCGCAACGAACCGCTGGCCTTGCGGGTGTACGACCCGAACAAGGTCGGCCCGGACGGCAAGCGCGGCATGCAGGCCGACGGCCTCGGCGGCGACCTGGCGTATGCCATGCAAAGCCGTACCGACCGCGCCATCCCGGCGATGAACCTGGCACCGAACCTGGTCACCGCAGCCACGGGGCCAACCGGCGGCACCACGCTGTTCCCGCCACACGTCAACCGTGGCGGCGCGGAACCGGGTGACCCGTTCACGCCAATGTTGCGCACTTACACCGGTGACAATGTGCGGCTGCGGGTGCATGCCGGCGGTCACGAAGAAGAGCACAACGTGACCCTGCACGGCGTGAAATGGCTGCAAAGCGGTTCTGGCTTCGGCAACAGCTCCAACTCCGGCTGGCGCTCGTCGCAGATGGTCGGTATCTCCGAGCAGATGGGCTTCAACGCGCCGGTCTCGATGCTGTCCAGTTCGGCGGCGACCACGGGGGATTACCTGTACTCGATGGACGCTTCGATTGAAGGTTACTGGAACGGTATCTGGGGCGTGATGCGCAACTACACGACCCAGCGCAGCGATCTGTTCGCCGTGCCAAACAACCCCAAGCCGATGGGTATGCGCAATACCGTGGCATTCGATGGCTCCTGCCCACGGTACAGCGCCAACCCGAACGGCATCGGCACCCGGCCGACCGTGCAACGCAACTATGAAGTGGTTGCGGCGCTGGCCAACGACATCCTGCGCAATCCGTTGAACTTGACCATCGGCGATCCGGCCGGTATCGGGCAACACGTGGGTGGGCCGTTGAATCCGGCGGGTGGCACCCTGGTGTTCAACTCGCGGCCGGTCAATATCCCTCAGGTCACCGTGGTCGATCCTGAAGATGGCGAAACCATCACCATCGGCGGTCAAAGCGGCCCGTTGCATGATCCGACTGCGATCCTGTACGTGCGCAAATCCGACCTCGATCCGGTCACCGGAAAAATGAAACCAGGTGTACCGGTGGAACCGCTGGTATTGCGCGCAGCGGCGGGTGACTGCATCAACGTCACGCTGGAAAACCGCTTGCCCGTGGTCATGCCCGACCTGACCCAGACTGCCGTGATGCAAGGGCTGGTCAAGCGCGATCGCAACAATGGCCAGGGCTCGACCATCTTCACCAACAACCTGCTGCGGCCGTCGAGCCACGTTGGCCTGCATGCGCAACTGCTGGCGTATGACATCACCAAATCCGATGGCACCAACGTCGGCGCCAACCCGACCCAGACCGTGCCACCGCGCATCGGCAACAGCGGCGCGTACCCGACGCGTACTTATCAGTACTACGCCGGGCACCTGGAGCGTGAAGGCAAGCCGATCTCGCAACTGGGCCGCAGTGTCGACAACATCAACGCCACGGCGGTGGAGTTCGGCGGACTGAATATCACGCCGGCGGACCTCATCAAACAACCGCAGAAAGGCTTGGGTGGGGCGATGACCATCCTGCCGATCGGCGCAACCTGGGTTGAGGATGCGCGTAAAACCAACGCAACGGTCACGGCGCCAGGGCAGACCACTTACCGCGACTTTGCGATGGTCTGGCAGAAAGCGTTGAACATCCGCTGGGCCAACGGTCGGCCGGTGGAAGGCATTGCCGCCGAAGGCTTTGGTGTGCCGACCGATCCACAGGACAACTCGAGCATGGCCATCAACTACAAGGCCGAGCCGATCTGGTTCCGCTTCGGGTTGGCGCCGGATGCACCGTTCGGGCATGCCAACGGTGCCGGTTACGGTGACGTGCCGAACGCGCATATGGCCTACAGCAATGCGCTTATCGGGGGCGATCCTCAGACACCGGTGCTGTATGTGAAACCGGGACAACCGTTCCGCACCCACATCCTGATGCCGACCGGTGGCAGTCGCGGCACGACCTTCCAACTGGACGGGCACGTCTGGTCGGTCAACCCGTTCCAGTCGGAGAAGAGCGATACCGGCGGTTATCCGATGGCTACGCCAGGGGTGGGGTCGGTGCGGTTCGGCTACAACCCGATGTCGATGTACATCGGCGCGCGTGAAAGCATCCTGCCGGCGGCGCACTTCAGCTTCATGCACCCGAGCGCCGGGGGCAGCAACGCAATACCGGGCGACTACCTGTTCCGCGACTACGGCGCCTACGGCAATACCGCCGGGCTTTGGGGATTGCTGCGGGTAACCAACGAGCCAGAACCGGCACCGGCACCGTAGGGGCACTAGCCAGTAAATAGAAAGAACGAGCGATGAGTGATCTGTGGCGAGGGAGCTTGCTCCCGCTGGGGCGCGAAGCGGCCCTGAAAATGGGACTGCT